>NZ_JBFBML010000005.1:0-195099 GCF_040687075.1 Leucobacter sp. NPDC077196
CCGACGTCGCCAGGCCCGTCTGGGGCGCTTGACGCCCATCGAGTTCGAGACCATCATGAACACGACCGTCGCACTGGCGGCGTGACTAGGAACTGTCACCTATCCGTGCAGCAGTCCCAATCGGGAAGTGTCGGGGCTGTAAGCGGGAAGTGTTGGCTGTGACCCGTGTTCGCGTTTTAGCGTGCCGGACATGAACACGACACGAGACCCCAAAAGCGCGCTGCTGGAACATGCAGCCCCGCCGCGAACACTGTTTGACGATGTCCACGACTTGTCGCCGACTTTCATACTGGCGCCCTGGGAAGTGCCGAGCTGGTCGTGGCGTGCCGAACACCTGACCCGGTCTAAGCAACCCGTCACTGGTGGCATCGCGGAAGTTCGCATGCTGGTGCGTGCAATCGATGGAGCGGGTTGGCCGTGGACGGTCGTGATGAATGGTGACAACTCTGCATGGTTTCAGGTACTTGGCACCGCAGAAGCCTGCCTTCTCGAGGTTGCCACGCAGACATCGATTGGGATGCTCGCCCGCACCCATGACCAGAACGTCACCACACATGTGATGTCGCCCGAGTGTCGGTTCTGGGTGCCGACGTGCCTGACGGACGAGCTCTTCACTGCGGAAGAGGCGGCCGAGATTGGGATCGGGTTCCTCACCGGTGCACCCTTGCCGGATGCTCACACAGTCCGCCGAGTCCATCTCGGCGACCCCGAATCCCGGAACTAGGAAAGGAAGAACCACCATGTCAATTGAGATTGCTTGCACCATGACGACCCGACTCGAAGTGCTCGACGAGGGATCCCTGTACGCGACTGTGTTGGAGCAGATGATGTGCCGGGTTCCGCACCGCGCACCATCAGAAGTGCTCGTGAGCCGAGTTCTCGCGTCACCGGAGGCGGCGGTCCGGTACCTCTTGCTGCAGACCGTGAGGCCCAAGTTCTCGACCGGGCTGGACCCGGTCGTGGACCTAGTCGTCGAGACCAAAGCGGTGACCAGCACACCAACAGGGTCGACCTCATGAGCTACCCGACCCTCATTCGCATGGCACTCGGACTCGAGAACTCGCGTGAGGCGCTCAGGATTCCAGGACCACTCCGCACACCTGCGCTCGTCTCTCGCGCCGGCTCGTCCGTGCTGCATATAAGTAAGGAGACTCGTCATGTCGCATGAAATTGTGTGCACGATCCATCTGCGGTTCGAAGTCGTCGATGAAGACATGCTGCAAGACGCGACAATCAACCAGCTCCTCGCACCAACCCTGAAACGACAACCCTCGGGTGAGTTGGTGCACGAGGTGTTGTCGTCTCCTGAAGCGGCCGTGCGGTTCCTCCTGCACCAGAACGTGAGGGTCCCGTTCACGAGCGGACTCCGGCAGGTTGACGGGATGGTCGTGCGAACGAGTAACGCGACCGGGACACCGGCGCAAATGCGGGACGAAGAGCTATGAAACCGTTGGTCTGCTCCTGTCCCGATCATCGGTCACACCGTCCAGCTGTCCTTTTGGAACTCTGGCAGCCGGTCGCCCGGGGTGACTGTTCGATCGGGTCCGAAGTACCATTCAACCCCAGCTCTGACCTCGGGTACGAGGCGGGCGAATGCGAGCATATCGGTGACGGGGAGGAGCGTCTCGCCGCGTTTCAATCGGTACAGTTTGTCTCCACTCATCCCAACCGAACGCGCAAGCGCTGCCGTCGATACGGACTCTTCAACAGAGTACTCATCCAGGAGTACCATCACCAGATGCTGCAACTGGGCTCCATCGACATGACGCGGATCCGCCCCCTCTGCCGGAGACAACCACTTCGCAAGATTCCCAAACCGAAGCCGGTCCGCGAAGACGTTTCTGGGCACGAAAGACGCACCCGTCCCACTGGGTCGGCGCACCACAACTAACCTCCAAAAAGTTCTCTGTCCGCTTACTACCCTGTCACAGAATGCACCGCATTCACGGTGTCGACACACGTCTCGGTGATTTGCGCGGCAGATGCTATTCGCGCCGCACTCATATGGGTATGAGCGAAAAATCGAATGCAGCCCGCACACCCTTTAATCACCGGAACCGTTCGGGAGATACCCCCGAGTGCGAGCACCTGATCTTCACTCCGCACCCGAAGACCACGGAATACGCCGCGCACCTTCTTGACAACCTCGGCTCGTTCCGCCGGGCAACCTCGAAGACCGCAAAAGCGTTGCGCGAGATCGGCTACTACGACTTCCCCGAGGAGGTGATGACGTACATGCGCACCCGGAAACCAGACGTGAGCCCCGAAATGTGGGGCCGGATCCAGCAATTCGTAGAAGACGCCGTCGTCCTTACCGCACCCCAACTTCCCTACGCCGCCGGCCTCGTCCAGTCCACAACAGCGAAGTATGTGGAGTGGGTCATCACCGTAAAGCACCTCCCACTCGACGGCCGCATCATCTGGTCCCGTCAAATGATCGACCTGTACGTCACCGACGCGAACTCCCACCTCGCTGAAGGCATCCGCCGGAACTACCGCGCCCACCTCAACCGTGTCAGCAAACTCCTCTGCCCGGACGAGCACCCCTACGAGTACACCCCGCAAAACCGCAAAAGCACCGTCGCGCCGTACACCGCGACCGAGATGACACAGTTCCGGTCGTGGGCTGCGAACCAGAGCATTCCCAAGAAACGCCGCCGAGGCATCGCGATGCTCGCATTCTGTGCTGGTGCCGGTCTCACCTCCCGCGAGGTTGCCCTGATCACTCCCACACACATCGAAGTCACCCCGGCCGGGATCATCGTGAACGTTCCCGGAACAAACCCGCGACGAGTGCCCGTCACCCCGGAATGGGATTCCTGGATCCTCTCCCTCCTCGAAAACTGCCCTAAAGATCAGGTCCTCTGGGGCGAGATCATGCGGAAAGACCACTCGAACCTCCTCTCCACGTTCGTCGAGAACGCTGAAGGGAAAGGTCCTCGAAGTGACCGCCTCCGGAACACCTGGCTCGTGTGGCACCTCAACAACCGCACCCCCATGAAAGACCTCTTCTACGCCGCCGGGTTCCGGAAGATGGAACACCTCGCACGCCTCCTCGCACACTGCGAACTCCTGTCGGACTCCGACTACGTGTCCGTACTTCGCGGAGAGGCAAACTAATGCGCGACACCACTGCAGCTGACGCCGCTCTCGAGGAAGTCTTTGGCGTTGGAGTCAACGATCTCCGTCGGGCCCGCTCGCGCAAGAGTGACATGCCCAACGTTCTCTTCTCGAAGTTCCTGCATGTCATTGACGCGTCGGGCATCATCCCGCGTCTCGAGGCTTGGCACACCGAGGACTCCATCAACAATGCCGGACGAAAGTCGACCCTCCCCATGCGCGCCGGCCTCATGGCTCTGCTTCTCAATTCTTACTGGGGTAACGGGTACAGCTATAAGGAGGTCGCTGCCTCCCTGTTTGATCGCATTACCAAGGAGCAAGCCTCACGTCTCGGGTACAACCCCGACGAATGCAGCTACGACGAGTGGTACCACCGCGCTTGGCGCACCATGCAGCGCATCCTCGAAACCATCGACCCCTGGCACCACACCAAGGGACTCGGAAAACGTCTCACTGGAGACCAGTACGCCATCGCACGAGACCTGTACGACCCCACACGAGAGGACCGGGCCCACGAAATGGCACGACTATTCGTTCGAGCAAGCATCGAACTCCTACCCAAGAAATACTTGGCCGGCTACAAAGGAGACGTCGCACTCGACTCCACCTTTATGCGCGTCCAAGGATTCATCAACCCGAACGACTACTCCAAACGATCCCTACGTATCCGCAAGGGCATGAAGAAGCGCGACATGCTCAACGGCGACTACCAGTGCGAGTGGTACACCCGCGAGGGAGACCATGACGGCAGCGACAAGAAGCACTCGCTCCCCGGCTACGAGCTCGACACCACCGTCATGATCGACGCCAAGAATGGTGCCTTCCCGTTCCCCCTCATCACGGGAATCTCGTTCCACCGCCCAGCTGAAATCGCTTACGGTGCCCGATCAACCATCGAACAGCACTCCGCATTCACTGCTGAACGCGGCCTTGTCGTCGTCGACCGCGCCTTCAACGGACTCGCATCCGAACAGTTCCAGGAACCAGTCCGGAAGCTCCGCTACGAAACCGTCTACGACTACAAGCGCAACGACCTTGGCGCACAAGGCTCCGTGCCCGGAAAGCCCATCATCATCATCGATGGAGTGCCCTATGTGAACCGTATGCCCGAGAGCTACATCATGATCTCCCGCTGGCATGCCGAGGGTGAGATCGATCCCGCTACCGGGGAACCCTACACAACCGAAACTCGTGACGAGATCTTCGAAGCCCGCGCCGCATACCGGATGAAGGCAAAAGGCAAGGTCGATTCCGACGGGCACCAGCGATTCGAATACCCAAACCCCCGCAGTTACCTCGCATTCGACCCCGCCACCGGGAAGTCAACCACCGACAACCCCACCGGGAGTGTGACGATCGGACTCGAAGCGAAGGTCATCAAGCACCTCCAAAAGTTCCCCTGGATGTCGACCGAATGGTTGCGCGCCTACGGGCAACGCAACCAGGTCGAAATGAGTAACCGACTCATCAAAGACCACCGCTCCGAGAACATCGGAAACGCCGCCTCCCGACCCGCACGAGGATTCGCCTACAACTACCTCGTCGCCATGATCGCAACCGTCTCCACCAACATCCGCCGCATCATCGTCGGCATCACAAACCTCAACACCCTCGACGACAACGGTCAGCCCAAGCAGCGAGTGCGCAAGCGCCGCGACAGTAACGGCTACCGACTCGCCCGCAACAACCAGCCCACCATCCACGAAACCGGTGAGCAGATACTGCCACCCGACCTGGCCCGGGAGTAACAACTCCCGGCCCCTAACTCAATATCTGAACGACCAGTAGCCCGAAAGGGTTACTGGTCGTTTCTGCATTCAGCCAAGAACACAAAGACGGCTCCACTCAAACCGAATCTGCCGAAATCCTGCGCCAGCCAAACAAAAAAGAGCCCGGATCAGCAACCTGATCCGGGCTCAATTCGTATTACACAATCAATGACGGCTCTAAATCACAAAGCCGCCCTCGTGCGCGAGGGGGGACTTGAACCCCCACGCCCTTGCGGGCACTGGCACCTGAAGCCAGCGCGTCTGCCATTCCGCCACTCGCGCGAGACGTTTCCTGAGCGCTTCCACTCAGACAACTCCCCTAGCTTAGCAGCCGAAGCCCGACTCACCAAAGCGGGCTAAACTAAACCAAACCGCCGCGGGCGTCGCCCGGGCAGACGAAGGGACGAGACGGCACGTGGGCATTCTGGATAGCGTCGAGCGCGGACTCGAGCGAGCCGTCAACGGCGCGTTCGCCCGCACGTTCCGCTCCGGAGTGCAGCCCGTCGAGATCGCGTCCGCTCTGAAGCGCGAACTCGACATCGGCGCGGTGGTCGTCGACCGCGATCGCGTGCTCGCACCCAACCGCTTCGTCGTGCGCGTCTCCGAGAAAGATGCCGATCGCTTGTACCAGCTGGGCAGCACGCTCGGGCAGGAGCTGCGCGGCGTCATACTGAAGCACGCGAAGCGGCAGAGCTACCAGTTGCTGGGCGAGCCCGACGTCGAGATTCGCAGCGACGCTTCGATCACCGTCGGTGTGCTGCAGGTCGACGCCTCTCGCGTGGAAGGCGCAGTCGACTGGGTCGCCGCCGTCGACGTCGACGGCACGCGCCACGAATTGAGCCGCGGCACCACCACGGTCGGTCGCGGCAGCGATTGCGGCATCCGCATCACCGACAACGCCGCCTCGCGCAAGCACCTCGAGCTCATCTGGGACGGCTCCGCCGGCATCGCCCGCGACCTCGGCTCGACGAACGGTTCCAAGATTAACGGCGAGCGCTTCCGCGAAGCCGCGCTCTCTCCCGGCACCGTCATCACCATCGGCCAGACGGGCTTGCAATTCCAGCTCGTACCCGGCCGTGAAGCGAAGGCCGCGCAGCGCCCGGCACCCCCGGCCCCGACACGCGCGAATCCGGCGCCGCGTCAAGACTCGAGCCAGCACCCCCAGGCGCCCGCCGCCGACTTTCCGAGCGCGGCGCCGAGCGCCGGACCGGCTCCCCGAATTTCAGACTCACCCGACCGAGGCGCGCCACGCAGCGCCCCACGCACCTCGAGCCCGAAGCCCGCGCAAGAAGCGGCGGACCCGGGCATCGATGAAGACTTCTGGAGAGGCCTGTGAGCGAACTCACCCTCCTGATCCTCCGCATCGGCTTCTTGCTGGTGCTGTGGATCTTCATATTCGCGATTGTCTACGCCCTGCGCAGTGACCTCTTCGGGGCGCCGGTGCGACGCATGAAGAGCGATGGTTCGGCCCCTTCCCCGTCGGTGCAGGCGATGACGCCCGTGTCACCTCCGACGCACTCCCCCGCGCCAGCCGCCGCACAGTCGTCGCAGGCACCGGCGATCACGCCGGGCGGAGGCGCGCTGCCGTCAGCGGGTGGCGTCGGTGCGCCCAAGCACCTCGTCATCACGTCGGGCGTGGCGTCGGGCACCTCGATCGTGCTCGATGACGACCTCGTGACCATCGGTCGCAGCAGTGATTCCACCCTCGTCATCGTCGACGAATACACCTCCACGTACCACGCGCGTCTCGCCCGCACGGGCGATGAATGGATCCTCACGGATCTCGATTCCACCAATGGCACGCGCCTCGATGGCGCGCGTGTCACGAAGTCGCTCCCCGTTCCCCCGTTCACGCCCGTCACCATCGGCACGACCACGTTCGAGCTGAGGCCCTGAGCGTGACGGTCGCGTATACGAGCGCCATCGGCTCCCACGTGGGCATGGTGCGGTCGAACAACCAGGATTCCGCCTTCGCCGGCGACTACATCTACCTGGTCGCCGACGGCATGGGCGGCCACGCGGGCGGCGACGTGGCCTCCGCGATCGCAGCGAAAGCGATGGCCGAGCTCGACGTGCCCCCGACGGGCAGCCCAGAAGCGACCACCAATGTGCTGCGCACGGCGATCCTCGACACGAACACGAAGTTGCGCTCCACCGTGCGCGATCGCCCTGAGCTCGCCGGCATGGGAACGACCTTCACGGGATTCATCCCCGTCGAGGATCAGCTGGCCATCGGCCACATCGGCGACTCCCGCCTGTACCTGCTGCGCGACGACACACTGCGGCAGGTCACCAAGGATCATACCTTCGTGCAGCGCCTCGTCGACAGCGGAAAGATCACCGAGGAAGAGGCGAAGATCCACCCGCGCCGCTCGGTGCTGATGCGCGTGCTCGGCGACGTCGACTCCTCGCCGCAGGTCGACACGCAGGTGGTCGACACGCAGCCGGGCGATGTCTGGCTGCTGTGCTCCGACGGCCTGTGCGGGTACGTCGACGACGTCGACATCGAGAAGATCCTGCGCCGGCGCTCGACGCTGCAGGGCGGCGTCGACGCCCTCATCGACAAGAGCCTGTCGCACGGTGCGCCCGACAACGTCACGGTCGTGCTCGTCGAGACCGTCGCGGCTCCGGCAGTCGACCCCGGCGACACGCTCGAGCTCAAGCAGGAGGGACGGCGCTTCGCAGGCTCGGCCGCCACGACCGAGGCCGCGATGGACGGCACCACGTCGACGGCGCGCAATCGTCTGCTCAGCCGCAAGCGCGCGGTGCGCAAGGCTCCGGTCGTCGAGGAGAGCCACTTCGAGTCGCGCGTCGACGAGTACCTCGCCGAGCTCATGGCCGAGACGAAGCGTCGCAATCGCAGGCGGCGCCTGCTGTGGGCGCTCGGCGCGGTCGCCGTGCTCGTCGCGATCGGCGGCGCCCTGCTCGTCGGGTATCAATGGACACAGACGCGCTACTTCGTGGGCACCGACGACGAGACGGTCATCATCTACCAGGGCGTGCAGCAGAACATCGGCACTCTCTCGCTCTACTCCGTCGCTGAGAACACCGAGATACCTCTCGAAGATCTCGACGGTCTCGAGCAGCGCCAGGTGAAACGCACCCTGACAGCCGGGTCTCTCGAAGACGCCAGGGACATCGTGCTGCGATTGGGGGATACCGATGAGTAACCCTCAGCCGTCGGGCGGCGCGGAAGCCCGCACCTTCGAGAAGACGCGCACGAGCGAGACCGTACTGCAGCGCATCACAGCCCTGCGCGCGCCGCGTAAGCTGCAGGCGCTCGAGCTGTCGCTGCTCCTCTTCGCGATCGCCATCGGCGTCGGCGCCATCGTCATCATCGACCTCACCGTCAGCGGAGCCCCGTCCACGGAGCTGCTCCCGATGGGCATCGCGTTCGTCGTCGCCGTGATCGGGCTGCATCTCACGATCCGCCGCATCGCGCCCGATGCCGATCCGCTCATCATGCCGATCGCCGCGATGCTGAACATGGTGGGCGTCGCGATGATCTACCGCATCTCGTTCGACGAGGAGGGCGCGGACCCGGTGCGGCAGCTCTTGTGGTCCACCGTTGCGGTCGCCGCGGCGATCGTCGTGCTCTGGGTGATCCGCAACCACATGGTGCTCTTCAGGTACACCTACCTCACCGGTCTTGCGGCGGTCGTGCTGCTGCTGCTGCCTATGCTCCCGGGCATCGGGCAGACGATCAACGGCGCACGCGTGTGGATCAACATCGGCGGGTTCTCGTTCCAGCCGGGCGAAATCGCGAAGATCCTGCTCGCGATCTTCTTCGCCGGGTATCTCGTGCGCAGCCGCGACTCACTCGCGATGGCCGGAAAGAAGATCCTCGGCATCCGGTTCCCGCGGGCCCGTGACCTCGGCCCGCTGATCGTCTTCTGGCTCGCTGCGATGTCGGTGCTCGTCTTCCAGCGCGACCTCGGCACCTCGCTGCTCTACTTCGGCCTCTTCCTCTCGATGCTGTACCTGGCGACGGGCAGGATCGGCTGGATCATTCTCGGGCTCGGCCTCTTCCTCGCGGGCGGGCTCCTCGCGAGCCAGACTCTGAGCTACGTCGGCAACCGATTCGCCAACTGGCTCGACCCGTTCGCCGACCCGAACGGTGCCAGCTACCAGATGGTGCAGGGCCTCTTCGGAATGGCCAACGGCGGCATGACGGGCACTGGCCTGGGCCAGGGCTACCCGTGGGTGACTCCACTCTCATTCAGCGACTACATCATCCCGAGCCTCGGTGAAGAGCTGGGCCTGATCGGAATCTTCGTGATCCTCGCCGCGTACCTGCTGCTGGTCGGGCGCGGGCTTCGGATCGGCTTCGCCGGGCATGACGACTTCGGCAAGCTGCTGGCTGCCGGGCTCGCGTTCACCATCGCGTTCCAGGTCTTCATCGTGGTCGGCGGCGTCACGCGCGTGATCCCGTTGACGGGCCTCACGGCACCCTTCCTCGCGGCCGGCGGCTCGTCGCTCGTCTCCAACTGGATCATCATCGCTCTGCTGATCCTCCTCTCGAACTCGGTGCGCAACCGACCGAAGCTGGTGATCCGCGCATGAACAAGCCCCTCAAGATCATTACCCGTGCCGTCTTCGGCATGTTCATCGTGCTCTTCTTCTCGGTCACCATGATCCAGTTCGTGCAGGCCGACGACCTCCGCGCCAACTCCTTGAACTCGCGCGCGCTCATGAACAGCTACAAGGTCGAGCGCGGGGCGATCCTCGTCGATGGCGATCCCGTCGCCTTCTCCACTCCGACCGACGACGATTTCCGCTACGTGCGCGAATACTCCAACGGAGCGATGTACTCACCGCTCACCGGCTACTTCTCGCGCACCCAGGGCATGACGGGCCTGGAGTCCGCGATGAACCAGGACCTCTCGGGAAGCGGCAATGCGCAGTTCTTCACGCGCATCATGAACACCCTGAACGGCGTCGAGCCGCAGGGCAGCTCGATCGAGACCACGATCGACCCGGCGGCGCAAGAGGCGGCGTACGCCGCGATGACCGAGAGCGGCTTCGAGGGCGCCGTCGTCGCGCTGGAGCCGAAGACCGGCCGAATCCTCGCGCTCACCTCGACGCCCGGGTTCGATCCCAACGCCCTGTCGAGCAACAACGACGCCGACATCATCACGAACTACCGTCAGCTCAACGACGACCCGGCGCAGCCGCTCCAGAACCGCGCCATCGCCGGCGATCTGTACCACCCGGGATCGGTCTACAAGCTGATCTCGGCCGCCGCGGCGATCGAGGCGGGCGAGGCCACGCCGTCGACCGAGTTCGACAACCCGGCGCAGTGGACGCTGCCCCAGTCGAGTTCTGTGCTGCAGAACGCCTCGCGCAGCACGTGCGGCACGGGCGAGAAGGCGACACTCGAGCAGGCCATCGTACTCTCGTGCAATATTCCGATCGCCGAGATGACGACGAAGATGGACGACAACGCGGTGCCCGACATGGCGGTGAAGTTCGGATTCGAGCAGGATCTGACAATTCCGACGCCGGTCACGCCGAGCCAGTCGCCAGTGCCAGAGAGCAAGGCGCAGGTCGCCCTCTCCTCGATCGGTCAGCAGGATGTGCGTGCGACGCCGCTGCAGATCGCAATGGTCTCGGCGGGTATCGCCAACGACGGAACGGTCATGAAGCCGTCGCTCGTCGACAAGGTGATTACGCCCGATCTGAAGGTCGAGAAGGAGTACGCGCCCGAGCAGTTCAGTCAGCCGGTCTCGAAGAAGACGGCGGACGCGGTCGCGGGCATGATGGAGCGCGGCGTGGACTCGCCAGAGGGCCTCGCGCAGAATGCGGGCATCGATGGTGTGCGCGTCGCGGGCAAGACCGGTACCGCCGAGAACGGCACGGACGCAGATGGGAATGATCTTCCCTTTACGCTGTGGTTCACTGGTTTCGCACCGGTAGAAGACCCGGAGGTCGCGGTAGCCGTTGTGATCGCCGACGGCGGCGGCGCGAACTTCGGAAATGAGGGGGGCTCATTCGATCTCCCCACGGCTGTTGGAAAACGAGTAATGGAAGCGGTGTTGAGCGAATGAGGCCAGCGGCAGGGATCACATTCGGCGGACGCTACGAGCTCAGCTCGAGGATCGCCGTCGGTGGCATGGGTGAAGTGTGGAAGGCGACCGACAGCATTATCGGCCGCACCGTCGCCATCAAGATCCTCAAAGACGAGTACATGGGGGATCCGGGCTTCCTCGAGCGCTTCCGCGCCGAGGCCCGTCACGCCGCTCTCGTGAACCACGAAGGCATCGCCAACGTGTTCGATTACGGCGAGGAGCAGGGCTCCGCGTACATCGTGATGGAGCTCGTCCCGGGCGAACCGCTCTCTGCGATCATCGATCGCGAGGGGCGCCTCCCCGCCAATCGCGTGCTCGGCATCGTCGCGCAGACCGCGACGTCGCTGCAGGCCGCGCACGACGCCGGTCTGGTGCACCGCGACATCAAGCCCGGCAACCTGCTCATCACGCCAGAGGGGCGCGTGAAGATCACCGATTTCGGGATCGCGCGCATCGCTGACCAGGTGCCGCTCACCGCGACCGGTCAAGTCATGGGCACCGTGCAGTACCTCGCACCCGAGCAGGCCAGTGGGCACACGGCGACCGCGGCGACCGACATCTACTCGCTCGGCGTCGTCGCCTACGAGTGCCTCGCGGGGAAGCGCCCCTTCACGGGCGAGTCGCAGGTCGCGATCGCCATGGCGCAGATCAACGACACGCCGCCCGACCTGCCCAACGACATTCCCGAGCCCGTGCGCAACCTCGTGTACGCCTGCCTCGCGAAGGATGCGGCAGGTCGGCCGATGACGGCCGCGAAGCTCGCGCAGGCCGCCACCGCCCTGCACCGCGGAGACGTGCAGCTCGCAGCGAGCTACGTGCCCCAGGTGCTCGGCGACAGCCAGCCGGCGACGATGGCGCTGCCGCAGACCGCCTCGAACGATGCTGCGACGACGGCGCTGCCGCGCACATCGGCAATGCCGAGCACCACGAACGTGCCGGAGGTCGGCGACGACGAGAACCCGGCAGAAGCAGACCCGAAGAAGAAAAAGAAGAGCGCTTGGACCTGGCCGCTCATCACGCTGCTGGTGCTGCTTCTGCTGATCGGCGGCGGCACGGCGATTGCGTTGCTAAATGGCAATGGCGACGACGACAGCCCGCCGACCACAACCACGACGCGCACCACGACGCCGTCGGAGACGACGACCCCACCCGAGCCGACCACCGGCGCGGTGAACGGCGATGACGTCGTCGGGCTGAATGTCGAAGAGGCTGTCGGGTACCTGCAGGGACTCGGTTTCACCAACGTCACCACGGCCGCGGGAAACCAGGCACCCGATGACCAGGTGAATCTGGTGACGTCGGTCAACCCGACGGGCAGCAGCGTACCCCTCGACGAACCCATCACGCTGACCTACAACGTCGCCTACGGCGACGCCCCTGCGCCCGGTGCGCCGACGGGCACCAGTTCGGTCAAGTCGGGAGCATCGTTCACCGTGTCGCTGCCGACCTACATCTGCCCCACCGGCATGCAGGTCTCCAACTACAACATGAATGTCGCTCCCGAGGGCAGCCTTGCGGGCCTCTCGGGCACCACCGTGAACCTCGTCGCCGAGGAGCTCGAGCCGGGCGCGGAGAACGGCACCATCACCGTGAACTACACGGTTTCGTGCCAGGGGAACGGCACCGAGCGCGTCTCGCCGGCCTCTCCCGACCTGGCCATCACCGTCGAAGCGCCGGAGAAGGCGCCGAGCACTGGATCCAATGGCGGGTCGAACGGCGGCTCCAACGGGTCGAACGGCGGCTCGAACTCCGATTCAGATGGCGGCACCGACGGGTAACCGCTCGACCACAGCGAAATACAGGTTCGCATCGCGATAAACTGAGGACGGCAATCCATGACCACGGAAGAGGTGAACATGCCCGAAACGACCGACGTCGGCGAACAGCGAATTCTCGCCGGCCGGTACGCGATCGGGGAGTTCGTCGGCCAGGGTGGCATGGCGACGGTGTACCGCGGTACGGACACGAAGCTCGGCCGCCAGGTCGCCATCAAGGTGATGAAGGCGGATCTGGCTGGCGACGCGCAGTTCCGCTCGCGATTCCGCCAGGAGGCGCAGTCCGCATCGCGCATGGCCCATCCGACCGTCGTGCGCGTCTTCGACGCGGGCGACGACCTCATCCAGACCGCTGATGGGCCGAAGCGACTGCCGTTCATCGTCATGGAATACGTCGAGGGCACGAATCTGCGTCAGCTCGAGGCCAAGGGCCGTCTGTCTCAGTCGGAAGCCTGCCGCGTCGTGGATTCCGTGCTCACCGCACTCGAGTACTCACATCGAGCGGGCATCGTGCACCGCGACATCAAGCCGGCCAACATCATGATCACGAAGAGTGGTCAGGTAAAGGTCATGGACTTCGGCATCGCCCGAGCCGTGTCCGACACGTCTTCGACGCTGCAAGAGACGACCGCTATTCTCGGCACCGCAGCATATTTCTCGCCCGAACAGGCCAAAGGCGAGTCCATCGATGCCCGCACCGACCTGTATTCGACCGCGGTCATGCTGTACGAGCTCCTTACCGGCGATGTCCCGTTCCGGGGCGATACAGCAGTCGCGGTCGCATATCAGCATGTGAGCGAACGGCCGAAGCCCCCGAGCGAACGTGAGCCCGAAGTCACGCCCGAGCTCGACCGCGTCGTGCTCTACGGTCTCGCGAAGGATCGCGCCAAGCGATTCCAGTCGGCCTCCGAGTTTCGCGAGGCGCTCCGTGAAGCGGCGAATGGACGTATGCCCAAGCTCGCCGTCCAGCAACAGGACACGGTGCTGTTCTCCGGTGGTGAGGAAGTCTCGGAGTCGGATCTCGCACTCCGTCAGCTCTCCGATGGGGGCGGCGCGACGCGGACGCAGAGCCGGCCGCCGGTGATGTGGACGTGGGCCGCGATCCTCACGATCGGAGCGGTGATCATCGCCGTGGTCTTCTGGCTGGTCACGCTCGCTCCGCAAGAGTTTCTCCCGGACTCGTCGCGCGAGGTTCCCGAACTTGTCGATATGCAGCGGGGTGAGGCGCTCGACCGATTACGAGAGCTCGAGCTCACCACGATCAGCGTGGAACAGACCAGCGAGACGGTCGCCAACGACCACATCATCTCCACTGTTCCCGAAGCTGGTTCGGTGCTCACCGCAGGCGACAGCATCACCGTTTACGTCTCCACCGGTCCTGAGACAGCGAAGGTGCCCTCGATCGGTCGCATGACGGAAGAGGATTACCGCCAAGAGCTCGAGGACCTCGGTCTGACCGTGGGCATCGTCTCGAAGCAGGACGATCCCACTGAGGCCGCCGGTCGCGTGATCAGCGTCACGCCGGAGCCCGGTACCGAGGTGCAGTCGGGCACCGGCATCGAGATGATCGTGTCGAGCGGCAATGTGCAGGTTCCCGAAGTCATCGCGCAGCCGATGCAGGTGGCGAAATCAATGGTCGAGAGCCTGGGACTCAACGTGACGTACACCCCGGATCCCGCTTGCCCCACCGTGGAGGGGTATCCGATCATCGCGCAGTCGATCGTAGGATCCCAGGCTCAGCGCTCCGCGCTCGAGCTCAAGTACTGCGCCGGCTGACTTGCCGGTCGAACCCTCGGGGCTCTGCGTGATGCGGTCTCAGGTTCGGGCTCCGCAGGCCTCATAGGCACCTCGGCGTATGCGGCCCGGGGGCGGTGATCAGTCGACGAGTAGTGGTGACAGCGTCCGCGCAACCTCTGCCGCGTTCGGTACTCCGACAACGGTGAGCCAGTTGCCGAGCTGCTGATATCCGCCCTCGGTGAGCACCGACTCGGGGTGGTACTGAACGCCGTAGATCGGCAGTTCGCGGTGTCGTACGGCCATGACAATGCCGCTCGCCGTCTCGGCGGTGATCACGAGGCTTTCAGGTACGGTCTTTCGCACGACCGCGAGTGAGTGGTATCGAGTCGCGTCGAACTCCTGCGCCACGCCGGCGAAGAACGGGTCATCGGTGTGGAGCACACGCGACACCTTTCCGTGCATCAGCTCTTCCGCATGGGTCACCGTCGCACCGAGCGCTTCCGCAATGGCCTGATGACCGAGGCAGACACCGAGCAGCGGCACTCCGGTGCGCAACGCGAGATCCACCATCGCGATCGAGACGCCCGCGTCTGCGGGAGTGCCCGGACCCGGAGAGATGAGTACGCCGTCGTACTCGGCGACGAGGGCCTCCAAGCCGCCGGTCGTCACCTCGTCGTTGCGAATCACATGCGTTTCGGCGCCCAGCTGCTGCAGGTACCCGTTCAGCGTGTAGACAAAGCTGTCGTAGTTGTCGATGACCAAGATCTTGCTCACGTGTTGACCGTTACTTCCTCGCCAGGCATCTGCGTGGCAACCCAGGGGTAGACGTACGCGATCAGCGCGTACACGACGGCAGCTGCGACGAGCAGCAGCACGATGACCCGGAGCCAAGCCGGGCCCGGAAAGAAGCGCCAGAGCATTGAGAACACTATTCTTGGTCCCCTCTGAGCGCCTGTGTTGCGCCCATCGTCGGATTGAGATCGAGCAGCTCCTGCGGGGGCCCGTCGGCGCGGGGCTGGAAGCCCTCGTAGACAGAGTAAGCGATCGCGCGTTCGTCGCTGCCGGCCATCTTCGGATGACAGGTCGTCAGCGTGAGGATCTGATCGTCACCGGGGGTGCCCTCAAGCCGCGGGAACGGATTCAGTACGTCGGTCTCATCGGGCAGCACGTACTCGATCGACCGGAACCGGTAGGTGTACCAACCGTCGGCGGTCTCCACGAACAGCGGGTCACCCACCCTCAGGTTCATGACCTCGCGGAAGGAGTTGATGAGTGGCCCCGACCGATGCCCGGCGAGGGCGACGTTGCCGGGCTCTCCCGGCATCTGCGTCATCTTGTAGTGACCGATGCCCTTGTCGTCGAGGTTCAGCACCGTTTCCCAAGCCGTCGTCTCGGCGACGCGATTGGCGTACGTCGTGCCGAAGGAGGGCACCCGGAGCACCGCGAAGACTTCGGCTTCTGCAGGACGCGCCGTGACCGGAACCACGCCGTCGAACGGCTCCGACGAGGCCTCGCTGTCCCATCGAGCCGAATCCTCAGCCGACAGGTCGCTCTGCTTTGCCGTGACGCCGACCCCGGTGTGCCAGGGCTGCCACACGATGTAGCCCATGACGGCAAGGCCCCCGACCAGCAGCAGTTCACCGATCACGGTCAACGGGCTCAGCCGGGCGCGACGGCGCCGGCGGCTCCTCTCGACTGTCTCGTTCACCCCCACATTCTAAAGCCCGCTCACTGGGCGTGGGCCAGGTTCCAGGTAGACTGGGCTCATGGCAGCAGCTGGAAAGAATGTAAGTAAGCGGAATTCGGCCGAGGTTGCGCAAAACCGTGCGGATCTTGCGGCTGCACGAAAGGACGCTCCGAACCCCGTGTGGTTCAAGCCGGTGATGTTCGGCTTCATGCTGCTCGGTCTCGTCTGGATCGTGCTCTATTACATCACCAGCGCGGGTCTGCAGCTCCCCGTGCCGGCGTTCGGTCAGGCCAACATCTTCATCGGCTTCGGACTCGTGCTCGTCGGCTTCTTGATGACTCCTTGGTGGAAGTAGCGCGGTTTCCCCCCGAATGACACAGCTGTAATTCCTCCCCAGGTGGGGATGAAACTGTGGATAACTGACTGAGGCCCGGCAATCGCCGGGCCTCAGTCAGTTCTGTGGCGTTGTCAGCCGATGAAGTTGGCCGCCGGAGCGACGACGAAGTACGCTCCCGAAGCGAGCACCAGTAGGGCTCCCAGACCGACCAGGCCGGCAACGCGCTGCTTGCGCCGCCTCGGCCCCCGCGTCGCGAGAAGCACCCACATGGTCACGGCACCCACGACCATGCCTCCAAGGTGCGCCTGCCACGAGATGGCGGCGCCCGGGATGAAACCGATCGCGAAGTTGATCGCGATGAGCACCGCGAGGGAGGTGATGTTGACGCGCGCGGCGCGCATCGTCACCAGTGTGGCGGCGAGCACACCGAAGATGGCGCCCGATGCGCCGACGGTCGGGGCGACCAGCGACTGCGGGTCGGCGTACGCCCACATCATCACGCCGAGCGATCCTCCGATGCCCGCGAATACGTACAACACCGCGAATGCACCGCGACCGATGGTCTGTTCGAGATTTCGTCCGAACAACCACAATGCGTAGAGGTTGAAGAGGATGTGGAAGATGAAACTCGGCGAATGCGTGAACATCACGGTCAGCATGCGCCAGGGCTCGAACACGCCGGGCATTGAGTACAACGGCGCGTACCAGAGCGCTGCAGTGACCTCGTTTCCGCCGAACGTCGCACTCAGCCACTGCGCGGTGAAAATCACGCCGCACAGAATCATGACCCCGTAGGTCACCGGGGCGTCCATGGCGGCGATTCTCCGACCGGCCACCCGCGTCGACCGAGCTGCGCGCTGGGTCGCCGGCGCGCGCATTTCCTTCGTGCATTCGGGGCACAGCACTCCGACGGGCGAAACGACCTGGCAGTCGCCGCATATCGTGCGCCCGCACCGCTGGCACAGCGCGAAGCTGCGCACCCCGGGATGCCGGTAGCAGACGTCGTCGGGGCCGGGCTCGACGCGTTCGCCGTACGCCGGCCCCGACTCGTTGCTCACCTGCGAACGTCCTTACGCTGCGACGACGTCGACGCCGGAGATCACGACGTCTTCGACGGGACGGTCTTGCGCACCGGTCTGAACGCCGGAGATGGTATCGACGACGGCCTTCGAGGCATCATCGGCGACAACGCCGAAGATGGTGTGCTTGCCATTGAGCCAGTCAGGCGCGGTCGTGGTGATGAAGAACTGCGAGCCGTTCGTCCCCGCGAGACGTCCCGTCATATCGGGGCGCTTCCCGGCGTTCGCCATAGCCAGCTGGTAGGGCTCGGTGAAACCCAGCTCGGGGTGGATCTCGTCATCGAACGTGTAGCCGGGGCCGCCGGTGCCGGTACCCGTGGGGTCGCCGCCCTGGATCATGAAGTTCGGGATGATGCGGTGGAAGATCACGCCGTCGTAGAACCCCTTCTCTGCGAGATCGACGAAGTTCTTCACCGTCTTCGGGGCGTGATCGCCGAAGAGGTTGACGACGATGTCGCCGTGGTTCGTGTGGATGGTAGCTACTGAGGAGTGAATCGTCATGCGACCAGTGTAGGCCGGGAGGGGTGTGAAGAAAGTGTTGTCAAGGCCCTTCGGACCCTGGGAAACCCTGACAACGCGCCGTTTGCGGGCCTCCCTCGGCCGCCGAGCGGTCGGTTCGGTGTAGCGTGGAGGCTACGGGTGATATGGCTCAAAGGATTGCCTCGTCGAGCAAGGAGGATACGAATGAATCTCTCACGTAAGCGCCGCCGCGAACTCCGTAAGCTGCGGAAAAACGCCCAGGAGCTGCTCGATCAGCAGCGCGTCGTACTGGGACATGCCGGGGAGGTGCTCGGTCAGGCCGGTGGACAGGCGCGGCGTCTCAGCGATGAGCACCTCGCACCGCGCATTGATGGAGCTCTCGAGGCCGTGCGGCCGACGATCGACCGCGGTACAGCATCGGCTCGCCGGGCTGCGGACGCCGTGCGCCGTGCAACGACGCCGTTCGTAGCGAGCGCGCTGGCTCGAACGGTTCAGGCGCTCGATGAGATCGACAACCCGAAGGCGGCGAAGAAGGTTCGCGGCTTCGGTGAGCGCTCGGGCTACCTCAAGCCGAAGCGAAGCGCGGGCGGCGTGGTCGCTCTGGGCCTCGGCATCGCGGCCGCAGTGGGCGTGGGCTATGCACTGTGGCAGGCATTCCGCACGGATGACGAGCTCTGGGTCGCCCCCGAGAACTGATCTCGCTGCGACGAATGGCGTTCTGGCTTTCGAGCCGGAGCGCCATTCGTCGTTTCAGGCCGGCGCATCGCGACCCTGACGCGAGCTGCTTCGCGATCGGCCGCGGCTACTTGCGCGGTTTCGCAGTGCGGCTCTGACGGTTGGCGCCCTTTCCGGGCTTCGCCGCGGGGCGTCGGTTCAAGCCCGCCATACGCAGGCCGGTCTGCACGAGCGAGAGCGTGCGGAGTGACTTGAGGTCGCGCAGCGCCACCCAGCGGGCCTCATCGGAGGAGCCGTCGATCTCGTTGCGCAGCGGTCCATCGATCACGGTGGCGCGGTAGACGATGCGAATGGTGTGCAGTTCGGGGTTGTCGCCGGCCGGCACTTCCTCCCGCACCATGACGCGTGAATCGACCCCGAGCAATTTCCCGACGCGCGCCTCGAGCCCGGTCTCCTCGGCGACCTCACGCACGACGGTGTCGCGAGGATCCTCACCGTTCTCAATGCCGCCTCCGGGCAGCGTCCAGCCATGCAGATGACCGCGTCGCCAGTGCGTCAATAGGATCTTGCCGCGCCGCTCCACCACGGCATAGGCGGCTACTCGAAGATCCATGATCCGAGCCTAGTCGGTCGGGCCGTGCAGCGGCTCCACGCGCGCCGGGGTGGACCCTCACCTCAACCGCGGGCGCCCGGTGCAGTCGTGCTCGGAGCCGCGCTCCGCGGGGTGTTCCGTGCGGCCGCCCAGCCGACGACCCAGCGGTCGAGTCGAGCGTACGCCTCTGCTCGAACCGAATCGCGCGATAAGAAGACGTCGTGCAACGCACCGTCGAGTCGCTCGATGGTGAGCGATGCGCCCAGTCGCAGCGATGCCTTCGCGATTTCATCCACGTCGAGCACCGTATCGGCGCTCGTAAGACCCGGATCCCACCGCAGTGGAAGGGCCGATCGGGCAGACAGCAGCATGACCATCGGAATCTCAATCCCGAGACCCCGGCTGACGCGTGCGTGACCTGCGAGGATCGCACGGAGCCAGACCGTGAGTACCGCATGACTGCGCGTGGGCCGCCATCGCTCATCGATCAGGTCGAGCTCGTCGGCGGGGCCCACCTCGCGCTGCGCCCGGGAGTAGAGCCCGGCATCGAACTGCGGCGCCGAATCGCGCAGATTGAAGCGTGTTCCCAGGTCGAGCAGCGGCGCGAGCATCTGCCGGCCGGCTCCCGTGAGCTGAAACTCGAGCCACGGGCTGTTGAGCACGAGCCCGTCGGCGCGCCCAGGATGGGCTGCCGCCCACAGGCTCAGTATGAGTCCGCCGGTGGAGTGCCCGAAGAGCAGCAGCTTGCGCTCGCTGGCCGCCTCGTGTCCCATCGCGGAGAGCGCGAGGCCGATCTCGAGGTCGTAGTCTTCGAGGTTCTCGATGTATCCCGGCGTCTGGCCATCGCGCAAGCTCCGGCCGTACTTCCGCAAGTCGAGCGCGTAGAACCGAGCACCTCGGTCCGTCCAGAAGCGGGCCATGGTGCGCTGAAAGAAGTAGTCCGACCACCCGTGCACGTACAGCACGTCCACGTCGTCCAGCACGCGCGTGCGATGCAGCACGCGATCCAGTAGGGCCGCTCGCGCCGGGAGGCAGCGCACGAGCGTTGCGACGAGCGGTCCTTCGTCATCTGCACCGAGGTCGAGCTCCGCCGCCTCGAAGCCCGCGCCGAGCACGTCGGGCGCCCACGTCACCGACACGGGCGCAGTCGGCGGTGCCGTGGCGGACTGCTCCGCGGCCGCGGAGGTCGCAGAGCGCGTGTGGTGCGGCCCCGAAGGCTCCGGATCGCCTCTCGCCGAGAGAAACGGCCCCGGGCGGCCGTGTCGCGCCGAAACCCCGCCGTGGTCCATGCGCCCAGTGTACGGGTCGCAGGCCACGGCGAGGCGGAAGGCCGTCTGCGCGCACCCGGCGATGGGAGAGCACGCGAACTCAGGTCACTGCAGCGTCACCTTCGCGGCTTCCGCGCGAACCGTGACGACGTGCTGTGCGTCAGCGGCCTTCGAATCGTCACTCTTCGACAGGCGATCGTCGAGTTCACCGAGTTCGGTCTTCGCATCGACGAGGTAGTCCGCCTCCGGCAGATCGAGCGCCGCGCTGCCGGTGCTCGCGTCGACAGACACGCGATCCGGGGCCTCGCCCGTGAGCGACACGCGCGCCAAGCCGGCTTCAACGGCGACCTCTGCCGTGGCGACATCCGCGAGATCCAACTCGGCCTTGCCCGCCTCGACGTCGACCGCCAAGTGCTCGGCGCCCCCCTCGAGGCGGATCTCGCCCGCCTCGAGTCCGAGGTCGAGCGAACGGAAGGATCCGGAGCCGCGCACCGCACCGGCTTCGACGCTGATATCGGCGTCGAGCGTGCCGGTCTCGCTCATCGATTTGGGAAGGGTCAGCGTGGCCGTCGCATTTCCGAACCCGCTCGCCCCGCAGTTGAAGACGCAGCCCGCCGTCAAGGCTCGTGCGGGCGTCTCGACACTCAGTTCGCCCTCCTCGACGATCATCGTCCACTCGGCCGCGCGGTCTCCGCTCGCGACGAGTTCGGCTTCGGTGACGTCGCCGAACTCCAGCTCGAACCCCGCGGCCGCGATATCCAGGTCGAGCGACCGCACGTCATCGACGCTTGCGAAGTACGTCTGCGTTCCGGAGCCGTCGTCCACGACGGGACTCGCCCCATCGCCCGTGTCATGGTACCCCTCCTCCCCGGTCGCATTGCCGACGATCGCATCGATGCCGTCATAACGCTGAGGCGCGATCGAGGAGTAGGCCGCGGAGACGCCGACGGCGAGCAGCGCCACTCCGCCGACGGCCGCGGTGACCGTGACGATGGCGCGCGTCGTCGGGAGCCGCTTGCCCGGTGCACCGGACTGGCGCTGCGCGTCGGGCTGCTCGCGCTGCTGCGCGTACGGTGGCTCGGGCTGCTTGGGAGCCTGGTGGGAGTCTGAGGGGGGATTCATGCGGGTGCTCCGGTCTGTGTGTTGGGGAACGGTCGATCGGCGTCGGGGGCAGTTGCCGGCGACGATCCGATGCTCTCGAAGTGGGCGATGGCCGCTAGGACCCTGCGATTGCCTCCGCCGTCGGGCTCGAGCTGGAGCTTCTGGAAGATCGCCGTGATGTGCTTCTCGACACTCGCTTCGGACAGGAACAGAAGCGCGGCGATCGCCTGATTCGACCGGCCCTCCGCAAGTGCGGCGAGCACGGTGCGCTCACGCTCGGTGAGTGCGCGCATCCGGTCGTCTCGGGAGCGACGCGTCAGAAGCTGTGCCACGACTTCGGGGTCGAGAACGGTGGCCCCGCCCGCGATGCGGCGCACCGACTCGATGAACTCCCCCACGTCTGCGACACGATCTTTCAGGAGGTACCCGAAGGCGCCGCCCTGGGCTGCGATCAGCTCGCTCGCATAGCGCTCCTCCACGTACTGGGAGAGCACTAAGACTGGCAGACCCGGGCGCACCCGTCGCAGCTCGAGCGCCGCCAGGATGCCCTCATCGGTGAAGGTCGGCGGGAGGCGCACGTCCAGGATGCACAGCTCTGGCTCGTTGGCTTCCACCGCGCCGAGGAGACCACTCGCATCGGGCAACGCCGCGACGACGGTGTGCCCGCCGTGTTCGAGCAGACGGACCAGCCCTTCCCGCAGCAGTACGGAGTCTTCGCAGATCAGGATGCGCACGGGACGCTCACCTCCAGGGTCGTCGGGCCGCCGTTCGGGCTGTCGAGCCGGGTCGTACCGCCCGCGGCGAGCACCCGGTTCATGATCCCGTCGAGGCCGCCTCCGGGCGTGACCCGGGCTCCCCCGATGCCGTTGTCCTCCACTCGAGCCCACAGCTGGGGCGCCTGCGTCGGGCCGTCCTCGCGCATGCGCACCACCACGCGGGCTTCGCTGGCGCGGGAGTGCTTCGCCGCGTTCGTCAGCGACTCAGCGATGGCGAAGTATACGGCGGCTTCCGCGTCGCGGCTGCAGCGGTCGGTCAACCGCACGTCGAGGTGCACGGGGATGTGGGAGCGTGCAGCGAGCGCCGAGAGCGCCGCGTCCAGCCCGCGGTCGTCGAGCACCGAGGCGTAGATGCCCCGGGCGAGCTGCCGCAATTCCGTGATCGCTGCCTTCGTCGAGGTGTGCGCCTCGGCGACGAGCAGCTTCGCCGCCTGCGGATCGGTATCGATCTTCTCCTGAGCGAGTCCGAGGGTCATGCCCACCGAGACGAGCCGGGGCTGCACCCCGTCGTGCAGGTCGCGTTCGATACGGGTGCGCTCGACGTCCGCTGCGCGCACCGCGCCCTCGCGCTGACGCGCCGACAGGCGTGCGGTCTCCGTGAGCTCGGCTTCGGCCGCACTCGAACCGATGATCGCGACTGCGATGAGCCGGTGCAGCAGGGCGAGACCGACGATACCGGCCGCGCAGAGGAGCATACCGATGATGCCCGGTTGCCACCACACGTTGAACGTGCGGAAGACCGAGACGAACGCTTGCACGAAGCCCTGCACGAGACCCAGCACGGCGGCGCCGAGAGCGCTCGCGATCGCGAAGTTCGCGACCGCGCGCCACATCCGTCCGTCGACCGCCTGCCGCGCCATAGATGCGAACCAGCCGCTGAACCCCGGCGCGCGCCGTTGCTGCCACTGCGGTGTTGAGACGTGGAGTCCGTACAGGCCGCCGACGCGGTAGGTCTCGAACCACGCGATGCCGAAGAGCGCGTACACCAGCGCGAGGAGGAACACGAGACCCACACCGATGACGAGCATCCCGATACCGGTTCCCATGAGCGTCAGAAGCATGACGGTGATGGTGAACCCGACGACGCCGAGTGCTGCGAGATGCAGCAGGGTCAGCAGGAGGTTGAGGGGCGCTTTCGGCATCTGGGCCGTGGCCGACGGGGTCGGTGTCGACCGCTTCGACTTCTGCGGCCGGGAACCGCCGGGCGGCGGCGCAGGCGCGGCCGGGGCGGCTTGGGCGGTAGGCGGGGCGGTGTGCGCGCTGGACGCGGCGGCCGGCGCTCCTGCCGGCGCTGCGGATCCCGCGGGGTCAGCGTCCCCGGTTTTGGGGCTGGAGAGCGGCGGCAACGGTGTTGTAGCTGCCGCCGAATCTGAAGGAGTGGTCATGCCTCTACGGTAGGTGCTCCCGCGGGCGCACCGTGAGCGAGTGACCCCGAGTGCACCGTTCGGGGTTTCCCTACTTCACGAGGACAATGACGGTCTCGCGCTGCGGGGCCGGGTCGCGAGCCCCCGCGTCGACGTCGGAGTCGTGGTGCACATCACCGCGGACGCAGCCCCCGCGGGCGAGCGGACAGATTGCACAGGCGACGTTCCACGTGAAACGAAACAGCCCCCGTCGAACTCGACGGGGGCTTGCTGGTGGATCCTGGGAGAATCGAACTCCCGACATCCTGCTTGCAAAGCAGGCACTCTACCAACTGAGTTAAGGACCCGAGGGAAGTTCACGACCTCCGCTCGCTGCTCCTGTACATGACCGGAACAACTTGATCTACTTTACAGACATCTCTGCCGAAGTGCAAAATCGATGAAGGATCAGGGATTCGGGCATCGACGCGTGAGTTCGGCTCAGGGAGGTGCATTGCAGCACATGTAACCTTGCGAATCCGCACTTCCGCCGAAACGCGTTGGACTCACGCGCATTCATCTCAGTATGCACGGGCGCACCGCAACCGAAGCAAACGAGAGTGGGGACTGGGTCGATCGTTCCTCGCATTGGGTCGTCACACCGGTACCGCGAAGCACAGCGCCAGGGAGCCCATGACCATCGCGGCCGCCCAGTTCTTCTTGTTGGCGGGCCGCCGTCGTTTCCGCTTGCCCATCGTTCCCACTGTGGTTCGCGCGCACGTACGTGTGTGACGAGAGGTCGACGTGGAGGTACTCGTGTGCATCAGTCCACTATCCGGGGTCGACGGAACTCCCCTGAAAACCACGAAAGTCCCGCCGGAATCAGCGGGACTTTCGTGTGGTTGTGGTGGGGCTACCAGGACTTGAACCTGGGACCTCTTCATTATCAGTGAAGCGCTCTAACCACCTGAGCTATAGCCCCTCGACCAAGCAATGACTCTACCCGAACTCCAGACAAATCCGAAATCGTCCTCGAATACCGGGCGTGGCCCGGTCCGTTCTCGGACCGGGCCATTGCTCAGTTGCTGGTGAATCCGAGTTGGAATCCACCCAGAACCCGCACGAGCAGGTTGTACACGAGCGATCCGACGGCCCCGAGCGCGGTGCCGACGATCACGTTCAGAATGCCGACGACGACCGAGAATCCGAGCACCTGCGGGAAGCCGATGATCTTCATCAGACTGTTGTCTTCGCCCACGATATCCATGAAGAGCTGATCGACCTGCGCGAAGACGCCGGTTTGCAGCAGCACGGTGTAGATCAGAATCGTCGCGACCACACTCACGATCGCGAAGCAGATCGCCACGAGGAAGGAGAACTTCACCGCCGACCAGAAGTCGACATACACGAGCTTGAGACGAACCTGCTTCGCCGGCGCCTTCTTACGGGTCTTCTTGGCCAGCTTGTCGGCGACAGTGTTACTCATTCAGGTCTTCCTCGTTTTCCGCGTTCTCGGGCCCGGGGGCCTCGGACTCATCGTCGTCGAGCCCACGCTCCGGATTGCGCGCGATGCCAATAATACGGTCCTGCTCTGGGAATCGTGCGAAGACCACACCCATGGTGTTTCGACCCTTCGCCGGTACCTCGGCGACACCCGAGCGCACAACTTTGCCGCTTGCGAGTACTGCGAGCACCTCGTCGGTGGAGTCGACAATCAGCGAACCGACCAGTACGCCACGGTTCTCATCGAGTTTCGCGACCTTGATGCCGTACCCGCCACGTTGCTGCACGCGGTACTCATCGACCGCTGTACGCTTCGCATAGCCGCCTTCGGTGACGACGAAGACGAATCCGCCGCTCCCATCGATCCGCGATGCACCGAGCAGGGCGTCGCCCTCTCTGAAGTTCATTCCACGAACACCGCTCGTCGACCGGCCCATCGGCCGAAGGGCCTGATCAGATGCCGTGAAGCGCACTGACATGCCGTGCCGCGACACGAGGAGCACGTCATCGCTCGCCTCCGCGATGAGCGCAGATACGAGCTCGTCACCGTCGCGCAATTTGATGGCGATGATGCCGCCCGTCCGGTTCGTGTCGTACTCGGTGAGCGCAGTCTTCTTGACCAGTCCGTCGCGCGTCGCGAGCACCAGATATCCGGCCACAGCGAAGTCGCGTACGTCGAGAATCTGGGTGACCTGCTCCTCGGGGGCGAGCGCGAGCAGATTCGCGAGGTGCTGGCCCTTCGAGTCTCGCCCGGCCTCCGGGACCTCATACGTCTTCGCACGGTACACGCGCCCCGTGTTCGTGAAGAACAAGAGCCAATGGTGCGTCGTAGTCACGAAGAAGTGCTCGACGATGTCGTCTGCGCGCAGCTGAGCGCCCTTGACGCCCTTCCCGCCGCGATGCTGCGATCGGTAGTTGTCGATTCGCGTGCGCTTGACGTAGCCGCCACGGGTGACCGTGACCACCATCTCCTCTTCCGGAATCAGGTCCTCCATCGACATGTCGCCGTCGAACCCGTGCAAGATGTTCGTGCGGCGGTCGTCCCCGAATTTGGTGACGATCTCGCCGAGCTCGCGCACCACAATGCTGCGCTGCTCCAATGGTGACGCAAGGATAGCCTCATACTCAGCAATCTGAGCCTCGAGTTTGGCCGCGAGATCCAGAATCTTCTGGCGTTCGAGTGCCGCGAGTCGACGCAGCTGCAGACCGAGGATCGCGTCGGCTTGAATCTGGTCCACGTCGAGCAGCGCCATGAGCCCCTCGCGCGCCTCGTCCACCGTGGGTGAGCGACGGATCAGGGCGATGACCTCGTCCAACGCGTCGAGCGCCTTCAGGTAGCCGCGCTGAATGTGGGCTTCGGCCTCCGCCTTCTTGAGGCGATACGCCGTTCGGCGCACGATGACCTCGATCTGGTGCTTCGCCCAGGCCGAAATGAAACCGTCGAGTGCGAGCGTGCGAGGAATGCCGTCGACGATCGCGAGCATGTTCGCGCCAAAGTTCTCCTGCAGCTGCGTGTGCTTGTAGAGGTTGTTCAGCACCACCTTGGCGATCGCGTCGCGCTTCAGCACGACAACCAAGCGCTGACCGGTTCGGCCGCTCGATTCGTCGCGGATATCGGCGATCCCCTGGACCTTGTGCTCCTTCACAAGGTCAGCGATCTTCACCGCGAGATTATCGGGATTCACCTGGTAGGGCAGTTCGGTGACGACCAAACAGGTGCGCCCCTGGATCTCCTCGATATTGACGACGGCACGCATCGTGATCGATCCGCGGCCCGTTCGATACGCCTCGCGAATGCCCTTGGTTCCCAGAATCTGAGCTCCGGTTGGGAAGTCGGGGCCGTGCACGCGTTCCATGAGCGCTTCGAGGAGCTCCTCGCGAGTGGCCTCGGGATGCTCGAGATGCCAGATCGCAGCTTCTGAGACTTCGCGAAGGTTATGGGGGGGAATGTTCGTCGCCATGCCGACCGCGATGCCGACAGAACCATTGACGAGCAGGTTCGGGAACCGCGATGTCAGAACCGTGGGTTCTTGCGTGCGGCCGTCATAGTTGTCCTGGAAATCGACGGTGTCTTCGTCGATGTCACGCACCATCTCCATGGCGAGCGGCGACATCTTCGTCTCGGTGTAACGGTGGGCGGCCGCGCCATCGTTTCCGGGTGAGCCGAAGTTGCCCTGACCGAGCGCCAGCGGGTACCGCAGCGTCCACGGCTGCACGAGGCGAACCAGTGAGTCGTACACCGCGCTGTCACCGTGAGGATGGAACTGGCCCATCACATCGCCGATCACGCGCGTGCACTTCGAGAAGGCCTTGTCGGGTCGGTATCCCCCGTCGTACATCGTGTAGATCACACGACGGTGCACCGGCTTGAGGCCGTCACGTACGTCGGGAAGTGCGCGCCCGACGATCACGCTCATTGCGTAGTCGAGATACGACCGTTGCATCTCGAGCTGCAAGTCGACCTGATCGATGCGGCCGTGCATGGCGTGGTCCTCGGCCACCGTTGCGTCCGTTTCCGTCTCCGGGGTTTCGTTTTCAGATGTCAAGGAAGCGCACGTCCTTCGCGTTCTGCTGAATGAAGGTGCGGCGGGCCTCAACATCTTCGCCCATAAGGGTCGCGAAGATCTCGTCGGCGATAGCCGCGTCATCCATGGTGACCTGCAGCAGTGTGCGGGTCTCGGGGTTCATCGTGGTTTCCCACAGTTCTTCGTGGTTCATCTCGCCCAGGCCCTTGTAACGCTGGACACCGCTCTCCTTCATCAGGCGTCTCCCCCGTTCTGCACCGGCAGCGAGTCGTGAGTCGCGCTCTGCATCGCTGTAGACGTACTCATCTTCTGCGTTCGACCACTTGATGCGATACAGCGGCGGCTGAGCGAGGTACACGTACCCGAGATCGATGAGGGGTCGCATGTAACGGAAGAGCAGGGTGAGCAGCAGTGTGGTGATGTGCTGCCCGTCGACATCGGCATCCGCCATCAGCACGATCTTGTGATAGCGCGCTTTCTCGGGTGTGAAATCTTCTCCGATGCCAGCACCGAACGCCGTGATCATTGCCTGAACCTCGGCGTTATTGAGCGCGCGATCGAGTCGAGCTTTCTCGACGTTCAAGATCTTTCCGCGCAGCGGAAGGATCGCCTGGGTGTGCGGGTTGCGACCGGTTTTCGCGGATCCGCCTGCCGAGTCGCCCTCCACGATGAAGATCTCGGAGATCGTGGGATCCTTGCTCGAACAATCCGAGAGCTTGCCCGGCATTCCGCCGGATTCGAGGAGCCCCTTGCGACGCGCGGTCTCCCGGGCTTTGCGAGCCGCCAGTCGCGCCGTCGCCGCCTGAATCGACTTGCGAATGATGTCTTTTGCGGGGCCTGGGTTCCGTTCGAACCAATCGCCGAGCTGATCTCCGACCACCTTCTGAACGAAAGCCTTCGCTTCCGTGTTTCCGAGTTTCGTCTTCGTCTGGCCCTCGAACTGCGGCTCACCGAGTTTTACGGAGATGACAGCGGTGAGCCCTTCGCGCACATCGTCGCCAGAGAGGTTGTCGTCCTTCTCGCGAAGAATGTTCTTCTCACGCGCGTAACGATTCACAAGTGTCGTCAACGCGGCTCTGAAGCCCTCTTCGTGCGTGCCACCCTCATGTGTGTTGATCGTATTTGCGTAGGTGTGCACGCTCTCCGTGTAGGAGGTGGTCCACTGCATCGCGACTTCGGCTGCAATCTTTCGTTCCGTGTCCTCGGCTTCGAACGAGATGATCTCTTCGTTGACGAGGTCCGAACGCTTTGCGGCGTTGAGGTGCTGTACGTAGTCCTGAATGCCGTTCTCGTACATGAACTCATCGTGCAGTGCGGGTGGAGCGACCAGTTCGCCTTCCGCGTTCTCCACCGGATCCTGCTCACGGAGGTCCGTCAGCGCGATGCGCAAACCCTTGTTCAAAAAGGCCATCTGCTGGAAGCGGGTGCGGAGGGTTTGGTAGTCGAAATCGACCGTCTCGAAGATATCCGCGCTTGGCCAGAACGTGATGGTGGTACCCGTGACATCGCTCGGCTCCCCCTGCGCGAGAGGAGCGTCAGGAACGCTATTCGTGAACGACATGTTCCACGTGAAACCCTGGCGCTGCACGGTGACTTCGAAGCGGCTCGAGAGCGCGTTCACCACTGACGACCCGACGCCGTGCAGACCACCGGAGACCGCATAGCCTCCACCGCCGAATTTACCGCCCGCGTGCAGAACGGTCAGCACGACCTCGACCGTTGAGCGCCCTTCCGTGGGGTGCTCGTCAACGGGAATGCCGCGGCCATTATCGACCACGCGCACTCCGCCGTCAGCAAGGATCGTGACATCGATGAAATCGCAGTACCCGGCCAGTGCCTCGTCCACTGAATTGTCCACGATCTCATACACCAGGTGATGCAATCCCCGAGGACCGGTCGAGCCGATGTACATGCCAGGCCGTTTGCGTACCGCCTCAAGCCCCTCAAGCACCTGGATCGCTCCGGCACCGTAATCTTCACTGGCGGTGGCCTGCTCTGCACTCATACGTAGATTGATCCTTATCTGGGCGTCTCAGGGCGCGATTGAACCCCGCATACTTCCGCCTACCAGCTTATCAAGTTTCAGGCCTTCAGCGGGGCATTGCGGGCCTCACAAAGCGCTGATTCGAGCGGGATCGTCCCCTTGGCCGCGGGTCGTGCGCTCCGAGCTTCATTTCGGGCTGATTCACGTCCGATTCGGCAGCGCTGATGGCAAGAAACGAAACCACGGAAATGCGGTCCGCTCCCTCACCCGTACGTATCCCGAGGACCCCTTCCGGGAACCGACCGGATACCATGGCGCCAGCTCGGCGCACCAGGTGCCAGAAACCTCAGGTCTCGGATCTCAGAATCCGGATAGTCCCTGAGCAGTCGCGTAAGCAATTCGCCACGGAGCCGGCGCAGTTCAGTGGCCCACGTCGTTGAGTCACACTGGACTTGCAGCACTCCGTGGCTGATTCCGACTACTGTCGTATGCTCCGCCGTAGCTTCACCCGCGAACTCCGGCCACTCCCCGATCAGGCGCGCCTGCTCGAGTTCGACACTCCAACCCATTTCACTCGCCACGTTGACCAGCACATCTGCGAGCGCTCGAGGATCGCGACCGAAGCCGAATGGGCTTCCCCCCGGCGCATCCGCGTTGCTTCGCTGCGACCTCCGCCGTTGTGGTACCCCACGCCATACGGATTTAGCGCGAAGATACGCATCAGAGGTGAACGCGGCCTCCGAGTCGCGGTTCACTCGTCCTCCTCGAATGGCGACGAGCCCGGCCCTTGGGAAGGAGTGGCGCTTCCCCGAACCGTCGCTCCTTCTGTATTGTCGCGATCCTCGCTCACGCCGACATCAATCCCAGCGTCCGCATCGTGCTGCACCTTCCCGGCACTGATGCGCATGCGTCGCCAGGGCACGTCATTCGGCACGTCGGATTCCACCGCAGCGGTCACGATGACCTGCTCATAGTTCTCGACAGCGGACATCAGGCGGGCGCGTCGCATCGAGTCGAGCTCGGCAAAGACATCATCGAGAATGATGACCGGGTCCCCCGCGGTCGACTCTGCACGCAACAGTTCCGCGAGCGCGAGTTTGAGCGAAAGCGCGAACGACCATGACTCGCCGTGGCTCGCATACCCCTTTACTGGGAGCCCGTTCAGCGATAACGCAAGGTCATCTCGATGCGGACCGACTAAGGTTACGCCGCGATCAATCTCACGGGAGCGTAGGAGTGCGAGCGCCTCTCGAAACTGCGCTGCGAGGGTTTCACGTGAAACGTTCGCTGATGACTCAATCGATAGCGTTTCACGTGAAACGTCCGACTGGGGTATCGCCTCCACGACCGACTCCACAACCCGGAGCGTCGGCGCGTGATCAGAGCCCACCAGCTCCTGATAGTGATCATGCAACGGGCCGCCGAGATCGCGAACCAGTTCACGGCGCGCGAGCATAATCTGCACACCGAACTCGACGAGCTGGTCGTCCCACACCGGTAGGGTCGCCAGAGCAGATTGTCCCCGCGATCGAGCACTTTTCAGCAACGATGTGCGTTGCCTCACGACGCGGTCGTAGTCCGCGAGAGCGCCCGCGGCGACGGGATGCCGCGCGAGGAGTGCATCGTCGAGGAACCGCCGGCGTCCTGATGGCTCTCCTCGAACGATAATGAGGTCTTCTGGCGCGAAAGCGACCGCAGAGAACCACCGGGTTACTTCACGCGGACGCACCGAGTTCCCATTTACCTGAGCCCGATTTGCTCTGCCCTGATTCAGTTGCAGCTCGAGACGCACTTCCCGGTCGCCCGATCGTACACGCATACGGACGATGGCTGATTGCTGACCGGCACGAATCAGCGCCGTGTCCCCCGTCACGCGGTGGGATCGCAGCGTGGCGAAGTACGCTATCGCCTCAACGAGATTCGTCTTTCCCTGACCATTCCGACCGACAATCAGATTGGGCCCTGCAGAAAGCGGCAACTCCGCTGCGCCATAGTTGCGGAAGTCGCCGAGCGTCAGATGCGCCACCCGCATCTCGGACCTAACGCAGAAGCAGGTTCGGCTGCAGCAGGTAGCGGAAGCTCTTCTCGTCCGCGTCGTCCTTGCTGCGCTGACTCGTGATCAGCACCGGCCCGGGCTTGCCCGGATTGTCCGTACGCGTGAATCCGATCCGAGCGAACTCGGAATGAGTGGAGCGGAGACCATCGAGCAGGAACTGCGGCTTCAGCGACACAACCATCTCGTCGCCGACGAGGTGCGCGTCGACCGTTTCGACGGCCTGCGCAGATTCCGTGCCCGCCGCCTCCAGAGTCACCGTGCCTTCCGCGAACGAGAACCGCAAAGCGGCCTCACGCTCAAGCACAAGGCCCACGCGGCCGACGGCTTCGACCAGCTCCGAAGTGCTGATCACAGCATAGTTTTCGATGTTCTCCGGAAACAGACGACCCACTGGTGGATAGTTTCCCTTGATGAGCAAGGAGGTCACGGTCTTCGTGCCGCCGGTGAATGCGATCAGCTCACGATCCGCATCCTTCACGATGCTGACTTGCACCTCACCTACACCGGCGAAGGTCTTGCCCACTTCCGTCACGATCTTCGAGGGAACCAACGCCGTCAGCGCTTCACCCGAATCGCGGTGCTCCCAATCGATGCTGCGGGTAGCCACACGATAGCGGTCTGTCGCAGTCAACGTCACTGAGTTGCTATCGATCTCGAACTGCACTCCGGTGATCACCGGGGTCACGTCGTCCTTCGAAGCCGCCAATGAGACCTGCGAGACCGCTTCCGAAAACACATCAGCGGGCATCGATCCTGACACAGTGTCGATCCGGGGTACCTGCGGGTACTCCTCCACCGGCATTGCGGGAAGGCTGAAGGAAGCGGAACCGCAGCGAACTTCGACTCTGCTCTCAAGCAACGAGACTTCAACGTCAGAGTGCGGCAAACGCTGTGCAATTTCGCCCAAGAGCCGACCAGAAACCAATGCGCGACCGCCTTCGGCGACCACCGCGGTGATCGACGTCCGAGCTGAAACCTCGTAATCGAACGAGGAAACTGTGAGCTGATCACCATCAGCTTCGATGAGTGCACCACTCAAGAGCGGCTGAGTCGGCCGCGGCGGGAGCAACTTGACCGCAAAAGACACGGCGTCGCTGAATACGTCACGATTGACGGTAAATCGCATCGGGCTTCCCTTCGCACGCGTTCTGGGTCGCGTCGTTCTCCTCGGCCTCACAATCTTTGCATACTCGGGAGCGCGCAACATGCGGTCTGTTGCTTCGCATGTTCGCAGAGTGCTGGGTGGAGCGGTGACGGAGTGTGTGATCGAGTGCCCGTTGAAAGAATGAGAAGTGTTAACAGTGTTAACGGCTGTGGATTCTGTGGATAACTCCGCTGAGCCCAATTCTTGTAACGGAACTACACCTCTGTGAGTTGTGCAATCGCCGTGGATAGACCCGGATCCCCGGAATCACGCGGGCTCTTGAGCACGGATGCTCCCTCACAGGCGAAGGGGATTCATGCACAATAGGGGCCGAGTTCTCCCCAACTATCCACATGTGCATGGAGAACTGTGGATAACTGCGCTACCGCGAACCCTGCTTGATGCGGGTGGTGAGCTCCGTGACCTGGTTGTAGATGGATCGACGTTCCGCGATGAGCTGGGAAATCTTCTTATGGGCGTACATGACCGTCGTGTGATCCCGGCCGCCGAACAGCTGTCCGATTTTGGGAAGTGACAGGGGGGTAAGTTCGCGGCAGAGATACATGGCAATCTGTCGTGAGGTTGCGATCTGCTGTGCGCGTGTCGGGCCGTACAGGTCGTCGACGGAAAGATCGAAGTACTCGGCGGTCTTGCTGATGATGTCGGAGGGCTGCACCTCGTTGTCGGCGTCAAGAGTGATCAGATCTTTCAGCACCGTGTGAACGAGCTGCATATCGATGCGCTGCTGGTTCAGGCTGGCATACGCGGTGACTCGGATCAGAGTGCCTTCGAGCTCTCGAATATTCGATGAGAACTTGCTCGCGATGAACTCGAGGATGCTGTAGTCGACTTCGAGGTTTTCACGCTCGGCTTTCTTGCGCAGGATCGCAATCCTGGTTTCAAGATCGGGGACCTGAATATCGGTCAGCAGCCCCCATTCGAAGCGAGAGAGCATCCGTTCCTCGAACCCGCGGAGCTGCTTCGGTTGCACATCACTCGTGATGACCACCTGCTTGTTGTGGTCGTGCAGCGTGTTGAAGGTGTGGAAGAACGCTTCTTGGGTTTCGACCTTGTCCTCGAGGAACTGGATGTCGTCGACCAGCAGAATGTCGACGCTTCGATAGCGCGCGTGGAAGGCAGCGCCCTGGTTGTTCGCAATCGAATTGATGAAGTCGTTCGTGAAGTCTTCTGAGCTGACGTACCGAACGCGCACATCGGGAAAGAGTTCTCGAGCGTAGTGCCCGATCGCGTGGAGCAGGTGGGTCTTGCCGAGCCCAGAGTCGCCATAGATGAACAGCGGGTTGTACGCACGCGCCGGGGCTTCCGCGACGGCGACAGCCGCAGCGTGAGCGAACCGGTTCGACTGACCAATGACGAAGCTGTCGAAGCGGTACTTCTCATTGAGTCGGCTGTCGAGCGTCTCATCCGCACCGTGTCGACGACGCGGCTCCGCGACGGGGCGCTGAGCATCTTGACGCGGCGAATCGAATCGGGATCCAACAAATCCGCCGGTGTCGAAGTCTCGAGGGTGTTCAGACTGGTTCGCGGGCTCTGGCGCGGGCTCAGGGTCGATGTCAGGGTGTGCGTCTTCGTCGACGATGACGATGAAGTTATCGATCTCGTTCGCCTCTGGGATCCTGGCGATTGCCGCCATAATCGCGGGCCGAAGTCGGTTCTCGAGAAGTTTGAGCGTGAAGTCGAGCTGTACTGCGAGGTAGAGCGTGCCGGCAGCGATGCCACGGGGCAGTGCAAGTGCGAGCTGGGCGCCTACCGCAGGCCCCACCGCCGGATCGCTCATGACCGCCTGGGTGACGCGATCCCAGACTTCCTGCAGTTCGTCCTCAGTCACGTCGCTCCCGGCTCAATATTCATGAAGAATGCCTGTTATACCCAGGCTTATCCACAGAGGGACGGGCACAATCTCGCGGAAAGTCAGCGGAGTGCGGCCGTGTGGAAACGCTTGCGCCAACGTTAGTCACAGATTTGTCCACAGGCAAGTCGACATTCGAAAGTCGCTCAGGGGTGGGCGATACAGCTGCCTGGCTCGTGAACGTATGCGTCTGCTCGTGCAACAACTTTGACGGGATCGCCCGAAAGGCGTAGAGTGAAGACCTTGTATGGGTGGCTCGTGTGAGACGAGTGCGTCATCGTGCTCGAAATACTTCGACGCCCGAGCAGACGCACGCACACGGGTAAGCCAGCATCCGACTTCCTCGCCGTCCGAGAGGCGCGGGGATCTATTCCATAAGTCACGGAGTCTTCATTATGAGCAAGCGTACCTTCCAGCCCAATAACCGCCGCCGCGCCAAGGTGCACGGCTTCCGCGCACGCATGCGCACCCGTGCGGGTCGCGCCATCGTCGCAGCTCGACGCGGCAAGGGCCGCTCGAAGCTCACCGCGTAATCGTTGTAACTCCCCGGCGTCGATCATGCCTGCACGGCGCAATCGAGTCACCCGGGGCGAGGACTACCGGCAGACCGTTCGTGCCGGACGCCGCGTGGGTGGTGCATTGTGCATCACCCACGCGGTTTTGCGTTCTCCCGAGGCGGAAGCACGCTTCGGGTTCATCATCTCGAAGGCCGTTGGCAACGCGGTGACTCGCAATCTGGTGCGGCGTCGCATGAAGTCGATCGTTGATGAACGCATCCACGCAGGCATGACGGGAATCGATGTGGTCTTCCGCGCCCTTCCCGCGTGCGCCGAAGCGAGCTTCACGGAGCTCCGACGCGAGATCAATCGCGCGCTCGACCGCGTGCAGAACGAACAGACTCGGTCGGGTTCGCACGTATGATCCGGATCATGACAGAGTTGTGGCTCATTCCGCGCAATGCGGCGATCGCGTGTATGCATGCGTATCGCCGACTGGTCTCCCCCTTGTACGGCGAAGTGTGCAGGTATTATCCATCGTGTTCCAGATACGCTGTTGAGGCGTATCAAATCCGCGGCTTCATCGTCGGAACCGCGCTCACTGCGTGGCGGTTGCTGCGTTGCAATCCTTTCACCGCCGGCGGCGTCGATGACGTGCCGCCGCGTGCGCACTCCCACTTCGTGACCAACACCCGCGGCTTCGTCCGCCCCATCGAGCGAAAGGCTTAACCCGGTGGACTTCTTCGAAACAATCCTGTGGCCGCTGCGCTGGCTCGTCGAGCTGGTGCTCGCGGTCTGGCATCAAGCCTTCACCTGGATCGGCATGGATCCAGAATCGGGTCTGACGTGGGTACTCTCCATCATCGGCCTCGTGGTCGTGGTTCGATCGGCACTCATCCCTGTGACCGTGCGGCAGATCAAGTCGCAGCGCCGCATGATGGATCTCGCGCCCGAGATGAAGAAGATCCAGGACAAGTACAAGGGCAAGAAGGATCAGTACTCTCGCGAGGCCATGAGCCGCGAGACGATGGCGCTGTACAAGAAGCACGGGACGAACCCGTTCTCTTCGTGCCTGCCCATCCTCATCCAGATGCCCGTCTTCTTCTCGCTCTTCTACGTGCTGCGCCATGCTTCGGACAACACGACCGGCATCGGCTTCATGACGGCCGAACTCACGAAGAACTTCAACGCCGCCGAGCTCTTCGGCGCTCCGCTGAAGATGACCTTCACGCAGGGTTGGGAGTCAGGCAACTGGACGGTCGTGGTGCTCCTGGGCATCAATGTGATCCTGATGATCGGTTCGCAGTTCTTCACGCAGCTGCAGATCATGTCGAAGAACGTCTCGGACGAGACGAAGAACTCCCCGATGTACCGCCAGCAGCGCATTCTGCTCTACATCATCCCGTTCGCGTTCCTCTTCTCCGGCGTAGCGTTCCCGCTCGCGTTGAACGTCTACTGGTTCACCTCGAACCTGTGGACAATGGCGCAGCAGTTCATCGTGATCCGCAATATGCCGACGCCGGGCAGCGACGCTTGGCGAGCGCGCCAGGAGCGCCTCAAGGCGAAGGGCAAGCTGACCGACGACGAGAAGCGCGCGCAGGCTCGTGGCGAGGAGATCGCTCCCCCGAAAGCCGGCCAGCGCCAGCAGCCGGTCAGTGCGAAGCGTTCGAAGAAGAAGGGCAAGTGACTGTGACCGACGATCGCACCGCAACAGATTCTGCTTCGGAGGAGCTCAGTCTCGAGGAGCTCGAGGCTGACGGGGATCTCGCAGCCGACTACATCGAAGGTCTGCTCGATATCGCTGACCTCGACGGCGATATCGATATCGACGTCGCCAATGGGCGCGCCTACGTTTCAGTCACGGGCGGAGACGCGAATCTCGATCGCTTGACCGGCGCGGATACCGTGCAAGCGCTTCAGGATCTCACCCGGCTCGCCGTTCAGGCCAAGACCGGACGCTTCTCGCGTCTCATCGTGGATGTGGGCGGATCCCGCGATGCTCGCGCGATCGAGCTCAAGCGCATGGTCGACGCCGCCGTCGCGCAGATCGCGGCGGGACGCGACGAGGTCGAACTCGAGCCGATGTCGTCGTACGAGCGCAAACTCGTTCACGATGACGTGGCGGATCGCGGGTACTTCTCGGAGTCGCGCGGCGAAGGCCGCGACCGCCGACTCGTCATCAGTCGCGCGTAAGTACGCAGCTCTGTTTCACGTGAAACTCCGGAAGGACCGCCATGCCCGTTGAGCAGGTGATCGAGCAGGAACCTGCTGCTGCAGCGGTTCTCGCCGGTGAACGCGTCGAAGTGCTGCGAGCGTTCACCGCGGACCTCGGCGCCCGTGGTGAAGAGCTCGGCCTGATCGGCCCGCTCGAGGCACCGCGGCTCTGGACGCGGCACGTGCTCAACAGTGCTCTGCTTGCTCCCCTCATCGTGAGCGGGGCCCGTGTGGCCGATATCGGAACGGGTGGCGGCATGCCCGGTCTCGTTCTGGCGATCGTTCGTCCTGATGCCCATTTCCTGTTCATCGAACCCATGGAGCGCCGTTGCGTCTGGCTCCAAGAACAGATCCGGCTCCTCGGACTGACGAACGCAGAGGTGCGGCGCGGTCGTGCAGAAGAATTCCACGACGCCTTCGAAGTGGATCAGATCACCGCACGCGCCGTCACCGCACTGCGCAAGCTCGTACCGATCGCCGCGCCGCTATTGCGCGACGGCGGTGAAATGCTCTTCTTGAAGGGCGCCTCGGTCGCCGAAGAGGTCGAGACCGCGCACAAGGTGCTGCGCAAGCATCGAGTGCGAGATACCACCGTCGAGGAGCTGGGCACCGAGTTGTTCTCCCAAGGGCTCCTCGCTGAAACGACGCGTGTCTTTCGAGCTAAAATCGTGAGACATGGCTGAAGCGGAGAAGTCGCTCGTCGGCGACCACCTCGTCGACAAGATTCGGCGACGACGCAAACTCGCGGAGACGGTGTCGCCGCTCCCCAGTGAAACACGCATCATCACGGTCTCCAATCAGAAGGGGGGCGTGGGAAAGACAACGACCACGGTCAATCTCGCCGCGGCTTTGGCTCGCCGAGGGGCGACGGTGCTCGTTATCGACATGGACCCGCAGGGCAACGCTTCGACAGCGCTCGGCGTTCCCCACCGACCAGAGATCACCAGTATTTACGACGTGCTGCTCGGCGATGAAACGATTCCCGATGCACTGCAACCGACTTCAGACCACGAAAACCTGTGGTGCGTTCCCTCCACGATCAACCTCGCCGGTGCTGAGATTGAGCTCGTATCGTTGGTGGCGCGTGAACAGCGGTTGCGCACGGCGCTCCAGACCTTCCTCGCCGAATCCGAGCGCACGTATCACTACGTCTTCATCGATTGCCCACCGTCGCTCGGGTTGCTCACGGTGAATGCCTTCGTCGCCGCTGACGAGGTGCTCATACCGATTCAAACCGAGTATTACGCTCTCGAGGGGCTGAGCCAGCTGCTGGGGAACATCCAGCTCATCCAGAAGCATCTCAACCCGGGCCTTCGTATCTCGACCATTCTGCTGACGATGTACGACGCACGAACGAACCTCGCGCAGGAAGTCGCAGGTGAAGTGCGAGCCCACTTCCCCGAGCAGGTGCTCAGTGCGATCGTGCCCCGCTCCGTGCGGATCTCGGAAGCGCCGAGTTATGGACAGACCGTGCACGCGTACGACGGGGCCTCGATCGGCGCCCTCGCGTACCTCGAGGCAGCAGCCGAGATCGCGGAACGCGGGGATCGTGAGTCGGCGGAGTCCGACATTCAGCAAGATGGAAAGGCGTAACGCATGGCGACCAAGAAACGAGGCGGTCTCGGTCGCGGAATCGGCGCGCTGATTCCGCAGTCGTCATCAGGCGAAGAGCGGCCTGTGGACGTGTTCTTCCCCTCGAGCGTCGCGCCGAGCGTCGCTGATTCGACGCCAGGCGACCTGCCCGCGGAGAACGCCGCGGAGGCGCCTGAAGCGGCAGCGCTGCAGGAGGTTCCCGGAGCTCGCCTGACGCGCCTCGACGTCGACGACGTGGTGCCGAACCGCGCGCAGCCGCGTACGGAGTTCGATGAAGAGGCCCTCGACGAGCTGACGCATAGCGTGCGGGAGTTCGGCGTCTTCCAGCCGATTGTGGTGCGCGCGATTGAGCCCGTACCGGTCGAGGGCGCACGGTACGAGTTGATCATGGGCGAACGTCGTCTGCGCGCGTCGAAGCGGGCGGGGCTCGAAACCATTCCGGCGATCGTTCGCACGACGGCAGACGAGCACATGCTGCGCGATGCGTTGCTCGAGAACCTGCATCGCGCCCAGCTGAACCCGTTGGAGGAAGCGTCCGCGTACCAGCAGCTGCTCGCCGATTTCGGGATCACGCAGGAGCAGCTCGCCGAGCGCATCGGTCGTTCACGCCCCCAGGTCTCCAACACGATCCGCCTGCTGCGCCTCCCCGAACCGGTACAGGCTCGTGTCGCTGCGGGCGTGCTGACCGCGGGGCACGCCCGAGCGATCCTCTCGCTCGACGGCGACGTCGACGCGATGCAGCGCCTCGCCGACAAGGTGGTGAATGAAGGCCTCTCGGTGCGTGCAGCTGAGGCTGCCGCCTCGGAAGAGCCGAAGCGCAACAAGCCGAAGCCGCGGGCCGGTGGTGTGCAAGCTCAGCTCGGTGAGATCGCGGAGCGTCTGGGCGATCGCTTCGATACGCGGGTGGCCGTCAAGCTCGGTGCGAAGAAGGGCCAGATCGTCATCGACTTCGCGACCATCGCTGATCTCAAACGCATTCTTACCGATCTCGGGGATCCCGGCTTCGGCGCCTGAGTTGTTCGCGGCCCGGCTCTTCGCTGTGATTGACTGCTTTCATGAGCAATGACGAACGGGTGGTGTCGGTCGAGCGCGAGATCGCGGCGGATGCGGCGACCCTCTTCGAGTTGATCGCGGATCCCGCCCGTCAACCCGAGTGGGACGGGAACGACAACCTCAGCGAGGCAGCACCCGGGCAGCGCGTCTCGGCGGTCGGAGACGTCTTCGTGATGCAGAACGTCGGGGGGAAGTCGCGCGAGAACCACGTGGTCGAATTCGTTGAGGGGCGACGTATCGCCTGGAAGCCGAGCCCGGTCGGCGCGGCCCAGCCCGGTCACCTCTGGCGATGGGAGCTCGAACCTGGTCGTAGCGGTGCGACGCTCGTGCGTCACACGTACGACTGGAGCGGGCTCACCGATCCATCCCGCTACGACCGCGCGCGCTCGTTCACCGACGAGGCGCTGCTCGCGTCGGTCGACCGGCTCGCAGCAGTGGCGACGGACGCCGAGCGCGGGTAAGCACTCGTATAGCTCGGCAGACGCACGAACGGCCGGCGATCGTGTCAGGATCGCCGGCCGTTCGGATTGCGCCGGAGGCTCATCTCCGGTCGCTGGGCTCAGATAATGCCGTCGAGGTGCTTCTCGATCATCGGCTTCGGCATCGCGCCGATGATCTCGCGAACCTCGGCACCGCCCTTGAAGACCTTCATCGCGGGGATCGACGTGATGCGGTACTGGGCTGCGAGGTTCGGGTTCTCATCGACGTTCAACTTCGCGATGATGATCTTTCCCTCGTTCTCAGCTGCGATCTGGTCGAGCACCGGTGCAACGGCACGGCACGGGCCGCACCATTCGGCCCAGAAATCGACGAGTACGGGAACGTCGCTCTGGAGCACGGCCTGCTCGAAGCTCTGCTCGTCTACGGTGATTGCTTGTGACACGGTGACTCCTTCTGACGTTACTTGCGGTTAGACAGTCGCGAGAGCGATCTGCTCGGCTTGCTCGCGCGCCGCGAGATAGTGCTCGGCGTCGAGGGCTGCGACCGTTCCGGAGGCCGCTGCCGTGATGGCCTGGCGATATGACGGATCGACGACGTCGCCGGCGGCGAACACCCCGGGCGACGAGGTCCGCGAGCTGCGGCCTTCGACCGCAATGGTTCCGTCGACAGTGAGGTCGAGTTTGCCGTGCACGAGATGCGTGCGCGGGTCGTTGCCGATCGCGATGAACAGGCCATCGAGGGCGAGATCGCGTTCCGAGCCGTCGACGGTGTCGCGCAGCGTGATGCCGGTGAGTTCGGACTCGCCGTGAATCGCTGCGACCGCAGAGTTCCAGACGAATTCGATCTTCGGGTTGTCGAAGGCGCGCTGCTGCATGATCTTGGACGCCTTGAGCTCTTCGCGGCGGTGGATCACGTAGACCTTGTCGGCGAAGCGGGTGAGAAACGTCGCCTCCTCCATCGCCGAGTCGCCGCCGCCGACGACCGCGATCGTCTTCTCCCGGAAGAAGAATCCGTCGCAGGTCGCGCACCACGAGACGCCGTGACCCGAGAGGCGATCCTCGTCTGCGATGCCCAGCTTGCGGTACGCAGAACCCGTCGCGTAGATCACCGTGTGGGCTTCGTGCACCGAACCGTCTCCGGCCGTGACCCGCTTCATCTCACCCGAGAAATCGACCTCGGTGATGTCGTCGTAGACGACCTCCGTGCCAAACTTCTCGGCCTGCTCCTGCATCTTCTGCATGAGATCAGGGCCCTGCACTCCCTCCGGGAAGCCGGGGAAGTTCTCGACTTCGGTGGTATTCATCAGTTCGCCGCCGATACCCACGGAGCTCGCGAACAGCACCGGCTTGAGACCGGCACGCGCAGCGTAGATGGCCGCGGTGAAACCGGCGGGGCCGGATCCGATGATGATGATCTCGTGCATGACGCTCCTTGCACACCTGGGGATGGGGTCGCGGTAATGACCGCTCGGGTGATACAACCCATCCTAGGCGCGCAGTATTCCTGGGCGGCTGAGGGTGCGCTACATCGCAGCAGCGGGATCCTGCCGCTCGCCGCTCGATCCACCGTGCGGCGCTGCCCGCGCACGCCGGCGCCGCACACTGCGTACGGTGCCGAACACGAGCAGCAGCACTGCCAGCCCACCCAGAGCCCAGAAGATGATGGTCTCAATGCTGCTGCGAATGGTGATCGGCAAGGTGCCGGTGAACACGGTCGGGGTTCCGCTCGCCGCCGAGACGCTGACGACCAGTCCCGATTCGCCCGAAGATACGCGGCTGCGCACCGGCACGAGCACCCGCTCGGTGGTCTCTGCGGGAACGATGACGCCGCGGAACCGGCGCTCCTCCACGGAGAGGGCGGCCGAGGCCGGGTCGACGTCGACGGTGACCTCAGCATCGAACGGCAGCGCATTGCGCAGCTGCACCGGCACCCTGGACGAGCTGCCGACGAGTTGAATGTGCTCAGTACTGACTGCCTGCACCCCTCCGAGCAGCTCGGCATCGCGCTTGCGGAAGTCGGCCGCAACCTCGGAGAAGCCGTCGACGTCGCCCGCGTACTGCGTCGAGAAGAGTTCGAGCAGGCGGGTTCGCTGGTACCCGCTGAGATACTCGGGGTGAGTGAGCACCGCGCCGACCTCGTTCACCGAACCCTCTCGGTTCGACGCTGAGCGGAGCAGTTCGAGCCGATCCTGCGACGTGCCGGAATGCTGGAGTTCGAACGAGCCGGTGCGCTGATCGGCGACCGACGTCGGAGTGATCCACGCGAACGTCTCGAGCTGCTCGAGCAGCGCAGCGGGATCGGCGGCTCGACTGGTGGCGCCTCGATCGAGCGCGAGCACCACACCGTCAGAGCCGCCCTGCGCATCCACGACCAGTTCGGCCGCGAGTCGTGCCACTCCCCCCGAGCGTTCGGTCTCGGTCTCCGCCTCCAGTGCGATGCGTGCGGCGCCGTCGAGCCCCGACTCGCTGACCGTCACGCTGTCGTCACCGAGACTCCCCCGTGGCCCTCCCGTTCGTTGCACGCCGTCTGAACTCAGCACGAGTGCGTCGATGCCTTCGCTGTCGAGCAGCGAAAGCAGATCTGGATCGGCGCGGCCGCCGGCCGGCCAGGCATACGCCGTCTCCTCCTGCGGCCAGGCGAGGAGTTCCTTCAGTGTGGGAAGGGACGAGGCACCGAGCTCGCTGCCGGTATCGGGGTTCGTATCGGCCCCGTCTGCAGTGCCGGCGTCGTCGTTCGCTGCGGGTTCGTCGTTCTCCACAGGCGCGTCGGTCTGGTCAGAACCGGTGCCCGCTGGGCCGGATGCAGCCGAGTCGGCGCCCGACTCCGGAGGTACTGTCGGCTCCGTCGTTTCCGCGAAGCTGCCGAACCGACTCACGAAGTCCAGATTCGTGGGTTCGAGCAGTGTCGTGAACCCGAGCGCTGCCTGCGCCGATGGATCGGCGTCCGCGAACTGCAGAAGGAACGACGGCAGTGGCGTCGTCTCGAGCCGACTGAGGAGCAGCTGTGCGCTGCGCGGAGCTTCGTCGCCGTAGGCGCGAATTCCGGCGATGAGGCGCGGATCGATCGCGAGTGTCGCCTCGTGGACGCGCGCCGCAGTGAGCAGCCGGTCCCAGCCCGGCACGAGATCCTCGAGCTGGCCTCGGGTGGGCAGCGTGCGAATGTCTGGCGGAAGCACGAAGGGAACGATGATGCTCAACGGCACGGTCTGCGCAGCAGCGCCCTTCCAGACGATGGAGGTCATCGTCGACAGGGTGGTCGGAATGTTCGCGGGCTCCTCGGTGGGTTCGGCGCCGAGCACCGCGAAACCCGGCTCCGAGGCCTCGGCGAACTGCACTGTCGCGCCCACGCGATACGCGCCCGCCGCGGCGTCGGCGTCGATGGGCAGGTCTGCGCGAGGCACGGTGATGGTCGCCGTCTGATCTGCCCCGGGGGCCGTCGAATCCAATGTCGCCTCGGCGAAGCGGGTCGCCGTGCCCGGCAGCGCCGCGTCGAGATCGGCGGGGTCGCTGAGCTGACGCGTATCGAGTACGAGCGTCACCGTGCCCCCGGGCAACTCGGTGGTCGTCGAATTCCGGATCAGCAATCCGAACTGCACCTCATCGTCTGCAGCTGCGATGACCGGCTCGCGCGGCGCGACGACGAGCTCGATGTCCGCGATGGTGTCGTCTGCGCTGGTGGCGTCGTCGGCGGCGATGGACGAGCGGTCCGTGCCGCTCAGCGAGGAGTGGACAGCGGCGGGACGCGATCCCGAATCACCGGAGAGCGCGGCCGCTGACCCATCGCCCGACGCACCCACCACCGCACCGACCAGTACGGCGACCGCGAGCGACCACGAGCCGAAGGCGCGCGCGTGGAGGCGGAGAACGGGAGGCATGGCGTCAAGTCTATGGACCGCAACCACCACGCTGACCCGGGTACCCTAGATGGATGCCATCCCTCGCTGCATCTATGGACGCTCTGCGCGCCATCGCCGACTCAGCGCCGGTCGCGACCCTCGCCACGGCCTTCGCCGAACGCGGCCACGAATTCGCTCTCGTGGGAGGGCCGGTGCGCGACGCGCTCCTCGGCCGAGCGGTGACCGATCTCGATTTCACCACGTCGGCCCACCCCGACGAGACCCGCGCCGTGCTCGACACGGTCTCGACAAATGTGTGGGATGTCGGCCGTGATTTCGGCACGATCGCCGCGAAGGTGCAGGGCGAGACCGTTGAGATCACCACGTACCGCGCAGAGACCTATCGTGACGACTCGCGCAAGCCCGAGGTGCGTTTCGGCACGACCATCGAGGGCGATCTCGTGCGCCGCGATTTCACCATCAACGCACTCGCCCTGATGCTGCCCGATCTGCGCCTCGTCGATGTTTCTGACGGGCTCGAAGATCTGCTCGCCGCGAAGATTCGCACGCCGGGGGCTCCCGAGGATTCGTTCACGGATGATCCGCTGCGCATGATGCGGGCGGCGCGCTTCTCGGCGCAGCTCGGGTTCGAGGTCAGTGCGGAGACCCGGGCCTCGATGCTGGAGCTCGCGGAGCGGCTCGACATCATCTCGGCCGAGCGGATCCGCGACGAATTCGTGAAGCTGCTCTCGGCGAGCGATCCGATTCCCGGCATCCGGCTGCTCGTCGAAACGGGCCTCGCCGAACGGTTTCTGCCCGAGCTCACGGGGCTGATCGCGACACAGGATGATCACGGCCGCCACAAGGACGTCTACGAGCACAGCTTGACGGTGCTGCAGCAGGCGATCGGGCTCGAGCAGGCCCGGCGCAGCTTGGGGGCCGATGCCGCTCCCGCAGGCCCCGATATCGTGCTGCGCATCGCTGCGCTGCTGCATGACATCGGCAAGCCGGCCACGCGACGATTCGAGCGCGGCGGAGTGACCTTCCACCACCACGACGTGGTGGGCGCGAAACTCGCGAAGAAACGGTTGCGCGAACTGCGGTTCGACAACGACACCGTCAAGCGCGTCGCGCGACTCGTCGAGCTGCATCTGCGGTTCTTCGGCTACAGCGACCAGCCGTGGACCGACTCCGCGGTGCGACGATACGTGCGCGACGCCGGTGACGAGCTCGAACGGCTCCATATTCTGACCCGCGCCGACGTGACGACCCGCAACCGTCGCAAGGCTGAGCGACTCGATCACGCCTACGACGACATCGAGCGCCGCATCGCCGAACTCGCGGAAGCGGAGGAGCTGGCGGCAGTACGGCCCGAACTCGATGGGGAGCAGATCATGGCGATCCTCGGCATCCCGCCGGGGCCCATCGTCGGCCGTGCGTATCGCCACCTCCTCGAAGTACGGCTCGATGAAGGGCCGATCGGTGCAGAGATGGCAGAGGCCCGGTTGCGCGCCTGGCACGCGGAACAGGATGACGAGTAAATGGGAGAACGTGACGTGACCGAAGCCGCACCGACCACCTGGTTCGACGGGCGCGCACGCGTGCTGTTCGTGCACGCGCACCCCGACGACGAGACGATCACGACCGGAGGAACCCTGGCGGCGCTCGCCGAGGCGGGTCGTGAGCCGCTGCTCGTGACGCTCACCCGCGGCGAGCAGGGCGAGGTGGTTGCCGGTCCGCTCGAGGCGCTCGTGGCGGCACACGGCATCGCCGTCGCTCGGCAGAACGAGCTGAAGACCGCACTCGGCATGCTGGGGGTGGATCGCCATGCCTTCCTCGGGGTCGAGCCCGCCCGCGCCGCAGGGTATCCCCCGGTCATTTATGAGGATTCCGGTATGGAGTGGGGCTCCGACGGCCGCGCGATCGCCGCACGCGATGCGAGCTCCGACGCACTGACCTCGGCCCCCGCGGTCGAGGCGCTGAACGATCTGCTCGCCGCCGCTGCGCAGTCGAACGCGCAGGCGATCGTGAGCTATGACGACAACGGCGGTTACGGGCATCCCGATCACGTGCTGGCGCACCGGCTCGCCCGAGCTGTGGCGCACGCGCTCGATGTGCCCTTCTGGGGGATCGTGTTCGACGTCACCGCGAGCGATACCGGCCCCGTCGCCGCCAACGAGTTAGTCGAGGTGCACGACGTCACCCCCTGGCTCCCCCGCAAAGTCGCCGCGCTGCGCGCGTACCCGACGCAGCTCACGGTCGACGGCGATGAGATCGTGCATGTCGGCGGCCAGCGCGAGCCCATCGGTACGGTCGAAGCGTTCCGCAGACTGACGCCGGCGCCGAGCGACCGAGCGACCGCTTCATCGGGAGATTGAGTCTGGAGGCACGATGAGCCGATACCTCGACCCGGTGCAGCAGCTGCTGACGCTTCCCGGCATCAGGCAGAGCCGTGCGGGATTCCACCTCTCCTGGTCGATCGGCTTCGTCGTGCTCGGCACGCTCTTCGTCGCTGTCGCGCTCGGTTCGGCATCGGCGACGGGAGTGACGTGCGCTCCGGGACTGGACTGCTCAGCGGCGAATGCGGCGGGCCGTGCGCTGGCACTGGCGGTGATCCCCTTCGGTCTGCTCTTTCTGCTCGCGCTCTGCATCGGTGGTGCCTTCATCCTCCGACACCGCATCTGGTTCAACCGGGGTGCCGATGCACTTCGCCGCGTCGGCACGGGCACGCCGGTCAGTCGCGTCTTCGAGCGCACGTGGAACTCGAACGACGCCTGGAACGCATGGATCTACGAGCAGTTCCGCGCGGGAAACCTCGCTGCCCTCCAGCAACTGGGGGTGCCTCAGTGGCACAACCTCGGCGACCTGTATGTGCATGTGTACCAGGCGAGCGACGAACGCATCGCGTACGTCTGCATCGGGTCGTATGCCGCCCGCCGTCGTGGGATCGACACTGGGTGGCGACCCGTCGTCATGGTCGGCCCGTGGTACGACTACACGATGCAGTACTTCGGGGTAGGCTTCGCGACGCCGTCTCGGGGCCACTCCGTCGCAGGGTGACGCTGCGCGCCGAAGGTGCTAAGCTTTTGAAGTTGTCTGCGTTCAGTGCACTCTGCGCTGGGCGAAGGCACGATGTATCAACACCCTCCTGTCACAGAAATCCTGTGGCCGTGAAGTCCGAAGGAGGTGGGTCAATAATGCATCCGTACGAACTGATGGTGATCCTCGATCCGGGTATCGACGAGCGCACCGTGGCCCCCAGCATCGAGAAGTTCCTCGGCGTCATCCGCAATGCGGGCGGCGAGATCGAGAACACCGATATCTGGGGCAAGCGTCGTCTGGCCTACGAGATCAAGAAGCAGTCAGAAGGCATCTACGTTGTGGTGAACTTCACCGCTACGCACGAGGCCACCGCTGAGCTCGATCGTCAGCTGGGCCTTTCCGAGGCCGTGCTCCGCACCAAGGTGCTGCGCTCAGACGAGCTCATCGCCCAGCGCGCAGCTCAGACGAAGCGCGACCAGGCCAAGGCCGCTCGCGCAGCCGCGAAGGTCGGCGCGTAGCTCATGGCCGGTGAGCCGCTGATCACAGTCGTCGGTAACCTCGTTGCCGACCCGGAGCCGCGCGTCAGCCAGGCGGGAAAATCGTGGGTGACCTTCCGGATCGCCTCGACCCCTCGCGTGCGCGACCGCCAGTCGGGCGATTGGTCGGATGGCGAACCGTTGTGGCTCGGTTGCCGCGCATACGGCGAATACGCCGATAACATCGCGGCTTCGCTCACCAAGGGCATGCGCGTCATCGTGCAGGGCCGTCTCACTCAGCGCAGCTACACCGATAACCAGGGGCAGCAGCGCACCTCTCTCGACCTCGAGGTCGAAGAGGTCGGGCCCTCGCTTCGCTTCGCCACTGCTCAGGTCGCTCGCGGCCAGGCACGTGGCCAGGTCGGCGGCTTCGGTGGCGGCAATGCAGGTGGAAATCAGCCGGCAGGGCAGAGCAGCTGGGGTCAGTCCGCAGCTCCTCAGCAGCAGCAGGACAACCCCTGGACCAACTCGGGCCAGGGCGAGTCGGGCGGCGGCTTCGGCGGCGGTTTCGACGACGAGCAACCCTTCTAAACTTCTTGATCCGGCACAGCCGGAACGCATCACGAAAAGAGACCAATTATGGCAGGCAAGTCCAGCGGCACAGCCCGCAAGCCGGGTCGCGGTAAGAACGCCAAGACCCTCGCACCCGCGAAGAAGCAGACCGTCGGCGTCATCGATTACAAGGATGTCGCAACGCTTCGCAAGTTCATCTCCGAGCGTGGAAAGATCCGCGCCCGTCGTATCACCGGTGTGTCCGTTCAGGAGCAGCGACTCATCGCGAAGGCCGTGAAGAACGCCCGCGAGATGGCTCTCCTCCCCTACGCCGGTTCCGGCCGGTAAGGAGTAGAGCAAATGTCAAAGGTAATCCTCACGAACGAGGTCCAGGGCCTCGGTTCAGCCGGTGACGTCGTCGACGTCAAGACCGGGTTCGCTCGCAACTACCTCGTGCCCCAGGGCTACGCGGTGCACTGGACTCGCGGCGGCGAGGCTCAGGTTGCGCAGCTCCGTGCCGCACGCGAGGCTCGCGCACTCGCATCGGTGGAAGACGCTCAGGCACTCAAGGCCAAGCTGCAGGAGGGCAAGATCCGCCTCTTGACGAAGACCGGCAACGGTGGTCGTCTGTTCGGCTCGGTGAAGCCCGCTGCTGTGGCGGCTGCGGTTTCCGAGGCTGGCATCGGCGAGATCGACAAGCGCAAGATCACGCTCCCCGCGATCAAGACCACTGGCGAGTACCAGGCGATCGTGCACCTCCACGAGGGTGTCGACGCCAAGGTGACCCTGCAGGTCATCGCGCAGCGCTAAGCACTCCGCGTTCGCGACGGCGGGACGCTGATCCGGTTCTCCGGGTCGGCGTCCCGCCGTTCGTGTTTTTGCGCGGATTCTGCCATCGGTGGGTGTCTTCGCAGTTGATGAGCTCGGCTGAGTAGTCGAGAAACAGCTCGCTGAACGCGGTGTGAACGGTCGCGCCGCAGCAGGCGGACGCACGACTATCAATCGGCCTCCTCTTCGCGCAAGTTCTCCACATGTCGGGCGTTTTGCGAAGCCTCAAGGTGTACCTGAAACTTGAATAACTTTTCTGATGTGGAAACTGAAAACTCCCGGTCAGAGCACCTAAAAAAGCAGGGTTTCACAACTCGTCCACATGTTCTCCCCAGGCCTGTGGACAATATGTGGCTCGACGCGGTGACTTATTCACCGAGTTATCCACAGGCGGGGCGCAGTCTCGCTGTCCATCGTTTTGACCGGCGCCGCACCGGCCCTACCGTGAATGTCCGGGGTCTGGTGTCTGATCGATCAGTAACCGAGTCCATCGCTGTGAGAGGAAGTCTGTACGTGTCAATTGCACACCTGGGCATTTCGGACCCGTTCATCAATGACGACTCGCGTGGGCATGAGCGGACGCCACCGTACGACCTGCTCGCCGAGCAGAGCGCGCTCGGCGGCATGCTGCTCTCGAAGGACGCCGTCGCGGACGTCACGGGTCTGCTCAAAGGCCCCGATCTCTACGTTCCCAAGCACGAGGTCATCTACGAGGCGGTGCTCTCGCTCTACTCGCGCGGCGAGCCGACGGACGTGATCACGGTCACGGACGAGCTGACGAAGAGCGGCGAGTTGCAGCGCGCCGGCGGCACGGAGTACCTCCACACGCTCACGAGCATCGTCCCCACGGCCGCGAATGCCAGCTTCTACGCCGAGATCGTTGCGGAGAAGGCGCTACTGCGACGGCTCGTCGAGGCCGGCACGCGCATCGTGCAGATGGGATACGCCGGCGAGGGAGAGGCCATCGACCTCGTCAACGTCGCGCAGTCGGAGATCTACGGCGTCACCGGCGAGAGCCAGGGTGAAGACTACGTACCGCTCCACCTCGCGGTCGACGCGGCGCTCGAAGAGATCAACAAGGCGAACAGCGCGACGGGCGGCATGCTCGGTGTTCCCACCGGCTTCAGCGAGCTCGATGCTATGACGAACGGCTTCGCCGGCGGGCAGATGATCATCATCGCCGCACGACCCGCCATGGGTAAGTCGACGCTCGCAATGGATGTCGCCCGCAATGCGTCGGTGCACGCGAACGCGCCGACCGTGTTCTTCTCCTTGGAGATGGGTCGGGCTGAGATCGCGATGCGACTGCTCGCAGCGGAGGCGAGCATTCCCATGCAGACCCTCCGCAAGGGCGCGCTCGACAACCGCGACTTCCAGAAGCTCGCGGCCACACAGGCCCGTGTCGCCGAGGCGCCGCTGTACATCGACGACAGCCCGAACCTCACGCTGGTCGAGATCCGTGCGAAGTGCCGCCGGTTGAAGCAGCAGCACGGGCTGCGAATGGTCGTGATCGACTACCTGCAACTGCTCTCGAGTGGGAAGAAGTCGGAGAGCCGGCAGCAAGAGGTCTCCGAGTTCTCACGTGCACTCAAGCTCCTCTCGAAGGAGCTCGACGTTCCCGTGATCGCGCTGTCGCAGCTGAACCGTGCCTCCGAGCAGCGCGCCGACAAGATGCCGGCGATCAGCGACCTCCGCGAATCGGGTTCGCTGGAGCAGGACGCCGACATGGTGATCCTCCTCCACCGTGAGGCCGTCGGAGACCGCGACAGCCCACGCGCGGGCGAAGCCGACTTCATCTTGGCCAAGCAGCGCAACGGACCGACGGGCACCGTCACCGTCGCGTTCCAGGGCCACTACTCCCGCTTCCAGGACATGCCGCAGGTGTGACGCCCAAGAGCAACCCGAGGACGCGCGATGGACGCGTGACGCAACTCCGCGAGCGGGATACTCCTCAGGCAGCCCGGGGTAGACTGGGTCGAGACGGAGAAAGGGGTGTCATGCCTGCTGCAGTTTCGACAACTGCGGGATCGACGACTCCCGAAATTCCAGTCCCACGCTCCGTCAGGCTCGTTCGTGTCGCGGTGCTTCTGCTCTCCGGCTTCGCCATCGCCTTCTCGCCGACCTTCCATGAGCAGCTCCCGTTCGACCTTGGGCTGGCAGCGATCACCATTGGTGCCATCGGCATCGCGCACCTGATCGAGTGGTGGTCGCGACGCGCTACCGGAGGCAATCCGCTGCCGCTGCTCCTCGGCGTGGTGTCGCTCGGTGCGGCGATCGGCCTCGCCTTCACGAGCACGGTCCTCGCCTTCGCCTTCGTCGTCGCCGGCTGGTCGCTCGTGAGCGCCCTCTTCGAGTTCGTCGGAATGACGGTGCGACCGGGAAGCCGTCAAGACGCGATCTTCCTCGGCGCAATCGGAATGATCCTGGCGCTGCTCGTGATGCTCGTACGCGACGACCAAGTCGCAGTGCTCGGCTTCCTCGGTGCATACGCCGTGCTCGCCGGAGTATTTCTCGGTATCTCCGCCTTCGACACGCGTCGCACGCGGGCTCCGCACGATACCGCCGCCGGCGACCGATAATCACCCACGAACCCTTCCGGAAAGCATACGATGACCCAGTCTCCCGAGCCCGCCAAGCAGGAACCCGTGACGCCGTCGCGCCGTGATCGCCTGAAGCCGCTCGAGCTCATCGGTTTCTCCGTAGTGCTCGGAGTCTTCGCCGGTCTCGTGGTGCTGCTGACGACGCGTGATCTGATCCTCGCCGCCGTGTTCTTGGGTATCGGCTTCATCGTGTCGATCATGATGGTGGCACTCGTCGGGCTCGGTGGGAAGCCGAGCCAAGAAGATCTCGATGCGAGAAAAGACCTGCAGCAGCCGGACGACAAGCCCAACTGGCACTGAAGCGCCCGTCACCCCGACGCGCGCTCAGCCCTCCGCGACCGACGCAGCTCGCGACGAGCGTCGCGACGGCCCAGGGTCCAGGCGCGAGCGTCGCGGCTCGACAGCGCGAGCATGAGCAAGATGTCGAGTGACACTGTCAGCAGGGTCGTGCGCACGGTGATCTCGGCGCCGGCTGCGAAGTAGCTGATCGCAGACGAGGTAACGCTCACTGCTGCCCAGCTCATGATGAGCATGCGTGCCCGGTTGCTGCCGCGCCAGAGGAACCATGCGAAGAGTGCGAGCGAACCGATCCACACGGCTTGGAAAGCAGCGAGTAGCCCGAGTGCGACGGCGGGAGTGACGCCGTCGAGTTCGAGGTCTTGCTGGATCGACGGCCACTGGGCGAAGACGCTGACCACCCAGATGATGCCGCCGACGCAGCGCAGCAGCACCAGCAGCGCCCCGCCCGTGAGCGATGCGGGGCGTGGAGCGGTCACCGGCGCCGCGACGGGTGGGCTCACGAGAGCCCTCACGGCCTCAGAGGCGGCGCGCTTGCTCGGCTCCCGCGTCATGATGGGGCCGATGCCGGCTCGGGAGACCCGACTTCGAGAATCGGCAGGTCGCCGTCGGTGCGGATGCTGTCGCCGCCACCGTTTCTCGAGTGGTAGCCGGTGGCGAAATCGCGCAGAATCTCGAGCCCCACCGATGGGTTCGAGGCCCGTACGGAAGCGATGATGTGATCGCGCTCCACATCCGTATCGGCGTCGATCTTGTGTGTGACCTGCAGCGTGAACAGCGAGAGCCCGACGGCGCGATCGAAGGTTCCGGCGGCAAGCCAGTCCACGCGCGCGCCGCCCGGGAGCAACCACCCTTCCGGGGTGCGCCAGAAGCGCACGTGATGCCGCTTCGCGGGGTTGCCGGCGACCTCCTGCTGATAGGCGAAGTCCTGCACCCGGGAGAACAGCATGAGCGGGCTCACCGGCGCGCGGTCGTAGCTGCGCCGCGTCACGGTCGAGGTGATGATGCGCCACGAGGAGGAGAGCGTCACGGCATCGGCGGCGATCCAGCCGGCCTCTTCGAGTGCACGGCGCAGTTCTTTCTCGCCGCCGCGCACCGCAAGGTTGACGGGGTCGCCCAGCAGACCATCACTCGTTCTCGTGCGTCCGATGAAGTAGTCGGGCACGTAGATCGTCGTGAGGATGCGGTGGAGGCGGGGGAGAGCGAGATACGCCAGAGTCGCCCAGAAGATCGCCCCGAATAGGATGCCGAACCAGCCGATGTGGAAGCTCTCGGTGAAGATGAGCCAGGCGAGCCATACGGCAGCGACTCCCGCATAGACGAAGAAGAAGTGATCGAGCGCCGTCGTCATCGAGAATCGCCGACGAACCGGTGACGCACTGTCCGTCACCGTTGCGACGTTCTGCTCTGAACTCATAGTCACATCGTAATCAGCGAGCGCCGGGCTGGGCAGAGGGATCGCGGTGGGCGGCCGCATGCCGCGACGGCTGCCAGCAGATCCTTCGCCTCAGCGGGCCCGGCTCAGCGCTGCAAGAAGTCGACGAGCCGCACCGCGTCGCCGATGTAGGTCGCCGGAGTGAGCGCGAGCAGTCGCTGCTTGGCGGCATCGCCGATCTCGAGCCCTTCCACGAATTCGATGAGGTCGGCCTGCCCGATGCGGCGGCCGCGCGTAAGCTCCTTGAGCGCCGCGTAGGGGTCGCTGATCGTCGACCGACCGGCGGTCACCTCTGCGCGGATGACGGTCTGAATCGCTTCTCCGAGCACCTCCCAGTTGGCGTCGAGATCGGCGGCGAGCACCTCGGGCGCCGCGTCGATCTGACCGAGCCCCTTGACGATGTTGTCGAGGGCGAGCACCGAGTGGCCGAGTCCGACGCCGATGTTGCGCTGCGCCGAAGAGTCGGTGAGGTCACGCTGCCAGCGGCTCGTCACGAGCGTCGCGGCGAGCGAATCGAGGATCGCATTGGAGAGCTCGAGGTTCGCCTCGGCGTTCTCGAAGCGGATCGGGTTCACCTTGTGCGGCATGGTCGACGAGCCCGTCGCCCCGGCGACCGGAATCTGGCGGAAGTACCCGATGGAGATGTAGCTCCAGATATCCGTCGCGAGATTGTGGAGAATGCGATTGGCGTGGGCGATGCGCGTGTACAGCTCGGCCTGCCAGTCGTGCGACTCGATCTGCGTCGTGAGCGGGTTCCAATCGAGCCCGAGCCCTTCGACGAACTCCTGCGATACCTGCGCCCAGTCGGTTTCGGGATCCGCGGCGAGATGAGCGGCGAAGGTGCCGGTCGCGCCCGAGAACTTGCCGAGGTACTCGACGTCGTCGATCTGGTTGAGCTGACGCTCCAGACGGTGCACGAAGACCGCGAGCTCCTTGCCGAGCGTGGTCGGGGTCGCCGGCTGACCGTGGGTGCGGCTCATCATGGGGAGCTCGCGGTACTGCTCGGCCTGGCGCGCGATCTCCGCGATGACCGTCTCGAACCGCGGACGCCAGACATCGGCGATCGACTGCTTCACGGTCAACGCGTACGAGAGGTTGTTGATGTCCTCGCTCGTGCAGCACACGTGCGTCAGCTCGGCGAGGTGGCCCAGCCCCTGCGACTCGAGCCGGGCCCGTACGAGGTACTCGACGGCCTTCACATCGTGCTGCGTGACGCGCTCGGTCTCGGCGAGCTCGTCGATCTCGGCCTGGCCGAACTCGGCGGCCCAGGTGCGCAGGGCGGCGACCTGCTCGGGATCGATCGGGGTGCCGCCAAGCAGCGAATGCTCCGTGAGGTACACGAGCCACTCGACCTCCACGTGCACGCGTGCCTTGTTGAGGCCCGCCTCCGAGAGCGTGTTGCCGAGATCGGCGACCGCAGCGCGGTAGCGTCCGTCGAGGGGGCTGATGGGCTGCGTGGGGAGCGGGGTCATGTGAGCCTCTCGGAGTTCGGGATCGCGGTCCGTCGTCCATTCTCCCACGCCGGGCGCCGCGCCGGTCCGTTGCCGCTCGCGGGGCCGGGGCTCAGCGATCCTTCTTGCGGGAGGTCCCGAGCAGTCCGTTCAAGATTCCCGAGAGGATCGACAGCACCAGTGCAGCGAGCACGCCCCACCAGAACCCGTCGAGTCGCAGGCCGAACCCCGCGAGGTCGGAGAGCCAGGCGACGACCGCGAGGAGTATGCCGTTGACGATCAGGCCGAAGAGGCCGAGAGTCACGATGTAGAGCGGGATCGAGACGAAGCGCACCACCTTGCCGAGCGTGCCGTTGACGAGGCCGAACACGAGGGCGACCAGTACGAGCGTGAGGATGTACCCCGCGCTCTCGGTGTTGATCGGCACGATCCACACCCCGTGGTCACCGCTGCCGCCCACGATGAGTGTGGTGAGCCAGAGGGCGAAGGCATTCACGAGGACTCGGAGGAGCGTGCGCATGTCTCCATTCTCTCACCGTGCGCGTCGTTTCGGCTCGAGCACGTGGGTTCGTATCGAGCGTGAGGGCCTTCTCGACGCGACGCCCTCCCCCTCTCACGGCACCGCGCACCACCCGATCACTATACTCACTTGTCATGAGTGACAACGTCGTGCCCCCCGTCAAGTTCCGCGCGGACGTGCTCGCTGTTCCCGCCTACCGTCAGGGCGCTGCCCCGACGAAGCCGGGCTACAAGCTCTCGAGCAACGAGAATCCGTTCGAGCCGCTCCCCGGCGTGCTCGATGCGATCGCGCAGCGCTCCGACATCAACCGGTACGCCGCCGTGGCGATGCCCGAACTCCGGGAGACGATCGGCGCGGAGTTCGGCGTCGACGAAACGCACGTGCACCTGGCTGCGGGTTCTGTGGCGATCCTCTTTCAGCTCGTGCAGGCCGCCGCCGCCGCGGGTGACGAGTACCTGCACGCGTGGCCGAGCTTCGAGGCGTACCCGTCGCTCGGCCTCGCTTCGGGCGCCGTGGCGCGTCGCGTGCCGTTGACCCCGACCGCCGAGCACGATCTCGACGCGATGGCCGACGCGATCACGGAGCGCACCCGCGTCGTGCTGCTGTGCTCGCCCAACAATCCGACCGGCCCCGCGATCCGCTGCAGCGATTTCGACCGTTTCATGGCACGCGTGCCGAGCGACACCCTGGTCGTGCTCGATGAGGCCTACCGCGAGTTCGTCACCGACCCCGAGGCGGTGCGCGGCGAGGAGGTGCTGCGGCAGCACCCCAACCTCGTCGTCCTGCGCACCTTCTCGAAGGCCTACGGCCTCGCGGGGCTCCGCATCGGATACGGTGTCGGCGATCCTGCGATCTTCGCCGCCGCGGCCAGCGTCGCGATCCCTCTCTCCGTCACCGGGATCGCCGAGAGCGCCGCGCGCGCCTCGCTCACCCCCGAAGCCCGCGCCGTGCACACCGAACGCGTGGCCGAGATCGCTGCCCGCCGTGACGCGCTCGCCGCAGAGCTTCGCGAGCTGGGCCTCGCGATTCCAGAGGCGCAGGGCAATTTCGTTTGGATCCCGGAGACAGGTCAGGCGCCCGGGGGAGTCGCCGACGCGCTTGCACTCGCTGCGGACTTCTCGGAGGCGGGCACGCTCGTGCGTCCGTTCGGGGGAGTCGGCGTGCGCGTCTCGGTGGGAGAACCCGAGAGTGTTTCGGTGGTCATCGAGATCGTTCGCCAGCATCTCGTGCAGCGGTAGGTCCCGCGAACTGAGGTGCATCCTCCCGCGTGCACTGCCGACGGTATATCCCCCCGCATGCAGCACCACTCATTACACTGAATCGAGATGAGCGAACAGATCACAGAGCGCCTGCTGTGCGGCGACGATCCCGAGCCGATCCGCTTCCTGGATGCGGAGGGCGGGTACGCGCCGTCTGACTCCGCCGCCGATTACGCGGCCGAGCTCGAGGGCGTGGGCGTCGAAGACTTCAAGCAGTGGTACCGCGACATGGTGTCGACGCGTGCCTTCGACACGGAGTGCACCCACCTGCAACGCCAGGGGCAGCTCGCGCTGTGGGTCCCCAGCGTCGGGCAGGAGGGATGCCAGGTCGGGCTCGTGCGCGCCACCGAGCCGCAGGATCACGTGTTCCCCGCATATCGCGAGCACCTTGTGGCACATGTGCGGGGCGTCGACCTGCTCGACATCGCGGCGCAGTTCCGCGGCGTGACGCACGGCGGGTGGGATATCACCGACCCCGCCAACGGCAACGTGCACCTCTACACCCTGGTACTCGGTTCGCAGACCCAGCACGCCACCGGGCACGCGCTCGCTCAGGTGCTCGATGCGAAGCGCCGCACGGGCGACACCTCGCTCGATGCCGGAGAGGCGGGCACAGCAACCGGCGAGGCCACCATGGTCTTCTACGGCGATGGCACCTCCAGCCAGGGCGACCCCAATGAGGCGATGATCTTCGCGGCGAGCTACCAGACGCCAGAGGTCTTCGTGGTGCAGAACAACGGCTGGGCGATCTCGGTGCCGGTGGCCCGGCAATCGCGCACGCCGCTCTACCGTCGCGCGCTCGGTTTCGGCATCCGCGCGGTGCAGATCGATGGCAACGATCCACTCGCTGCCTTCGCCGTGGGGCGCCGCTTCCTGCGGCTCGCCCGCGAGGGACAGGGGCCCGGTTACATCGAGGCGCTCACGTACCGCATCGGCGCGCACACGACCGCCGATGACCCCACGCGCTACCGCCCCGAGGGCGAGCTTGAATCGTGGCAGCTGCGCGATCCGATCGCTCGCCTCGAGGCGTACCTGCGCGAGCTCGGCGTCGACGACGCGTACTTCGCCGAGGTCGCGCAGTTTGCCGATCGGCAGGCGAAGGTCGTGCGCGATCAGATCTTGACACTGCCCACGCCGCACCCCGAGTCGATGTTCGCCCACGTGTACGCCGAGCCGCACCCGCGCATCGACGAGCAGCGCGCGTGGTTCGCCGAGTATGAATCGTCGTTCGAGGGAGGCGCCGAGTGACCGAGGTACAGACGCTCGCAGAGCGCACCACGCTGCCCATCGCGAAGGCGATCAACGAGGGTCTGCGCACCGCGATGGTCGAGAACGACCGCGTGCTGCTGATGGGCGAAGACATCGGCCCGCTCGGCGGCGTGTTCCGGGTGACCGACAAGCTGCAGGCCGACTTCGGGTCAGCTCGCGTGCTCGACACTCCGCTCGCCGAAGCCGGCATCGTCGGCAGCGCGATCGGACTCGCGCTGCGCGGATACCGCCCCGTCATTGAGATCCAGTTCGACGGCTTCATCTTCCCCGCCTTCAACCAGATCACCACGCAGCTCGCGAAGATCCGCGCGCGGCACGACGGAACGGTCGACATGCCGATCGTGATCCGTGTTCCGTACGGCGGCCACATCAACTCGATCGAGCACCACGAGGAGAGCCCTGAGGCGTACTTCGCGCACACTGCTGGCCTGCGCGTCGTGGCCCCGTCGACCGCGAACGACGCGTACTGGATGATCCAGCAGGCGATCGCATCGAACGATCCCGTGCTCTTCTTCGAACCCAAGGCGAAGTACTGGCAGAAGGGCGAGGTCGATCCCGCCGCCGCCGCCTCAGCGCTGCATCAGAGCCGCATCGCCCGCACCGGCACCGACTGCACCGTCGTCGGTTTCGGGGCGATGGTGACGACGCTGCTGCAGGCTGCGGAGATCGCGCAATCAGAGGGGACGAGCCTCGAAGTGATCGATCTGCGCACGGTGTCTCCCATCGACTACGAGCCCGTGCTCGCCTCCGTGCGCAAGACGGGGCGCCTCGTCGTCGCGCAGGAGGCGTCGGGCAACGCGAGCGTGGGCAGTGAGATCGCAGCGACAGTCGCCGAGCGGGCGTTCTATTCGCTGCAGGCGCCGGTGCTGCGCGTCTCGGGGTACGACGTGCCGTTCCCCGCAGCAGCCATCGAGCCGCTCTTCCTGCCCGACGCCGACCGTGTGCTCGAGGCCGTCGACCGCACGATGCACTACTGACCCCGAACTGACAGCAGGAGAATCCATGAGCGAGATGACGTTCCCACTCCCCGACGTCGGCGAGGGGCTCACCGAAGCCGAAATCGTCACCTGGCATGTCGCGGCCGGCGATACGGTTGCGCTGAACCAGGTGATCTGCGAGATCGAGACCGCGAAGTCGCTGGTCGAGTTGCCATCGCCGTTTACGGGCATTGTCTCCGAGGTGCTCGTCGAGGTCGGCACGACCGTTCCCGTGGGGCAGGCGATCCTGCGCGTGTCCGTCGAGTCTGCGGGCGATGACGACGCTGCGGGCAATGGTGGCAACGCAGCTGTCGCGTCGGATCCCCGAGCGTCGACCGGCCCGCTCGATACCGAGGAGACGCGCGACGTGGTCGCCGACACCGCGGCCAGTGTGGCGCACGAGGACGGCGAGGCCGGAGCGGTGCTCGTCGGCTACGGCACCGGTGGCGCGGTGAAGTCACGCCGTCGGCGCGGAGGAGAGCCGCTGTTGCGGCCTGAAGCCGAGGGTGCTGGTGCTGGCAGCGCGCCCAGTGGTGCGGGAGCCGCGGCCCAGCATGGGTCGCATGCCGTGATTCCGGTCGCCGATTCTTCGCCGGTGATCGCGAAGCCGCCGATTCGGAAGCTCGCAAAGGACCTGGGTGTCGATCTGAGCCAGCTCGCCGGTTCCGGCATCGCCGGAGAGGTGCTTCGCGACGATGTGGTGCGCCAGGCATCGCAGGCCAGCCTCTTCCGCAACCTCTCGACGCCAGAGGTCGCGGAGGCCCGGGAGGAGCGGATCCCGCTCAAGGGCATCCGCAAGATGACGGCACAGGCCATGGTGACAAGCGCGTTCGAAGCCCCTCACGTGAGCGTCTTCACCGACGTCGATGCGACTCGCACGATGGAGTTCGTGAAGCGGCTGAAGGCCTCCACGGACTTCGCCGGCGTCAAGGTCTCTCCGCTGCTGATCTTCGCGAAGGCGATGCTCTGGGCGGTGCGGCGCAGCCCCGAGGTGAACGCGACCTTCACCGATACCGAGATCATTCGTCACAACTTCGTGAACCTCGGCATCGCGGCCGCAACGCCGCGCGGGCTCGTCGTGCCGAACATCAAGGACGCGCAGGATCTCAGCCTGCTCGACCTCGCTCGGGCGATCGAGCGACTGACCATCACCGCTCGAGACGGCCGGACGCAGCCGAGCGACATGGCGCGCGGCACGATCACCATCACCAACATCGGGGTCTTCGGCATGGACTTCGGTACGCCGATCTTGAACCCCGGTGAGTGCGGCATCATGGCGATGGGCACGATTCGCCAGAAGCCGTGGGTCGTCGACGGCGAGGTGCGGCCGCGCATGGTGACGACCGTCGGCGGATCGTTCGACCACCGCATCGTCGATGGCGATGTGATCTCCCGATTCGTGGCCGACGTCGCCTCGGTGCTCGAGGAGCCCGCGCTGCTGCTCGACTGAGTCGCCGGGCGGCGGGAGAGCGCCGCGCTGAGGCGTCGACCTTCGCGAGGTCGTGCTGATTGAACGCGCGGAACGCGAACGCGGCAAGCGCCCCGCCTACGAGCGGTGCCACGAAGTAGAGCCAGATGTGCGACCACGCGAAATCGCCGTGCGCGGCGAGACCAAGCGCAACCGCCGGGTTGAATCCGCCGCCCGAAATCGGGCCGACGACGAAGGCGCCGACGACGACGACCGAGCCGATGGCGAGGCCGTAGAACGAGTTGCCCTCGGTGTCCTTCGAGGTCGCGACGTTGAGCACTACGTAGACGAGGATGAAGGTGAAGAGCGCCTCGACGAGGAAGGCCGGCCCGGTTTCGATCTCTACGGCAGCGCCGGCGGTCGGGAAGATGGCCCCGGCGAGGAGCGCACCGAGCACCCCGCCGACGAGCTGCGCGACGACGTACGCGACGAAGTCTCCTGCGCTGAGCGCGCCGCGGATGAGCGCGCCGAGCGACACCGCGGGGTTCAGATGGGCGCCGGAGAGGTGGCCGGTTGCGTAGATGAGCACCATCAGGGTGAACCCGATGGCAAGGGGCGCGAAGTCGCCCGCGTTGTTGATCGCGGCGACGATGGAGAAGACAAACAGCAGAGTCGCCAGGGCCTCGGCGCCGGCGTTGCGGATAATGCCGGTCATGAACGGCTTCCCTTTCTCATGGGCTCTGCGTCTTTACACAGCTAACGCTCATTATGACAAAAGGAAGCGTTCGCGTCACGGGTTTCTAGCGTGCGACCGCTGCGGGGTCGCACGCCTCGCATCGGGGCGCCGGCTACGCGTGCACCCGTTCGCCGGAGGCCCCATGGCTGCGAGGCTCCAACTGGAGCGTGACGTGCTCAGTGTCGAAGTGCTCATGCAGGCATACGCGCACCTCATCGAGAATCGCGTGATACCCGCGCTCGCTCCACGCCGCGTCGGTAACGGTGACGTGAGCTGAGAAGGCCGGTACGCCCGACGTGATGGTCCACGCGTGCACGTCGTGCACCTCTTCGACACCGGGCACCGCCTGCATGTGAGCGCGCGCGGCATCGATGTCGACGTTCTTGGGGGAGGCCTCGAGCAGCACGTCGACGACGTCGCGCAGCAGGCTGACAGCCCTGGGGAAGATGAGCACGGCGATGAGGATCGAGGCGATCTGATCGACCGCATTCCAGCCCGTGAAGAGGATGATGAGGCCGGCGGTGATGACGGCGATCGATCCGAGCAGGTCGCCGAGCACTTCGAGATAGGCGCCCCGAACGTTCAGGCTCTCCCGCTGCCCGGATCGCAGAATGAGGAGGGAGATCAGGTTGGCGATGGCTCCGATGACAGCGGCGACCAGCATCGGAACGGAGTGCACCTCGACCTCGGTGCCGAAGCGAGCGATGGCCTGGACGAGGATGACGATCGCGATGACTCCGAGCACGATGCCGTTGATGAGCGCGGCGAGGATCTCGATCCGCAGATACCCGAAGGTGCGCTTCGATGTCGCGGCGACCCCCGCGATCACGCTGGCGATGAGTGCGATCGCGACTCCGGTGGCGTCGGTGAGCATGTGACCGGCATCGGCGAGCAGTGAGAGCGAGTTCGAAACGAACGCGCCGATGAGCTGCACGACGAAGACCGTCAGGGTGATCACGAGTACGGCGATCAGCTTGCGCCGATGCTTCGCCGTGCCGGAGGCGGCGCCCTGGAGACCGTGATCGTGCGTGTGCTGCCCACGAACGCCGGCGCGCCCACCGGGGCGAGCGGGGTGGCCGATGCTGAACTCGGGTTCGCAGGCGTCGCTGCTCTCGTGCGGGTCGGTCATCGGGTCTCCTTCGCGAGCGGTCGTATAGAGCATACCCACCAGGGGTATCATGCGTCGAGGGCCCTTCGGCGCGGTCGGCGCCCGATGCCTGCAGTGCTCGATCCTGGCACTACGCTCGACGTATGACTACCGCAGCACGTTCGATCGGCTTCGTCATGCTGCACACTTCACCGCTCGACGTGCCCGGCACAAAGGACGCCGGCGGCATGAACGTCGTTGTGCGCGCGCAAGCCGAGGCGCTCGCCCGATCCGGTCACCGAGTGCGCATCTTCACGAGGCGCAGCGACGCCGACACGCCCTCGCGCGTCGAGCTTCTGCACAATCTCACCGTGGTGCTGCTCGATGCCGGTGCACCTCGTCTGCTGGCGAAAGGCGAGCATGAACAGGTGATGGAGGACTTCGGCCGGTTGCTGGGCGCCGAGCTCGCCGCCGACCCCGTCGAGGTGCTGCACGCCGAGCACTGGTTCTCGGGAATCGCGGCGCTTCCGGTCGCGCGTGAGCACGGCATTCCACTGGTGCAGAGCTACCACTCGATCGCCGCGCCCGTGGAGTCGCCGATCGGCGAGGGGGAGCGCCCGGAGTCGCCGGGGCGTCTCGCAGGAGAAGCGCGCCTCGCGGCAGAAGCCGACCTGATCATTGCGGTGAGCGAGGCGGAACGGGCGACGGTGCTGGCGCGGCTCAAGGGGGATCCGGATCGCGTGCGCGTGGTGCCCCTCGGCGTCGACACCGAGCTGTTTCACCCCTGCGACACCGCTGAGTGCGACGAGCAGCGCGACTGGCTGCGTGGAGGCGGGCGGCCCGAGGTGATCCTCGTCGGCCGATTGCACCCGCTCAAGGGTTTCGATCTCGCGATCGACGCGATTGCCCGGCTGCCGCGCGACGAACGCCCGACGCTGCGCATCGTCGGTGCGCCACCGCCAGACGGTGATGCGTACGCCCGGGCACTGCACGAGTCGGTCGTCGCGCACGGCATGCTCAGCACGACCGCGTTCGAGGGGGCGCTGCGTCGGCGCGAACTGGCGGAGCGCATTCGCTCGGCCAGCCTGATGCTCGTGCCGTCACACACCGAGACATTCGGTCTCGTCGCGCTCGAGGCTGCGGCGTCGGGGGTGCCCGTGGTCGCGCGAGATGCGGGCGGGCTCCGCGAGGCCGTGGTCGCGGGAACGACGGGCGTGCTCGTCACGGGAGACGACCCCGAGGTCTGGGCCGCGACGATTCGCGACATGCTCGCCGACGCGGTTCGCCTGAAGCGCATGGGAGACGCGGCGCGGGCGCACGCGGTGCAGCGGAGTTGGCAGGCCTCGGCCGACCGGCTCGTCGAGGTGTACCGCGACGTCATCGCGCGCGGCCGGGGCCTCGGAGCGGGCTAGCGAGAGACCAGCGTGGTCTCGAACGAGTAGAGGTCTGGACGGTAGCAGTGGTGCCCGGCCTCGATCACGCTGCCGCCCTGGTCGAACGCGACGCGATCCATCGTGAGCACGGGGCTGCCCTTCGCGACGTCGAGCAGCTCGTGCTCGTCACTGTGAGTGCGGCGCGCGCCGATCGTCTGGTTCGCGATCTTGATGGCGATGCCGCGGGCGCGCAGCATCTCGTAGAGCCCGTGCGTCTCGAGGTCGGCGAAGGTGATATCGGCGTATTCGGGTGGGAGCAGGTTCTCGAGGATCGCCATCGGGGTGCCGTCGGCACTGCGCAGGCGGCGAATACGCGTGATCTCGGTGCCGACGTCGACGCGCAGTCGCACTGCTGCCTCCTCGTCTGCGGGAATCTTGTCGAGCGACAACACTCTCGTGCTGGGGTGGTGGCCGGCGCGGGCGAGGTCCTCCTGCAGGCTCGTGAGCTCGACGGGGCGGCTCACTCGCGCCTGCACCACTTGCGTGCCGATGCCACGGCGACGCACGAGCAGGCCCTTGTCGACGAGCTCCTGAATCGCGCGTCGCACGGTGGGGCGCGAGAGCCCGAGATGCTGCCCGATCGCGATTTCGTTCTCGAGACGTGATCCGGCCGGGATGATGCCGTCGCGAATGGCTCGTTCCAGGCGGGTCGAGATCTGGAAGTACAGCGGGATGGGGCCATTGCGGTCGAGATCGGCGAAGAGCTCGCTCGGCCAGACGGGTTCAATGCTCATGTGCGGTGCTCCTCGGCGCTGGGGTGGCACGCGGGTCGAAGGCGGCGGAGCCGTGAACGACCCCTTTGTGATGACAACATTACCCCCGCACGACTGAGATACGTGCTCCGGCACGCGTTCGTGCTATTGTTAGGACAAATGCAGCGGTGCACGGGGCCCGCCTGCGCCACCACGAGAAGGCGAGTTGCGAATGGCGGAACTGCGGCGTCGAGATGACGTACTGGCGATGGGTCGGCTCGGAGTCGACATCTACCCGTTGCAAGACGGAGTCGGCCTCGAAGATGTCACGAGCTTCGGCAAGTACCTCGGCGGAAGCGCGGCGAATGTCGCGGTGGCCGCAGCGAAGTACGGGAGGGCGAGCGCCCTCGTCTCGCGCGTCGGTGACGACCCGTTCGGCCGTTACCTGCTGCGGGAGCTCGAACGGCTCGGCGTCGACAATCGCGAGGTCAAGGTCGATACGCAGTACCCGACCCCGGTCACCTTCTGCGAGATCTTCCCACCAGACGATTTTCCGCTCTACTTCTACCGCAAGCCGAAGGCGCCCGACCTGCAGATCGCGACCGATGATCTCGACCTCGAGGCCGTGCGCGAAGCACGCATCCTGTGGTTCACACTCACGGGGCTGAGCGAGGAGCCGAGCCGGGCGACGCACCTGTCGGCGCTCGACGCGCGCGCCGGCGCCGCGCACACGATCTTCGACCTCGACTACCGCCCGATGTTCTGGGCGGACCCCGCGGAGGCGACGGAGCAGGTCGCCGCGGCGATCGGCAGCTCGACCGTCGCCGTCGGCAACCGCGAGGAATGCGAGGTCGCGGTGGGGGAGACCGAGCCCGACCGCGCGGCTGACGCGCTGCTCGAGCGAGGCATCGAGCTTGCGATCGTGAAGCAGGGCCCCAAGGGCGTACTCGCGAAGACGCGGGACGAGCGCGTCGAGGTGCCCCCGCACTTCGTCGAGGTGGTGAACGGCCTCGGCTCAGGGGACGCCTTCGGCGGTGCGCTCTGCCACGGGCTGCTCGAGGGCTGGGATCTCGAGCGCATCTTCCGCTTCGCCAACGTCGCCGGTGCGATTGTGGCCACGCGTCGCGAATGCTCCACCGCCATGCCAGATGCCGCAGAGGTCGAAGCACTTCTCGTGAAGGGAGCCTGAGAATGGCACTCGACTTCGACCGACTGCGCGAGCTGCGCGCCGCCGACCCTGCGGGCATCGGCCGCGCACTCGCCGAGCGCCGTCGACGCGATGTCATCGCCGGTGACGGCAGACTCTTCATCGTGGCGGCGGATCACCCGGCACGGGGCGCCATCGCCGTTGGCGGGCATGCCACCGCCATGGCCAACCGGTACGACCTGCTCGAGCGCATGGCTCTCGCGCTCGCGCGCCCCGGCGTCGACGGCGTGCTGGGCACCCCAGACATCATCGACGATCTCGCAGCGCTCGGTCTGCTCGACGACAAGATCGTCGTCGGATCGATGAACCGCGGGGGGCTGCGCGGCGCCTCGTTCGAACTCGACGATCGCTACACCGCCTACGACATCGATGCGATGGTGCGGCACGGCCTCGATTTCGCGAAGACGCTTATCCGCGTCGACCTGAGCGATTCGGGCACAGCCTCCACGCTGCAGGCGACAGCGCGCGCCGTCGACGCGGCTGCGGCTGCCGGGTTGCCGATCATGCTCGAACCCTTCATGAGCAGCCGCGCGGGCGACAAGGTCGTCAACGATCTCTCGGCCGACGCCGTGATCCTCTCGACCGCCATCGCCTCGGGGCTCGGCAATTCGAGCGCTTACACCTGGATGAAGCTCCCCGTAGTGGCCGAAATGGAGCGTGTCATGGAGGCCACGACCATGCCGACACTGCTGCTCGGCGGCGATAACGGCGGCGATCCAGACGAGACGTTCGCATCTTGGGAGAACGCACTCGCGCTCCCCGGCGTGCGAGGTCTCACGGTTGGCCGCAGACTGCTGTACCCGCACGACGGCGACGTGGAGGCGGCCGTCGATACCGCTGCACGGCTCGTGCACCGGGGCCTCGCCTAGACTCCTGGCGATCCCGTATCGATTTCGCATCTGATCCGCCTGCGATCTCCCATCCGAACGCTCTGACGAACGACACGAAGGACACCCGCAATGAGCACTGATTCCCTCCCCGTGATCCCGCACTGGATCGACGGCGCACGCCGCGCCTCGACCAGCGGCCGCACAGCCCCCGTCTTCAACCCGGCGACGGGTGAGGTGCAGGCGCACGTCGCGCTCGCCGACGAGGCGGAGATCGCAGACGCCATCGCCTCGGCGAACCGCGGGTTCGAGGCCTGGAGCGCCTTCTCCATGGCGAAGCGTCAGACGATCATCTTTCGGTTCCGCGAGCTCCTGAACGCCCGCAAGGGCGAGCTCGCTGAGATCATCACCCGCGAGCACGGCAAAGTCGTCTCGGACGCGATGGGCGAGATCTTGCGGGGCCAGGAGGTCGTCGAGCTCGCCACCGGGTTCCCGCACCTCATCAAGGGCGCGTTCTCCGAGAACGCGTCGACCGGCATCGATGTCTATTCGATCAAGCAGCCGATCGGTGTCGCGGGCATCATCGCTCCGTTCAACTTCCCAGCCATGGTGCCGATGTGGTTCTTCCCCGTCGCCATCGCTGCGGGCAACGCCGTCATCGTGAAGCCCTCCGAGAAGGATCCCTCGGCCGCACTCTGGCTCGCCGAGCTCTGGCAGGAAGCCGGTCTGCCCGACGGTGTATTCACGGTGCTCAACGGCGACAAGCTCGCCGTCGACGGCCTGCTCACGGACCCGGGCGTGAACTCGATTTCCTTCGTGGGGTCGACGCCGATCGCGCAGTACATCTACGAGACCGCCTCGAAGCACGGCAAGCGCGTGCAGGCCCTGGGCGGGGCGAAGAACCACATGCTCGTGCTGCCCGATGCCGACCTCGACCTCGTCGCCGACCAGGCGATCAACGCCGGGTACGGTGCTGCAGGCGAGCGCTGCATGGCCATCTCGGTCGTGCTCGCGGTCGAGCCCGTCGCCGACGCGCTCATCGAGAAGATCACGGAGCGCATCGCGAAGCTCAGCATCGGCAACGGCGCGTCCACCCCCGAGCCGGACATGGGGCCGCTGATCACCGACGCCCACCGCGACAAGGTCACCGGCTACATCGACATCGCAGAGCAAGACGGAGCGACCATCGTGGTCGACGGTCGCAACTTCGCGGTCGAGGGGCACGAGAACGGGTTCTTCGTCGGGCCGACGCTCATCGACCACCTGCCCACCACCTCCCGCGCCTACACCGAAGAGATCTTCGGGCCGGTGCTCGAGATCGTGCGCGTCGACACCTTCGAGCAGGGCGTCGAGCTCATCAACTCGGGCGCATTCGGCAACGGCACCGCCATCTTCACGAACGACGGCGGGGCGGCCCGTCGCTTCCAGCACGAGATCCAGGTCGGCATGATCGGCATCAACGTGCCGATTCCCGTGCCGGTCGCCTATCACTCGTTCGGTGGATGGAAGGCATCGCTCTTCGGTGACTCGAAGGCGTACGGTGTGCAGGGCTTCGAGTTCTTCACCCGTGAGAAGGCCATCACCAGCCGTTGGCTCGATCCCGCCACGCACGGCGGCATCAACCTCGGGTTCCCCCAGAACGACTGATCGAACGCACCGGAGGAGGGGCGACATGACGCACGACGCGCAGCAGACGGCACCGGCCGGCCGATGGTTCCATCGGCGCGGCGAGCTCGCCGAAGGAGGGTGGGAGTCCGTCGTCGACGAGCGCATCCCCGGCTGGGAGCACACGGGTGTGCGGGTGGCCCGGCTCGCCGAGGGTGCGTCCATCGCCCTCGACGGGAGCGGCGTCGAACGACTGATCGTTCCCCTCTCCGGCGCGTTCTCCGTGCGATACCGCGAAGACGGCCGCGCGCCGGCCGCGACTGCTGCCGGGGCCGATGCCGACACCGAGACGACGGTCGATCTCGCCGGACGCGCCTCCGTCTTCGACGGGCCGACCGACGTGCTCTACCTGTCGGCGGTCGCCGAGGCCGAGGTCACCGCGACCTCGGCACCATCGGGCGAAGCGCGCTTCCTCGTCGCCACCTCTCCGGTGCCGGCGGACGACCCGGCCCTCGTGCGCCCCTCCCGCTACATGGCGGTCGAGGACGTGCCGGTCGAGCTGCGCGGCGCCGGTGCTTCGAGCCGCCAGGTGCACAACTTCGGCCGCAAGGAGTCGCTCGACGCGGCACGGTTCATCGTCGTCGAAGTCATCACTCCGGCCGAGAACTGGTCGTCGTACCCGCCGCACAAGCACGACGAGCACATCCCGGGGCACGAGTCGGAGCTCGAGGAGATCTACTACTTCGAGGTCGCGCCGACGAAGGACGCCCCCGCCGGCGTCGATCCCGAGCGCGCGTTCGGCCTGTTCAGCACGTACGCCTCACCGGCCGGGCCCATCGAGATCGACTCGCAGGTGCGCACCGGCGACATCGCGCTCGTGCCGCACGGCTACCACGGGCCCGCCGTCGCCGCCCCCGGGTACGACATGTACTACCTCAACGTGATGGCCGGCCCCGATCCAGAGCGCACCTGGCTCATCAGCGACGACCCGGCGCACGGCTGGGTGCGCGACACCTGGGAGGGGCAGGAACTCGACGCGCGCCTTCCCTTCACCCCGCAGACCCCAGTGACCGAAACGGAGCAGGCACGATGACGACCCGACGGATGACCGTGAGTCAAGCACTGATCGAGTTCCTCGCGAACCAGTGGACCGTCGATCGCGCGGCCGACGGAACCGAGATCCGCGAGCGCACCATTCCCGGAACGTTCGGCATCTTCGGGCACGGCAATGTCGCCGGGATCGGCCAGGCCCTCAAGCAGGTCAACGTCGAGCAGCCCGACCTCATGCCCTATTACCAGGCTCGCAACGAGCAAGCGATGGTGCACCAGTCGGTCGGCTACGCCCGCATGCACCGTCGGCGCGGCACCTACGCCGCTGCTGCATCGGTCGGCCCCGGCGCCACGAACCTGCTCACGGGCGCGGCGCTCGCCACGACGAACCGCCTGCCAGCGCTGCTGCTGCCGAGCGACACGTTCGCGACGCGCGTCGCCGACCCCGTGCTGCAGCAGCTGGAGCAGCCGCACGACATCGGGCTGACGGTGAATGACGCGTTCCGCCCGGTCTCCAAGTTCTTCGACCGGGTGCAGCGCCCCGAGCAGCTGTTCTCGATCGCGCTCGCCGCCATGCGCGTGCTCACCGATCCTGCCGAGACCGGAGCCGTGACGATCGCGCTCCCCGAAGACGTGCAGGCGGAGGCCGTCGATGTTCCGGAGGAGTTCCTGCAACCGCGCGAGTGGCGCATTCGCCGTCCGCGCCCCGAGCGCGATGCGTTCGCCGTCGCGCTCGAAGCGATCCGCGAGGCGAAACGCCCGTTCATCGTCGCGGGCGGAGGCGTGCTGTACTCGGACGCCGAGCAGCAGCTGCGCGCGTTCGTCGAGGCGACCGGCATTCCCGTCGGCTCCTCGCAGGCCGGCGGCGGCGTGCTCGACTGGGATCATCCGCAGTACCTGGGCGGTGTCGGGGCGACCGGCACCCTCGCGGCCAATCGCCTCGCTGCGGATGCCGATGTCATCATCGGGATCGGCACGCGCTACAGCGATTTCACGACGTCGTCGCGCACCGCGTTCCAGCACCCCGGCGTGCGCTTCGTCAACATCAACGTGGCGTCATTCGACGCGTACAAGCACGGCACGCAGATCCCGGTGATCGCCGACGCCAGAGAGGCGCTCGTCGAGCTGCTCGCAGCGCTCGAGGGGGGCTCTGCCGCGGAGCTCGGCGTCGACGCCGCCTACGCCGAGCGCATCGCCGCGGAGAAAGCGGCGTGGGACGGCCTCGTGGACGAGGCGTTCGCGCCCTCGGGTCGGGAGCTGCCCGGCCAGCCGGAGATCATCGGAGCGGTGCAGCGCTCGAGTGCTCCGGAGGACGTGATCGTGCAAGCGGCAGGATCGCTGCCGGGCGACCTCCACAAGCTCTGGCGCGTGCGCGACGCGCTCGGGTACCACGTCGAGTACGCGTACTCGTGCATGGGCTACGAGATCGCGGGCGGAATCGGCGCGAAGCGCGGCCTGGTCGCCGCGGGCGACGACCGCGACGTGATCATCATGGTCGGCGACGGTTCGTACCTGATGCTGAACAGCGAGCTCGTGACAGCGGTGGCCGAGGGCATCAAGGTCATCGTGATCCTCATTCAGAATCACGGCTACGCCTCGATCGGCCATCTCTCCGAGACCGTCGGGTCGGAGCGCTTCGGCACCTGGTACCGCGAGTACGACGGCGCCGCCAAGAACTTCCAGGGCGAGCAGGTGCTGCCGGTCGACCTCGCAATGAATGCCCGGAGCTACGGCATGGACGTCATCGAGGTCGAGCCGACTTCCGATGCGATCTCGGAGCTCGAGGAGGCCATCGCGCAGGCGAAGGCGTCGGATCGCGCCACCTTCATCCACATCAACAGCGACCCGCTGCTCTACGCACCCGACGGCGCCGGGTGGTGGGACGTGCCGGTGCCGCAGGTGTCGACGCTCGAGGCGACGCAGCGCGCGCGTGCCGAATACGAAACGCAGGTCGCCGCGCAGAAGCCGCTGCTCGGTTAGCGGCGATCGCGCTTCCGCAAAATCCTTCGCTGTAGCGTTGAGCTATGGATAGATCGCCGTGGAGTGGGAAACAGTTGCGGCGTCTCGGTGAGCGGTTGCGTGATGGCGGGCCTCCGCCTTCTATCGGCCCAGACTATGACCAGGTACGACTCCATTATTCAGGGGTCGCTGCAGAGGTGCAGGAGCAGATCAATGCGTTGGACTGGCGCCATCTACTCGGCCACCGCGAGTTTGAGGTAACGTCACGCGCAAAAACCATTGACACCGTTCGCGAAAAACTGCAAAGGGACCGTGCCACCCCGCTTTCGCATATTCAAGATATTGCCGGGGTCCGGTTCGAGGCAGAAATGTCGTTGACTCAGCAGCAGGCCGTCGCCGAAACGATTGCTCGACGTTTCAGCGCTGAACCTGGAGAGGTGCTGCACGATTTGCGTTCGACTCCGCACTCGGGATACCGCGCTGTGCATGTCTGGTTGCGGTTACCGCAACGGGTGGAGGTGCAGGTGCGCACGCACCTTCAGGGAGCATGGGCGAATTTGTACGAGGAAGCCGCCGATCATTTCGGAAGGCACATCCGATACGGTCGAATGCCGGACGACCCCGATGCTGCCCGCCTCGTTCGCGAATTTCAACGACTCGCACTACAGAATATTCTTGAACTTGAAGTCCATCGCGATGAGCTCTTCCTTACGGAACTACAGAATGATGACGCGAGTAGACACAGGCCTATCTCTACTTTCACGGCCAACGCATCTCCTTCATCGCGCGGTCGTGAAGACGCACAGATCGAAGCGCGATTCCAGACGTTGCGATCGTCAGAGCAGTTGGTGATAGACCGGCTGGAGCGTTTTAGAGATGATTTGCGTAGAATAGCAAGACTGGAGGGAGGCTTATCATGACGGGATTTTTGGTGGAATACCATAGGCCCACTGGCGATTGGAGTCTTCAGGAATTTCCTGGCACAAGCGGACGAACCGACGCCCTTTCGGAGAGCTTCCGGATGGAGCGTGATCGGGTAAGTGCAGACTTCGAGATCGCCGTTTTGACGACCAATTCGTTCGACACCCTTCGGCGCACCCACTCTCGTTATTTTTCTGGTGATCGTCGAGACCCGGGTTTCTCCGCGTTCAGTGTGTAATTTGGCGACTTGAATCACCTATAGGTCCTCGTAAGGTTTGAAGATGGTTTGACGGGATGATCCCGCCGAGCCAAATACGCGGTCGGCGCCGATTGCAGGCATGCGGACAGGTGTCGTACGTGCGGGACCTGAATGCGTCGCGGTCATAAGTGCGGGCATGAGCGCCTACTTGGGTGGCCGTGCGATTGAAGCGTTCGACCTTGTCGAGGGTTTGCGACCGTTACGCGGGCAAGCGTCGGTACTCCACTTCTCAATCTGGTGCCGAGGCGAACGTGTAGGAGCGGTAGCAGGATCTGTTGTCGGTCATCGCCACACTCATGCTTTCCCCAATTGCGACGGAAACCTGTGTGCCTGCAGTCAGAATCCGGCCGCGGTCTCTTCATTCATCCCTGAGGTCAGCGGGCTAGGGCCCATTCCATGCCCTGCTGTGAAACAGGAACGCCGTGGGACGATGCGTTCGCAGGTGGATTTATGGCGCGATGGATTCTCGAATACGATATGGTCTATTGTCATATCAAAGCTGGGTGCGCGTAGCCGTGGCGCCCGTCCCGAACAATGGAGTTAGCGCGTGAACGCATCATCCGCCGGCAACCCCGGGCTGCGCATCGGCACCGCCCCCGACTCCTGGGGCGTGTGGTTTCCCGACGATCCCGGTCAGGTTCCCTGGGAGCGGTTCCTCGACGAGGTCGTCGCCTCTGGCTACGAGTGGATCGAACTCGGACCGTACGGCTACCTCCCCACCGACCCGCACCAGCTCGAGGACGAGCTCGGCACGCGCGGCCTGAAGCTCTCGGCCGGCACGGTGTTCACGGGGTTCCACAAGGGCGAAGACGAATGGAAGCGCGCCTGGGATCAGGCGCTGGACGTCGCGGGCCTCGCGTCGAAGCTCGGCGCGGAGCACCTCGTCGTGATCCCGGACCTCTGGCGCAGTGATGCCACCAGCGAAGTGCTCGAACCGCGCACTCTCTCCGACGAGCAGTGGGCGAAGCTCGGCGCCGGTCACGATCGACTCGGCAAGGCCCTGCTCGAAGAGTTCGGCGTCAAGCAGCAGTTCCACTCGCACGCCGACAGCCACATCGGCACGACTCGCGAGGTGCTCCGCTTTCTCGACGAGACCGACGAGCGGTACACCAACCTATGCCTCGACACCGGCCATTTCGCATACTACGGCGGTGACAACGTGAAGCTCATCGAGGAGCGGCCGGAGCGCATCGGCTACCTGCACCTCAAGCAGGTCGACCCCTCGCTGCTCTTCGATGTGCTGAAGAACGACGTGCCCTTCGCCGAAGCGGTGACCCAGGGCATCATGATCGAACCCCCGAACGGCATTCCCGACCTCGCACCGGTGATCGAAGCCGTGGCGACGATCGACTCCGACATCTTCGCGATCGTGGAGCAAGACATGTACGGCTGCGACGTCGACCGCCCGTTGCCCATCGCCACCCGCACGCGCGAGCACATCTTCTCCTGCACGCACCTCGCCAGGAGGTAGCCCTCGAGCGTCGCATCGCGGCGCGCGCTGCTGGTCCCGGGACCGCCCTCGGGCCCGGAGTCGAATTGAAAGGAACCCGAACCATGACTGAAGATCTCCGCGTCGCCGTCGTCGGCGCCGGCAAGATGGGCGCCGACCACATCGCCCGCATCACCGACCGCATCAGCGGCGCCCGCGTCTCAGCGGTCGTCGAACCCGACGCCGGCCGCGCCGCAGCGGCCGCCGAGCACGCGCCAGGCGCGCAGGTGTTCGCGAGCGTCGAGGAGGCGATCGCGGCCGACGCGCTCGACGCCGTGCTTGTCGCGGTCCCGGGCCAGTTCCACGCGCCCGTGCTCGCGCCGGCGCTGGCAGCGAAGCTGCCGATCCTCTGCGAGAAGCCGCTCACCCAGGATTCCGCGAGTTCCTGGGACGTGCTGCAGCTCGAACAGCAGCTCGATCGGCCGCACATCCAGGTCGGCTTCATGCGCCGCTTCGATGCGGAGTACCAGGCGCTGCGCGACCTGGTCGCGTCGGGCGAGAGCGGTGAACTGCTGATGGTGCGCGGCGTGCACCGCAACCCCTCGGTGCCCGACACCTACACGAACGACATGCTCATCACCGACTCGGTCGTGCACGAGTTCGACGTCGTGCCGTGGCTCGCGGGATCGCGCGTCGTGAGCGTCGAGGTGAAGCACCCGCGCCGCAACTCGCTCGCGCCGGAGCGCCTGCACGAGCCGATCCTCGTCATCATGGAGCTCGAGAACGGCGTGCTCGTCGACGTGGAGATGAGCGTCAGCGTGCAGTTCGGCTACCAGGTCGCCACCGAGGCCGTCTTCGAGCAGGGCGTCGCCCGCATCGGTCAGCCCGCAGGATTGCAGCGCTGGAGCGCCGGGCGCTTCGGCATGCAGGAGCACGAGTCGTTCACCACGCGCTTCGCCGCGGCATACGACGAGCAGATCCAGCGCTGGGTCGATGCGGTGCACCGCGGCGACCTCATCGACGGACCGAACGCGTGGGACGGCTACCTCGTCGCGCTCTCGTGCGAGGCGGGCGTCACCGCGATGCACGACGGCGGTGTGGTGCCGGTCGATGCGCCGGAGCGCCCCGCGTTCTACGCCTGAACCTCATCTCCCACCGACCACCGGCCGAAGCGCCGCTCATTCGATAGGACGTCCCATGGTGCGCATCGCACTCGACCCCACGCCGTACAACGATTCGGTGCACCTGCTCGATTTTCCCGACCTCGTCGCGCGGCTGGGATACGAGTACCTGCAGCTGACGCCCAGCCCCGATTTTGGGCGGCACTTCCATCACCCGAAGATGGACAGCGCCCTCGTCGCGCAGCTGAAGAAGCGGGCGCGTGATGCGGGGGTGACCATCACCTCCGTGCTGCCGGTCCAGCGCTTCGGCGGCCCGGAGCCTCACCAGGTCGAGGCGGCCGTATACAACACGACGCGCTACATCGAGCTCGCGGCCGAGCTCGAGGCGCCGATCGTCAACACCGAGTTCTCGGGTCGGCCGGAGCGCGAGGAGGAGTCGGAGTACGCGTTCTACCGTGCGATGGAGCGGCTCATACCGGTGCTCGAGCGCGAAGGCGTCACCATGAACTTCGATCCGCACCCCGACGACTTCGTGGAGGACGGGCTCGAAGCGTGGCGCATCATCCGCGGTCTGAACACCGACCGCGTCGGCTTCGTCTACGTCGCCGCGCACACATTCCATTACGGCGACCGGGCGGCGAGCCTGATCCCGCAGCTCGGCAACCGCCTCGGCGCCATGTACGCGGCAGACACCTTCGACCACACCCGGTCGAACGCCCTGCGCTACATCACCAACCCTCCGGGCAACGCGGTCCGCGTGCATCAGCACCTGGCGATCGGCGACGGCGACGTCGACTGGATCGAGCTCTTCACCGTGCTCCGCGAGTCGGGGTACCTCGAACGCGACGACGCGCTCATCGTGTCGAACGTGTTCGCCGAAGACGAGCGGGCAGACGAGATCTCGCGATTCCAACTCGCCAAACTGCGCGATTTGGCCGGTCTGGCGTAAGCCGGCTCGGCGCGCGCACGATCGACCCAGCGGCGGCGCCGCGCTTCGCTCAGAAGATCACGAGATACAGCGCGCCGAGAACTGTCATCACGAGTACGGCGCCCTCGAAGAATTGCTGCTTGATGCGCACCGCGATCCAGCGCCCGAGAATAGCGCCGACGATCACGCCGGGAACGAGCAGCAGGTCGAGCGCGAGGCTCGAGGTGTCGATCAGGCCGAGGCCGATGGAGAACGGCAGCTTCGCGACATTGATGATCGCAAAGAACCACGCGGCGGTGCCGAGAAATGCCTTGACCGGAAACTTCGCCGCGAGAAAGTACATCGACATGACCGGACCGCCGGCGTTCGCCACCATGGTCGTGAAGCCCGACAGCGACCCGTAGCCGATCGTCCCGACGAGTCTGCCGCGCGCAGTGGAGGGCCCGCCGAGGGAGGAGAATCGTCGCCAGACGGTGACGGCGACCACGAGCAGCAGGATCGCGCCGATCACGCGGCGCACCCAGCCGTCGTCGGCGACGGCGAGGAACGCGGCTCCCAGCACGAGTCCCGCGACGACTGCGGGTGCGAGGCGCACGATGGTCGCCCAGCTGGCGTGCTTGCGATAGACCCACACCGCACAGGCGTCGCCCACGATCAGCAGCACGAGCAGGGCGCCCGTTGATTCCCTCGCGGGCAGGATCGCGGCGAAGATCGCGATCGACACCGTGCTTGCGCCGGGCAGCGCCGTCTTCGAGAAGCCGACGATGCAGGCTGCAACGCCGAGCAGCGCCCAGGCGTGGACGGCGAGCTCGGGCAGCACTGACATCACCGGACCACTGTACCGCTCGGGCGAGTTTGTCCAAATGTAACGACATTGTTAGGCTCAGATGAACGGCCCATTACCCGGCCGGTCACGGCACGACGAAGGAGTCATCCGCATGTCACTCGGAACCGCGGGCGCGAGTCGCACGTCACTGCCGCCGCTCGGAACCGGGCCGCATCGCCGCCGCCTCGGCCTCGTGGCCCTCATCGCCACCTTCGGCGGCCTGCTCTTCGGCTACGACACCGGCGTCGTCAACGGCGCGCTCAGCCCGATGTCGGAGGAACTGGGTCTGACGCCGTTCCTCGAAGGCTGGTTCACCAGCTCCCTCGTGTTCGCGGCGGCGCTCGGCGCGATGGCGTGCGGCCGGCTCTCCGACGGCTGGGGCCGACGCAAGACGATCATCCTGCTCGCCGTGCTCTTCTTCGTCGGCACAGCGTTCGTGGTCTTCGCCCCGGGCGGCGAGACCTACGGAACGCACACGCCGCTGGGATTCGGCACCCTCATCCTCGGCCGGGTGCTGCTCGGTCTCGCGGTCGGCGGAGCATCGACCGTCGTGCCCGTCTTCCTCGCCGAGCTCGCTCCCTACGAGATCCGCGGCTCCATCGCGGGCCGCAACGAGCTGATGATCGTCGTGGGCCAGCTCGCCGCGTTCGTGGTCAACGCGATCATCGGCAACGTCTGGGGGCACATCGACAACATCTGGCGTGTCATGTTCGCCGTGTGCGCGCTGCCTGCGATCGCGCTCTTCTTCGGCATGCTGCGAATGCCCGAGTCGCCCCGCTGGCTCGTCAACCGCGGTGACTACGAGCACGCCGAGCGGGTACTCGCGTCCGTGCGCACCCCCGAGCGCGCGGCAGCCGAGATCGGCGAACTCCGCACGCTCATCGAGGAGGAGCGCGGGGAATCGCAGATCGGATGGCGCGCCATCTTCGCGAACCGCAACCTGACGAAGATCATCTTCGTCGGCATCGGGCTCGGTATCGCCCAGCAGCTCACCGGTATCAATTCCATCATGTACTTCGGCAGCCAGGTGCTCGAGCAGTCGGGCTTCTCGCAGAACGCGGCTCTCATCGCGAACGTCGCGCCCGGCATCATCGCCGTGATCGGCGCGATCATCGCCCTGCAGATGATGGACCGGCTGGATCGCCGCAAGACGTTCATCACCGGATTCTCGCTCACCACGGTGAGCCACCTGCTCATCGGCGTCGCATCGCTGACGCTGCCGGCCGAGAGCCCCGCCCGCCCCTGGGTGATTCTCGCGCTCGTCGTGATCTTCGTCGGCTCGATGCAGACGTTCTTGAACGTCGCCGTGTGGGTGTACCTCTCGGAGATCTTCCCGCTGCACATGCGCGGCATCGGCATGGGGATCTCGGTGTTCGCCCTGTGGATCATGAACGGCATCGTGGCGCTGTTCTTCCTGCCGCTCGTCGACGGCGTCGGGATCTCGAACACGTTCTTCGTGTTCGCCGCCGTGGGGGCGCTCGCGCTGCTCTTCGTCTGGAAGTGCATTCCCGAGACCCGCGGGCGTACGCTCGAAGCGCTCGAAGAAGAAGTCACCACCGGCGCGATCTACGTGCCGCGAAGCAAGTAGGGAGCGCGCGTGCGCATCGGGATCGTCGGATTCGGCGTCGGAGGCCGTCGCTTCCATCTGCCATACATTCAGGCAGCGACCGAATGGGAACTCGTGGGAGTCGTCGCGCGGGCGGAGACGACCCGGGCTTCGCTCGCCGAAGCGGCACCGGGCGTACCCGCGTTCGCGTCGCTCGATGCGCTCATCGATGCGGGTGTCGACGCGGTCGTCATCACGACGCCGCCCGCGACGCGACGCGAGCTCGTGCTGCAGGCGCTCGAGCGTGGGGTACACGTCGTCGCAGACAAGCCCTTCGCCCCCGATGCAGCAACCGCGCGCCAGCTCATCTCAGCTGCGACCGCGGCCCAGCGCACCCTCACCGTGTTCCACAACCGGCGATGGGACACGGATCTGGTGACCCTGCGATCCGTGCTCGAATCGGGAGCGCTCGGGTCTGTCTGGCGCGCCGACTTCGCGCTCGAGCAGGACGATCGCGCGGTGCTCGACCAGGGCCCAGACGAGGGCCTGCTCCGAGACCTCGGGGCGCACGTCGTCGACCAGCTGACGCTGCTCTTCGGGCCCGTCGCACGCGTCGATGCGCATCTCGACTGGGTGGGCGAGGGTGAGGCGCGCGTCGACGTCGGCTTCTTCCTCGGGCTCCACCACATCTCTGGCGTGTTCAGCTCGGTCTCATCGACCAAGGGCGCCCGCCGCGAGGATCGCCGCATGATCGTGATCGGGCACGAAGGCAACTACGAGTCGCACATGGCCGATGTGCAGGTCGACCAGCTGCTCGCCGGGCTCAGCCCCGCCGCGAATGCGGACGTGTGGGGCGTCGAAGCCGAGGAGCGCTGGGGCGTGCTGACGACCGGCGCTGGCGCGATCCGCGTCCCGTCGCTGCGCGGCGACTACACGGAGTTCTACCGCGACCTGCATCGTGCGCTCGCCGCCGGTTCCTCGCCGAGCGTGACCCTCGACGAGGCGCTGCACACGGTCGCGGTGCTCGACGCGGCCCGTGAGAGTGCCCGAACTGGGGAACGCGTCCGCGTCTGAGTGCGCATGCGAGCGCGAGGAGCCTCGGGGGCCGGCGGGCCCCGGCCAGGAGCTAGATCGAGGCCTGCAGCGCGGCGTTGGCGTCGAGGAGCACCTGCGACGCGACCTCGAGCCCCTCGATGCGGCCGAGCGACACATCCTCATGCTCGATGTTGACCCACATCTCGGGGTCGACTTCGTGAATCGCCCGCAAGAACTCCGTCCAGAATGCGGTATCGTGCCCGCGGCCGAGCGCGACGAAGTCCCATGACGACTGCTGCGGCCACTCGTTCGCCCACTCGTCGCCGCCGAGATTGGTGCGGGGCTCGTCGGGGCCGAGGCGGCGGAACGAGTTGTCGAGCACCCCGTTGAGCCGCGCCCACTCGGGGTTCACGCGCACATCCTTCGCCGCGGCATGCACGACGAGTTCGCCGAGATGCCGTACGACGGCCACGGGATCCATCTGCTGCCAAAAGAGGTGTGAGGCGTCGAGCTCGACGCCGATGTGCGTCGCATTCGTGAGCTCGATGAGCTTGTGCACGTCGGCCGAGTTGAACACGAGATTCTGCGGGTGCAGTTCGAGTGCTATCTTCACGCCGTGGTCTGCCGCGAACCGGTCGATCTCGCGCCAGAACCTCGCCGCGACATCCCACTGATAGTCGAGCACGTCGAGGGCGGCTGAGTTCCAGGCGTTGACCACCCAGTTGACCACGGACGCACCGGGCTCGCCTCCGGGGAGGCCCGACATTGTGACGACGCGATCCTGACCGAGTCGCTCGGCGAGCCGGATCGACCGCCGCACGTCGTTCGCGTGCGCGTCGCCGATGACCGCGTTCGGATGTAGCGGGTTCCCGTTGCAATTGAGGCCGGCGATGGATACGCCGGTGCCGGTGAACTGACCGAGGAATTCGTCGCGAGCGACGTCAGACTCCAGGATCTGGTCAAGGGTCGGAATATGCGTGGCGGGGAGAAATCCGCCGGAGTTCAGCTCGATGCCCGTGAGGCCGAGTGTGCGCACCACCTCGATGGCCTCGGGAAGGCTGCGGTCGTGGAGAATCGCGTTGTACACGCCCAGTTTCATATGAGTGCTCGTTTCAGAGAAGTGGATTCGGGGCAGGATCAGCGGACCGCGACCGTGGTGCCGCCGTGCGCTGCAGACTCGGCGACCGCTGCGAGAACGTCCATGTTGTGCACGCCGTCGTCGAAGCTCTTGCAGCGGGGGAGCGACGCTTCCGCGGGAACGCCCGCGACCTCTTCGAGGAAGGCGCGCGCCTGGTGCACGAACAGATCGTTCTGGCCGATGCCGACGCCTGGAGCGTCCATGGCCCATCCTCCCGCGTAACGGGGATGGGTCGGCCCGAGCGGAATGGTGCGGTACCCGGCGAGGTCGGCCTGCTCGTCGTGCAGCATGACTTCGACCTGGGCCGGGTTCGTCTGCGACCAGCGCGCTGCACCGCGCGAGCCGAAGACCTCGAGACTGAGATCGTTCGGGTGGCCGGCCGCGACGCGGGAGACCTCGACGGTGCCCACGCAGGTGGCAAAGTTTGCGTTGAAGGTGGCGTAGTCGTCGTTGGTGACCGGTGCCGTCTCGTCGCTGACGTTGCCCCGGCTGTGGCCGACCACTTGGCCGAGTGGCTTCGGGCGCTCGGTGATCGACGTGTGGAAGCGACCTCCTGAGACCTCGCGCACCGGCCCGCACAGATACTCGGCGACGTAGCTCAGATGGCTGCCGACGTCGCCGAGGGCGCCGGATCCGGCTGGCCCCTGGTAGCGCCAGCTGATGGGTGCGTCGGGGCGGCACCCGTAGTCGGTCCAGTAGCGGCCGGAGAAATGCAGCACGTCACCGAGGCGCCCATCGTCGATGAGCTGTCGCATGAACGCGATACCGGGAGCGCGCAGATAGCTGAACCCGATGCGCGCAACCGTGCCGTGCGACGCCGCAGACCTCGCGGCGTCAGCCATGGCTCTCGCGTCTTCGATCGTGTCGCTGAGGGGCTTCTCGCAGAGCACGTGCTTGCCGGCGGCGAGGAGGCCCTCGACGATCTCGCGGTGCAGCGAGTTCGCGACGACGACGCTGACGACATCGATGTCATCAGCTGCGGCGATGTCGCGCCAGTCTGCGACATGCCGCTCGAAACCGAAGCGCTTGGCGGTCTCGACGCCGAGGGACTCGAATGAGTCGCCGATTGCGACGAGTCGAATCTCGGGGAGGACGGGCGCGTACAGCGTTGAGGCCGCGCGGTACGCGGCGGCGTGCGCCTTGCCAGCCATACCGGCTCCGATGACGGCGACGCCGATGGGTGCGGACATGAGGTTCCTTTCGAGGGCTTCATTGCTGCAGGAGCGGTCGAGCTTCAGTGTTGGAGCGCTCCAATTCGCACTACGCTAGTCGCAGGGCCATGTCCTGTCAATCTCGCCCGACGCATTTCAGCGGACGCGGTAGAAGGTGTGTTCTGGCACCCGCGGCGGCGCTCTCGCGTAGCCTGATTGCCGCGGGAGAATCAGCCGGAGGCGCGAAAGGAAACGATGCGACGACCCACCATCTACGACGTTGCGGAACGCGCGGGAGTCTCGAAATCGCTCGTATCGCTTGTCTTGCGCGACTCGCCGAAGGTCAGCGCGGCGAAGCGCGCGGCGGTGCTCTCTGCCGTCGCGGAGCTCGACTACACGCCGAGCCGTCTGGCCGCCGGCCTTGCCGGAACGCGCACCCGGAGCATCGGCGTGGTCATCGACGACTTCTCCAACCTCTGGTTCGTCGAGGCGCTCTCGGGTCTGCGCGCATCGCTCGGAGCAGAAGGCTACGCGCTCAGCGTCGCCGATGCCCGGCTGAACGAGCATCTCGGCATCGACCCACTCGACGCCTTTCGTGCGCTGCGCGTAGACGGGGTGGTGCTCGCGGGTGAGGCGAGTGCGTCGGCTGTCGCGCGGTCGGGGGCGCCGGCCGTCGTGCTCGGCACGCGAGGAGTCACGGCGCCAGGAGTGCCGATCGTCGCGAGCGACGAGGTAGAGGGCGGCCGCATCGCGACCCGGCACCTCATCGAACTCGGGCACTGCGCGATCGCGTGCGTTTCGGCGCCGGGCGCGAGTGCGACCGAGCGTGAGCGCGGATACGTCGAGACGATGGCCGAGGCAGGGCTCAAGCCGGCGGTCGTGCGGGCGAAGGCGACCGATGAGCGTGCCGCTCGGGCAGCGATCGCGCCCACGTTCGAAGGCGCAGGCGCGGGTGCGGGTACTGACTCGCATGCCGATGCGAAATCGAACGAGTGGATGCCGGTGCCCACGGCGATCTTCGCGGTGAACGACCCGATGGCCGTCGGGGTGATCGGAGCGGCACAGTACGCCGGCTTCTCGGTGCCGGCGGATATTTCTGTCGTGGGCTATGACGACTCGCCACTCGCCGAATATGACATGATTTCGCTCACCTCGATCAGCGGTGACCCGCGAGAGCTCGGCGAGGCGGCGGGCGAGACGCTGATCGCGCTGATTGCGGGAACGAGTGCTGAGTCGCGCATCTTTCCGCCGCGCATCGCGCTGCGCGGGTCGACGGCGGTGATCCTGCGCCCCTGACTGCGGTCGCGCCAGTGCCTCTGCCAGTACCGAAAGCGCAGTTGAGGTCGTGAGCTCCCTCGCGATCGACCTCAAGTGCGCTCTGGTGGGAGCTTTCTCCCGGCACGCGGGGCACGCGCGGCATGCGGCGCGCTCAGGGGCGGTGCGGGCGCTTTCGCCCCTCGTCAGCCGCTCCGCACAAGCGTAGGGTGGCGGTATGGCTACGGTGCGGGAGGTTCAGGTCACATTCGACTGCCACGATCCGATGCGGGTGGCGACGTTCTGGTGCTCGGTGCTGGGTTACGAGTTTCCGCCGGTGCCCGAGGGGTTCGCCAGTTGGAGCGAGTTCGATGCGGCGAGCGACACGCCGGGGCACGCCGCGGCCTGCGTCGACCCTACTGGTCGGGGCCCGCGCTTGTACTTCCAAGCCGTGCCCGAGGGGAAGACCGTGAAGAATCGACTGCACCTCGACGTGCGCGTCGGCACCGGGCTCACGGGGAGCGAGCGACTCGCCGCGCTCCGGGCAGAATCGGCGCGCTTGGAGCTGCTCGGCGCGGTGCAAGAGCGTGTCATGCCCGCCAACGGTGCTGAGGAGTCGTGCATCGTCATGCGCGACATCGAAGGCAACGAGTTCTGCCTCGACTGACGCGCCTCGGGAGCAGCCTGTCGGTAAGCGACCCTGGCCGGCATGCAGAATGCTCGTGCGCACCGAGCGGCACGCGGCGGACGGCGAGTGCGAGTGGCGTGAAGTCACGGAGCCGCCTACACTCGTTTGTACTGACAATTTAGCTCGTGCTAGATCCGCGATGCCAAGCGGCCCGGCACCCACAGCAAGGGAATCGCAATGACGCAGCAGCCCATCCGCTTCGGACTCATCGGCACCGGTCGCATCGGCCAGGTGCACGCAGCCAGCATCGCGGCCTCTCCGGATGCGACACTGGCGTGGGTAGCCGACCCGTTCATCGACGGTGCCCGGGCCGTCGCAGATCGCTTCGGCGGCACGGCAACCGAATCCGCCGAGAAGCTGATCGCGTCGGGCGAGGTCGATGCGATCCTCATCGCTTCGCCAACCCCCACGCATGTCGACCTCATCGAAGCCTCAGTGCGCGCGGGCCTGCCCGTGCTGTGCGAGAAGCCGATTGACCTCGACATCGCGCGCGTCGACGCCCTCCGGCCGTTGGTTGCATCGAGCGGCGTTCCGGTCGCGCTCGGGTTCAACCGCCGCTTCGACCCGAACCATGCTGCGGCGCAGGCGCGGGTGCGGGCCGGAGAGATCGGGGAGCTCGAGCAGCTGATCATCATCAGCCGCGACCCTGCCGCGCCGCCCGCAGACTACATCGGTGTATCGGGCGGCATCTTCCGCGACATGACGATCCACGACTTCGACATGGCACGGTTCTTCATCGACGACATCGTCTCGGTGAGCGCCACCGGCACGCGCACCTTCGACGCCGGCGCTCGCCAGCACGGGGACTTCGACACCGCAGTGGTGACGTTGCGAGCGGCCTCGGGCGCGATCGTGACCATCGTGAACTCGCGGCACAGCGCCGTGGGCTACGACCAGCGCATGGAGGCGTTCGGCGCGAAGGGCATTCTGCAGGTCGGCAACCCGCAGCAGAACACGGTGGTGCTCTCGAATGGACAGGCCGTCGAAGCCCGCCCGCCCTACCCCGAGTTCTTCCTCGAGCGCTACGCGGCTGCGTACGCGGCCGAGCTCACGGAGTTCGTGAAGCTCGTGCGCGGCGAGGCATCGACCAGCCCCACGTTCGAAGACGGGCGTGCAGCCCTGATCCTGGCCGACGCGGCGCAGCGATCGGCCGAGACCGGTGCCGCCATCGAGGTCGAGCTGTGAAGCGGGGCGCAGAGGGCACGGAGGCTCGAGCATGACCTACCGCCTCGCCGCATGCGCGGAGATGCTGTTCTTGGAGTGGCCGATCGAGGAGCGCGTGCGCCGCATTCACGAGCGCGGCCTGCTCGTCGAGATCTGGGACTGGAGTGCGAAGGACCTCGCCGCGCTCGCCGCGACCGGGGCCGAGTTCTCGTCGATGACGGGGTACCTGCGGGGCGATCTCACGACCGCCGAGGGCCGCGCTGCGCTGCTCGCGACGGCTCGCGAGTCGCTGCGGGCCGCCGAGATCATCGACGTCCCTCGGCTCAACCTGCACGGCACGGGGCTCGGCGAGGGCGGGTTGCCCGTGGTTCCCCGAGCTCAGATATCGGGAGAAGACTGGGTGCACGCCGCCGATACGCTGCGCCGGATCGCCGACCTCGGAGCAGAAGCCGGCCGTACGTTCGTGCTCGAGAACCTGAATACCGCCGTCGATCACCCGGGCACACCGTTCGCGAAGGCCGCCGACACGCTGGCGCTCGTGCGCGGCATCGATCACCCGAACCTGCGACTGAATCTCGACCTCTACCACGCGCAGATCGGCGAGGGGAATCTCGTGGAGCTCGTGCGAGAGGCCCTGCCGTGGGTCGGCGAGATCCAGGTCGCCGACGTGCCCGGACGGTGCGAGCCGGGCACGGGCGAGATTCGATACGAGGCGGTGGCCGCGGCGCTGCGGCAGCTCGGCTACGGCGGCGTGATCGGCATGGAGGCGTGGGCGAGCGGCGACCCCGATGCCGCGCTCGATGCGTTCACCGCGGCGTTCTCCGCCTGAGGCAGCCGACCGCGAGCAGAGAGCCTGGCGGTCGGGCAGAATCGTCGCCGACCGGCCCTAAGATGAACGGGACGCGAGGAGGGCCGATGGCGCACGAGACGGGCACGACACCCGCCGCGCCGGTGCGCCCGCCGACGATTCGAGACGTGGCCCGCGTCGCGGGGGTCTCGAAGTCGCTGGTCTCCCTCGTCTTCAGCAACGGCGAGAATGTGAGCGAGGAGCGGCGGCTCCGGGTGCTGCACGCCGCCGCTCAGCTCGGCTACCGCCCGAACCTCGTCGCCCAATCGCTCTCGGCGGGGCGCCGCGACATCGTGGCGATCCTCGTGTCCAATCTGCACAACCCGCTGTTCGCCGAGATCGTGGGGGCGGCGAAGGCGCGCCTGGCCGAGGCCGGGCGTCGCACGATGATCGTGAGCGCGCAGGTCGATGACGGCTCGGGCGGCACGGTGCTGGATCGCGACAACATCGACGTGCTGCGCGATCTGCGCCCGTCAGGGCTGATCACGGTCGGCACGATCCCCGAGTTCGCTGAGCTCGCTGAGCTGACAGCGGCGATCCCGACCGTTGTGGCCAGCGCCATCGACGCAACGGTCGACGTAGTGGCGACCGTGCGCACCGACGACGTGGCGGGTCTGGATCTGGTGATCGCGCACCTCGCTGCGCAGGGCGTCGAGCGTATCGCCTTCGTGGGCGGCGACGGCGGCACGGTCTCGGCATCCCGCGAGGCTGCGTTCCGCACCGCGGTCGAGCGCCGAGCGTTCGGCGCGAATGCCTGGGTCGAACGCGCAGATTTCACCGAGGCTGGCGCTCGCAGGGCCGTCGAACGCCTGCTCGCCGAGGATCGCCTCCCGCAGGCGGTGGTCGCCGTCAACGACCTGACCGCCGTCGGGGTCATCAGCGCGCTCGAAGCCGCGGGCATCCCGGTGCCGGGTGGATGCCGCGTGTCCGGCTACGACGACACGACGCTCTCCGCGATACCCCGCATCTCGCTCACGAGCGTCGATCCCGACAACCGGCGCATCGGTCGCGAGGCGGCGGAAGCGCTTCTGGGAGCGCAAGCCGGCTCGACGGATCAGCCCGCCGGCGAGGTGCTGATTCCGCCAACCCTGGTCGTGCGCTCGTCGGCGTGAGCGCATCGCCTGGGGCGACGGCCGCGCGGTGCCGTTCCGGTCGTACAGCGCCGTTGCGCTCAGTGCCTAAACGGGCGCAGGGGCTGCGGTACTGCCGCGCACGGTGAGTGTCGGCGTGATGTGGCGGATCGCCGCAGCCATTCCCGGTTCGGCCAATCGGGCGCGCACGGTCTCGACCGCCAGTTGCGCCATGCTGTCGGGGTCTGGCCTCACCGAGGTGAGCGACACGTACGGCAGAGCTGCGGCGGAGCTGTCGTCGAAGCCGACGACCGAGATGTCCTCTGGCACCCGAACACCGGCGCGCACCAGGGTCTGCAGCGCGCCGATCGCGCAGTGATCGTTCATGCACACGAGCGCCGTCGGCGATTCCGCGGGCCTCGCGCGACCCCGCGTTCGGTCGCCTGGGGTCACGCCCCCATCAGCGAGCAGCGCCAGCGCCGCGCGGTGGCCTCCGAGCTCGGTGTCGTCACTCGCAACCACGTGCTCTGCGAGCCCGTGCGAGGCCATTGCACTCCGGTAGCCGGTGAGGCGCGCACTCGCGTTCGCCCCGGTCGCCGACCCGAGGTAGGCAATGCTGGTGTGCCCCAGAGCGGTGAGGTGGTCGACGGCGAGGGCGATCCCACGTTCGTTCTCGACGTCGACACGGTCGTGGGCTTCGGGTGAGGTGGGGCCGCCCAGCAACAGCGTGGGAATGCCCGCCGGAAGGCCCGTGAGCGTCTGACCGCCCGGTCCCGCATCGAGCGCGATCAGCGCCTCGATGCGCTGCCGCATGAGGCTCGCGAGTGCCGCATCGAGGTCGCGGTGCTCGCCCATCGTGCCCAACGCGAGCGTGAAACCCAGCTCGTCGGCGCGACGGTAGAGCGCGTCGACGAGGTCGACCTCGAAGGGTTGCCGCATGGTGAAGAGCACGCCGAGCTGACCGCTCCGCCGCCGCCGCAGCATGCGCGCGGAGTCGTCGGGGTGATATCCGATCTCACGGGCCGCTGCGAGAATGCGTTCGCGCGATGCCGCGCTCGCCCCCGGGGCGCCCCGCAGCACGATCGATACGAGCTGGCGCGACATGCCCACGCGCTCGGCGACATCGCGCATGGTCGGGCGGGGTGCCGGATCCGGGGTGCTCACGCACCCATCGTGCCACGGGCGTGGGGCAGCGGCGGTGTCACAGGTGTTCCGCGTGCAGCGAGCCTCTCCTCGTGCGTGCCGAGATCCTCGGCGTGAACCGAGGATCTCGGCGCAACTCACGGCTTCGGGGCGGCAGCGTCGTACCTCGCGCGCACAGATGTCGCGCCCGAAACGTGCGCTTGACCTCAATGAAACCTTGTGCGTACAATTTGGACCGGTCCAAATCAATGATGAAGGGACGACGCATGAGTGCACCGAGTTCGGGCGATCAGGTACGAGCGACGCAGAACGATCGCAGCCACGGGCTGCTGATGGATGGCGAATGGCGCGAGGCGCAGGGCGGTGCGCGAGCGGAGATCCGAAGTCCATTCGACGGCCGCGCCGTCGGCGAGGTTGCGGTCGCCACCGCAGCAGACGTTGACGCAGCTCTGGGCGGCGCCGAGCGCGGTGCGGCCGTCTGGCGCCGCACACCGGCGCACGAGCGGTTCGCGATCCTGAACCGCGCCGCTGAGCTCGCCGACGCCAGAGCCGAGCACCTCGCCGAGACCATCTCGCTCGAGAACGGCAAGCCGCTCGCAGAAGCGCTCGGAGAGGCACGGCGTTCGGGCGCGCTGATTCGGCTTGCGGCCCACGAGGGCACGCAGCTCTACGGCGATAGCCTGCCGCTCGATGCGAATCCGGGCACCGGGCAAGACAAAGTCGGCTTCACGCTGCGCCAACCCGTCGGCGTCGTCGTCGCGATCACACCGTTCAACTACCCTGCACTGCTGGTGCTGCACAAGGTGGGCCCCGCGCTCGCCGCCGGCAACGCGGTTGTGCTGAAGCCGGCGAGCGCGACCCCGCTCACAGCGCTCGCGCTCGCAAGCGTCTTCGTCGAGGCGGGGGTGCCCGCCGGCGCGATCACGGTACTGACGGGCCCGGGTGGCACGCTCGGCGATGCCCTCGTGGCCGACCATCGCGTGCGCAAGGTGTCGTTCACCGGCTCGACGAGCGTGGGGCGGCGCATCGCGTCGCTCGCAGGCGTGAAGAAGCTCTCGCTCGAGCTCGGGGCCTCATCGCCGACACTGGTGCTCCCGGGCGCCGACATCGAGCGGGCGGCGGCGGCAATCGCTGCAGGAGGCTATGTGAACGCGGGCCAGGTCTGCATCTCGGTGCAGCGGGTGATCGCGCACCGCGATGTCGAAGCCGACCTCCTCGATGCGCTTCGGCCGAAGGTCGAAGCGATCCGCATGGGAGACCCGTTCGCAGACGGAACCACGCTCGGCCCCCTCATCGCGGTACGGGAAGCAGAGCGTGTCGTCGGCAGCATCGCGCGCGCGGTCGATGACGGAGCGACGCTCGTGACCGGTGGCGCCCGCGATGGGGCGTTCGTCTCCCCCGCGATCGTCACCGGCGTCGACACGAGGCAGCCCTTCGCGCAAGAGGAGCTGTTCGGCCCGGCCATCGCGGTTACCACGGTCGATAGTTTCGACGCCGCGATCGAGGCCGCAAACGGCACCCCCTACGGGCTCGCAGCGGGGGTCTTCGGGGGATCTCTCTCCGAAGGCGTGCGAGCCATGCGCGAGATCGACGCCGGGAGCGTGCATCTCGGATGGACCCCGCTGTGGCGGGCCGACCTCATGCCGTACGGCGGCTTCAAGGCCAGCGGCTACGGCAAGGAGGGCGTGCGCTCGACGGTCGAGGAGATGACGGAGATCAAGACCGTCATCATGCACGGCTGAACCGCCGCACCCACTCATTCACCACCAGCGAAGGAGCTGACACCCATGGTTCACGGAGCCTCGGGCCGCACGGTCCGTCTCACGGCCGCTCAGGCCGTCATCCGCTACATCTCCGCCCAGTACTCGGTCGCCGACGGAGTGCGCGAGCGCTTCGTGCCCGCCGCCCTCGGCATCTTCGGTCACGGCAATGTGGCCGGCCTCGGGCAGGCGCTCGCCGAGCACGCGGATCGCCTGCCGTTCGTGCAGGGTCGCAACGAACAGGCGCTCGGCCACATGGCCACCGGCTTCGCGAAGGCGTCGAAGCGTCGTCGCACGCTCGCCGTGACCGCGTCCATCGGCCCCGGCGCGACGAACCTCGTCACCGCAGCCGCGCTCGCGACCGTCAACCGCATCCCGCTGCTGCTGCTGCCCGGCGACACCTACGCCACGCGGCGTCAGGGCCCCGTGCTGCAGCAGCTCGATCTGCCCGGCACTCCCGACGTCACGGTGAATGACGCGTTCCGCCCGGTCTCCCGCTTCTTCGACCGCATCACGCGCCCCGAGCAACTGCTCACCGCGCTCCCGCAGGCCTTCCGCGTGCTCGCGAGCCCCGAAGAGACGGGGGCGGCCGTTCTCGCTCTGCCGCAAGACGTGCAGTCGCACGCTTTCGACTTCCCGGTCGAGTTCTTCGAGGATCGCGAATGGGTGATCCGGCGCCGCGTGCCCGACGCGGGTGAGATCGATCGGGTGGCTGACCTGATCCGGGGGGCCGAGCGGCCACTCGTCATCGCCGGCGGCGGAGTGCACTACGCCGATGCGACCGTGGCGCTCACCGAACTCGCGCGCGCGACGCACCTTCCGATCAGCGAAACCTTCGCGGGCAAGGGCGCCATCGCCGAGGATGGGCCGTGGAGCGTGTTCGGCATCGGGCTCGAGGGATCCCCGACTACGAATCGTCTGGCCGAGCGCGCCGATCTCATTGTGCACGTGGGCACCCGTCTCACCGATTTCGCGACCGCGTCGCAGTCGCTGTTCGCCAATTCCGAGGTGCGTTTCGCATCGATCAACGTCGTGGAGCACGACGCCGTGAAGCAGGGGGCGGCCGCGGTGGTGGCAGACGCGAAACTCGCAATCGCAGCCCTGGCAGAAGCGCTCGGCGACTATCGCGTTCCCGCAGCGTGGGCGGCCGAGGTCGTCACCGCACGCGAGGCATGGCTGCCGCTGCGCGACGCGGCCACCGATGCCGACACGCGGTTTCCGCTCGAGCAGCACCCTGAGCTTCCCGATACCGGCGCAACCCTCACGCAGGGGCAGCTCATCGGCCTGCTGCAAGAGCACGCGCTGCCGGGCGACACCGTCGTCGCGGCGGCGGGAGGCCCGCCCGGCGATCTGCAGAAGGTGTGGGACGCGACGAATGGCCAGCACGCCCACCTCGAGTTCGGCTTCTCGTGCATGGGATACGAGCTGCCGGCCGCGATGGGCGTGCGGCTCGCCGACCCGGACCCGGCGCACCGCGTCACCGCGTTCATCGGCGACGGCACGTTCGTCATGATGCCGACCGAGATCGTCACGGCCGCGCAAGAAGGAATTCCGTTCACCGTGGTGATCTCCGAGAATCACGGGTACCAGGTGATCCGCCGCCTGCAGATGTGGCGTACAGGCGAGCACTTCGGCAATGAGTTCCGCTACCGCGAGGGGGGCGGCGCGCTGGCCGACGCCGATGCCGGGCGGCTCGAGGGCGACTACTTGCGCATCGACCTGGCGCAGATCGCGGCCGGGCTGGGGGCGCACGTGCGCACCGCCACGACGGCCGATGAGGTGCGCGCGGCGCTCGGAGAGACCCGTGCCGTGCGCGGGCCCGTCGTGATCGTGGTGCCGACCATCCCGCACGCTGATCTGCCCGCTTCGGAGGTGTGGTGGGACGTGTCGCCGGCTGAGACCTGGGAGCACGTGGATACCACTGAGAAACTCGCCGAGTACGGCGCGGGCCTGGCGCAGCAGCGGTGGCACGGATGAGCGCGGCAGGGCGCGGGCCCCTCGCTCCGGGATGGGCGTTGCGCGAGCGCCTGCTCGCGGGAGAGCCGACCGTCGGCACCTTCATCGGCCTGGGCTCGGTGACCGCTGCCGAGGTGTGCGCGTCGGTCGGGCTCGACTGGCTGCTGGTCGATCTCGAGCACGGTGGCGGCGATGAGGACCAGGTGGGGGCGATCGCCGCTGCCGCCGGTGCGTACGGCGCCGCGACGCTGGTGCGGGTGGAGACGCCGGATCGCCTGCGCATCGGGCGCGTGCTCGATGCCGGCAGTGCCGGTGTGATGCTGCCGAGAATCTCGAGTGCGGCGGAGGCCGAGGCGACGCTGCGGCACCGACTGTACCCGCCGCAGGGCGACCGCGGAGTCGCCAGCTACAACCGGGCGGCGCGCTGGGGGTCCGACCTTGCGGCGCTCGACGCGGCGAACGATCGCGCGATCGGGATCGTGCAGATCGAGACGGCTCGCGGGCTCGCAGACGTCGACGCCATCGCCGCGCTGCCGGGCGCCGATGTGCTCTTCGTCGGTCCGCAAGACCTCAGCTACGCTCTCGACGTGCCGCGCCAGTACGAGAGCCCGCGGTTTCAGCAGGCGCTCGATGAGGTGCTCGCCGCCTGTAGCGCGCACGGCAAGGTCGCCGGAATTCTGACGAACGACCGCGCTGGGGCCGATGCCTATCTCGCCCGCGGTTTCGGCTTCATCGCGATCGGATCCGATGCGACGCTCCTCGCCGCCGCGATGCGCGGCGCGATTCCCGAGCGCATCGAGGCTGCCCGGTGAGCGCGGCGACGTTCTCGGGCTCGGAGACCGGCGATGCCTCTGAGCGCCGTGTCGTGGTCGCCCTCGGCGCCGTCGATGCTGCGGAGGTGACGCCGTACCTGCCAGAGTGCGCGCACTTCGTGTCTCACCCGACGGATTCGGACTTTGCGGTCGCGGAGGCTGCCATCGTGCGTGCCGCGTTCGATCTCGACCGGGCAACGCTCGACCGCATGCCTCGGCTACGGGTCATCGCGCGCACGGGCGTCGGCGTCGAACGGGTCGACGTCGCCGCCGCCCAGGAGCGGGGGATCCCCGTCGCCATCACCCCGGGAAGCAACAGTCGTGCGGTCGCCGAGGGCGCCTTCGCCATGATCGCCGCGCTGGTGAAGAACGTCGGTGAATCTCATCGCTACGTCTCGGCCGGGGAATGGGGTCGCCGACCGGTGCCGCAGGCCGGGGATCTCTACGGTCGCACCCTCGCGGTGCTCGGGTACGGCCGGATCGGGAGGATCGTCGCCGGGTACGGCCGCGCCTTCGGGATGGAGGTCGTCGTACATGACCCGTACGTCACCGCCGACGACGCCGAGAATGTCACGCTGGAGGAGGCGGTGCGACGCGCGGATGCGCTCACGCTGCATCTGCCCGGAGGGGGAGGGGAGATGCTGCCTCTCGCGATCCTGCGCACCGCGAAGCCCGGTCTCGTGCTCGTCAATTGCGCGAGAGCCGACCTCGTCTCAACGGCTGCGCTGCAGGAGGCGCTCGATACCGGAATACTGGGCGGGGTGGGTCTCGACGTCTTCGAGAACGAGCCCGTGCAGCACCACCCGCTGGCCGGCCGCACCGATGTGCTGCTGAGCCCGCACACCAGTGGGTTCTCCCTCGCGGCTCGACGGGAGACCGTGCGCATGGCCGCAGAAGCGGTGAGCGAGACGCTGAGCGGTCGTTACCCAACCTTTACCGTAGGAGATGCTTGATTGCGGAAGTTACGGTACTGTAAACGCAGAGCGCAAGCTTTGTAACGACATTAGTTCAATTACACGATGGAGTGCAGCTATGTTGAAATCACGTTTCGGCCGTTGGTCGAAGATCGGCCTCGCAGGTCTCGCTGGTCTCGGAGCCCTGACCCTTGCTGCGTGCGGCTCACCCGCAGGCGCCGGTGGCGGCGCAGCGGGCGGTGGCGGCGGAGGCGTCGATGAGGAGGAGATCAAGGTCGCCCTCGTCACGCATGCTGCTCCGGGCGACACGTTCTGGGACACCATCCGGGCAGGTGCCGAGAACGCCGCCGAGCGCAATAACGTCGAGCTGCTGTACAGCTCCGACCCCGATGGGGCGCGCCAGGCGCAGCTCGTGCAGCAGGCCGTCGACCAGGGTGTCGACGGCATCGTCGTGACGCTCGCGAAGTCTGACGCGATGGCGGGTGAGGTGCAGAAGGCGGTCGACGCCGGCATTCCCGTATTCAGCATCAACGCTGGTGAAGAGGCGTACAAAGACATGGGAGTGCTCGCGCACTTCGGCCAGAACGAATTCATCGCCGGCCAGGCCGCCGGCGAGCAGTTCAACGAGGCCGGTCTGCAGAAGGCCGTCTGCGTCATTCAGGAACAGGGCCACGTCGGGCTCGAAGCCCGGTGCGAAGGGCTTGCGGACACTTTCGAGGGAACCTCCGAGGTGCTGTACGTGCAGGGCACCGACATGACGAACGTCGCGTCGACCATCACGTCGAAGCTGCAGACCAACTCCGACATCGACGCGGTGCTCACCCTCGGTGCGCCCTTCGCGATGACCGCGATGGATTCCATCACTGACGCCGGCAGCAGCGCGACGCTCGCCACGACCGACCTCAACTCCGACGTCTACACCGCGATCAAGGACGGCACGATCCTCTTCGGCATCGACCAGCAGCCGTTCGTGCAGGGATACTCCGCCGTTGAAGCGGTGCGCCTCTACACCGAGGGCGGCTACGTGCTCGGCGGCGGCCAGGCCGTGCTGACCGGTCCCGCGGTGGTCAACGCTGACAACGCCGAAAGCGTCGCTGCCCAGTTCGAGGGCGGCAGCGACGAAGAAGCAGCAGAGTAAGAGAGGGGTCGCACCGGAAGGTCGTATCCATGAGTACAGCAACAGCTCCCAAGCTCGATGAGCGCGTCGCCTCTGGCAATCTGTTCACCAGATTCTTCACCAAGCCCGAGGCGGGCGCCACCGCAGCCGCACTGGTTCTCGCGATCATGTTCGCCGTGGTCGCCCCCCAGTTCACCCAGCCGAGTTCCATCGCGACGATCCTCTACGGCGCGTCGACCGTGGGCATCATGGCGGTGGGCGTCTCGCTCCTGATGATCGGCGGCGAGGTCGACCTGTCGGCGGGCGTCGGCGTCATCTCGGCGGCGCTCTCATCGTCCCTGTTCATGTACTGGTTCGGAGGCAACGTCTGGGTCGGCGCCATCGTCGGTCTGGTGTTCTCGCTGCTGGTCGGGCTGCTCAACGGGTGGCTGCTGACGAAGACGAAGCTCTCGAGCTTCATCATCACGCTCGCGACCTTCTTCATGCTGACCGGTCTCAACCTCGGTGTGACGCGCGCCCTCACGGGCGGCGTCGCAGCGCCCTCGATCGCCGAGTGGCCCGGGTTCGCCTCTGCAGAAGCGGTGTTCGCCGCAGATATCCCCGTCTTCGGCGTCAACGTCAAGATCACGGTGTTCTACTGGATCATCCTCGTACTCATCGCGACGTGGATCCTGCAGCGCACCAAGGTCGGCAACTGGATCTTCTCGTCGGGCGGCGCTCCGGATGCGGCTCGCGCCGTGGGCGTGCCCGTCGTGAAGACGAAGATCGGCCTCTACATGGGCGTGAGCTTCTGCGCGTGGCTGCTCGGCATGCACCAGCTCTTCGCGTTCAAGACCGTGCAGTCGGGCGAGGGCATCGGCAACGAGTTCCTCTACATCATCGCCGCGGTCGTAGGCGGTTGCCTCATGACCGGAGGATACGGATCGGCGATCGGCGGCGCCATCGGCGCGCTGATCTACGGCATGGCGCTCAAGGGTGTCGTGTACGCCGAGTGGAACCCGGACTGGTTGAAGTTCTTCCTCGGTGCCATGCTCCTCGGAGCGACCGTGCTGAACTTCACGCTGCAGCGCCGGGCGGCGCGAGGAGGGAAAAAGTGAACGCCACATCCGCATCCACAGCCACGGCGGCAGCCGCCGGCACCTCGAAGGCGCCGCTCGTCGAGCTGCGCGATGCCGAGAAGCGATACGGCAACATCATCGCGCTTCGCGACGTCAGCCTGAAGGTGGCCAGCGGCGAGGTGATGTGCGTGCTCGGCGACAACGGCGCCGGCAAGTCGACGCTCATCAAGATCATCGCGGGTCTGCACCAGCACACCGCCGGCGAGTACCTCGTCGAGGGCGACTCGGTGAAGTTCAACTCGCCGCGCGAGGCGCTGAACCGGGGCATCGCCACCGTGTACCAGGATCTGGCCGTCGCACCGCTCATGCCGGTCTGGCGCAACTTCTTCCTCGGCTCCGAGAAGACGAAGGGCTGGGGGCCGTTCAGGCATCTCGACGTCGACTTCATGCGCAAGACGGCGAAGCAGGAACTGCTCGACATGGGCATCGATCTGCGCGACGTCGACCAGCCGATCGGTACGCTCTCTGGCGGCGAACGTCAGTGCGTCGCGATCGCGCGAGCGGTCTACTTCGGGGCGAAGGTGTTGATTCTCGACGAGCCGACGGCCGCGCTCGGCGTGAAGCAGTCAGGCGTCGTGCTGCGCTACATCATTCAGGCGCGGGATCGGGGCCTCGGCGTGATCTTCATCACGCACAACCCGCACCACGCCTACCCGGTGGGCGACCGCTTCTTGCTACTCAAGCGCGGTCAGAGCATCGGCTATCACGAGAAGTCCGATATCTCGCTCGAGGAGCTCACCGGCCTCATGGCGGGCGGTGCGGAGCTCGAGCAGCTGGTGCACGAGCTGCGCGATGTCGGTACGAGCACCGACGCCGTGCGCACCATCCGAGACGAGATCGAAGGCGATGCGGCGGCGGGCGTCGGCCGCGTGCAGGTGACCGAGGCAGTCAGCGTTATTCCCGGCGAGTACGGCGACGACGATGACGATGACGACGAGGACGATGCAGCGGTCCGCTCGCGTCGCTGAGCGCCAGTCGCCTCGGTGAGAACGGGCGTCGGATCCTGAAGAGGATCGGGCGCCCGTTCTGCGTACCCGCCCCGCTCGCCCACCCCTGCCGCTCGCCCACCCCTGCCGTCCCCGCGCCCCGCGGCAGCACGACGGATTGACACGGCCGCGAGCATGTCCGTACAATTTGGACCGGTCCATAAAGCACGCGCCGCACGGCCGCAGCCTCCGCGACTCCTGCGCACGGACCCGACGACGAACCACGGTGCTCTGCACCACGAGCAGCAAAGCGAGCGAAGATGCGAACTCTTGCAGACGGCACCACCGAAATCGGAGTGGGCCTCATCAGCGTGGGCTGGATGGGGCAGTTGCACAGCCGTGCGTACGCGAACCTCAAGTACGCCTACCCGGATCTCAAGCTCAAGCCCCGTCTCGTGCACGCTGCAGATCCGGCGCCGTCGCGTGCCGAGGAGGCCGTGCAGGTGCTCGGCTACGAGCGCGCGTCGGCCGACTACCGCGAGGTGCTGAACGACCCCGAGGTCGACGTCGTGTCGATCTGCGCCCCCAACTTCCTGCACGCCGAGATCGGCATCGCGGCGGCGCGCGCCGGCAAGCACTTCTGGATCGAGAAGCCGGTGGGGCGCGGCGAGCACGAAACCCGCGAGGTCGCGGAGGCCGCCACGGCAGCGCAGGTCGTCAGCTCGATCGGCTTCAACTATCGCCACGCTCCGGCGGTCGAGTACCTGCGCGAGCTCGTGATGGAGGGCAAGCTCGGGCGCATCACGAACGTGCGGGGCCAGATGTTCGCAGACTACTCGGCAGACCCGCGCGGCGCGCTCTCCTGGCGCTTCGTGCGGGGACTGGCGGGCAATGGGGTGCTGGGCGACCTCATGGGGCACCTCGTCGATCTCGTGCAGTACACGCTCGGGCCGATCACCGAGGTCAGCGCGGTCACCTCGACGGTGTACTCGGAGCGCCCCGAGATGCCGATGGGCACGGGCACCCATTTCGCGGTGATCGAGAACGGCGAGATGAAGCCGGTCGAGAACGAGGACTACGCCGGCATGCTCGTGCGCATCGCCGACGGGGCCCCGGCGGCGAACGCGGTCGGCACGCTCGAGGCCTCGCGCGTCTCGGTGGGGCCGCGGGCGAGCTACGGCATCGAGGTCTACGGCACGGAGGGCTCGGCGCACTGGGACTTCGAGCGCATGAACGAGCTCCACCTCTCAGGCGGCCTCGGCGCCGAGAACCAGGGCTACACGCGCGTCATGGCGCGCCCGGGCATGGGCGACTTCGGCCGCTTCCAGCCCGGTGCGGGCACTTCGATGGGCTACGACGACCTCAAGGTGATCGAGGCGAAGAAGTTCTTGCAGGCGGTACTCGGCCGCGAGGCGATCAACTCGAACATTCACGACGCGCTCTCCGCCGCCCAGGTGGTCTCAGCTGCCGAACGATCGGCCGAGACGCGCTCCTGGGAGTCGAGCGCCCCGGTCGACGGAACGACGGCGGCCGGCGCCTAGTTCTCGAAGCACCTCCCCAGGCACGACAACAACACCGACGAAGGAGTCGCACATGGCGCACCCTGCACGTATCGCATCCGCCCCCATCAGCTGGGGCGTCATCGAAGTTCCGAATTGGGGGCTGCAGCTCGAGCGCGAGCGCGTGCTCTCAGAGATGGTCTCGCTCGGGATCACGGCGACCGAGTTCGGTCCCGAGGGGTTTCTGCCCGACGCACCGACCGAGCGAGCCGCTGCGCTCGACGCTGCGGGGCTCAGCGCGGTCGGCGGGTTCTTCCCCGTGGTGCTGCACCGCGAGGCGGAGGATCCGCTGCCTGCGATCGAGCGTGAGCTCGAGGCGTACGTCGCGTCTGGCGCGACGACCCTCGTGCTGTCGGCCGTGACGGGCGCGGAGGGATACGACGGGGCCGCCGAGCTCACGGAAACCGAGTGGGCGACGCTGCTGGCCAACCTCGATCGCGCACTCGACGCCGCGGCAGCGGTCGGCGTGGTCGCCACGCTGCACCCCCACCTGGGCACCGTCGTCGAAAGGCCCGAAGCCGTCGAGCGAGTGGTCGCCGGCTCCCGCCTCGGGCTGTGCCTCGATACGGGGCACTACACGCTCGGCGGCGGCGATCCGGTCGCGTTCGTGCAGCAGCACGCGAGCCGTATGGTGCACGCGCACTTGAAAGACGTGAGCCTCGCCGTCGCCGCACGGGTGCGTGCGGGAGAGATCGATTACCGCGAGGGGGTGCGTCAGGGCATGTATCAGGCGCTCGGCTCGGGCGACGCGCGCATCGGCGAGATCATCGGGGCGCTGCGCGACGCGGGGTACGCGGGGTGGTACGTGCTGGAGCAGGACACCGTTGTCGAAAGTGAGGCAGACGCGACGCGTGCGTTCGACAATGCGCACCGCAGCGTCGCTTTCCTGCGCGAGGCGCTCGGCGAGACTGGCACGGTGGCCGCGTGAACGCCCCGCTGCGCATCGGCATGCTCGGGGCCTCCCGCATCGCCGACGTGTCGATCATCGCGGCGACTGAGGAGACGGATGATGTGCGTGCTGCGGTGGCGGCGCGGGATCCCGAGCGCGCGAAGCGCTACGCCGCCGAGCGGGGCTTCGAGTCGGCGGCCGAGAGCTACGAGTCGCTCATCGCAGACGATTCGCTCGACCTCGTCTACATCGGCTTGCCCAACGCGCTGCACGCCGAGTGGACGGCGCGAGCCCTCGCAGCCGGCCGCAATGTGCTCGTCGAGAAGCCGATGGCTGCGAATCTCGCCGAATTCGATCGGGTCGCCGCCCGACTCGAGCATTCGCGCGGATGGGCCTGGGAGGCATTCCACTACGCCGACCACCCCGGCATGCACCGACTCATCAGCCAGGTGCGAGACGGTGCGATCGGTGAGATCCGCAGCATCGACGTGCAAATGGACATGCCGGATCCGGGTGCCGAAGACCCGAGATGGAGTTTCGATCTGGCCGGTGGCGTCATGATGGATCTCGGCTGCTACGCGGTCAACGCGCTGCTCCTGCTCCGGGAGGCGCTCGCCGGGGCGGGACTCCCCGGCAACGCGGAACTCGAACTCGATTCCGCACGAGCCGAGCCGTACGAGGCAGACGCGCGGGTCGATGCGACCGTCGTTGCCGAGATGCACCTCGGAGGCGTCGCCGCATCGATCCACACCAGCATGGAGAGCCCCGAGTGGAACTTCGGGCTCCGGGTGAGCGGCAGCCTGGGGGAGGTCGTGCTGCCGAACTTCGTCAAGCCGCAAGAAGACGGGCGGCTCATCGTGCGCAGCACCAGCGGTGCCGGCGTCGAAGAGCGCATCGAACAGCTCGATACGACGTCTTCGTACGCGTATCAGCTGGGCCGGGTGCGAGCAGCGCTGCGCAACGGCGAGCGCTCGCGCATCGAGTTGGATCGATCCCGCCGCACCATGCAGATGATCGACGCGATCTACACCGGAGCGGGTCTGCCGCTCCGCCCGGCAAGGCTGGCCGACTGAAGCAGCGCCCGTTGCAGTAGCAGCAGCAGATCCCGAAGGAGCGCATCACATGCAGCAATTACTCACCGGCAAGATTCTCATCGTCACCGGGGGCACGCAGGGCCTGGGGCGCGCCGTCGCCGAAGCCGCGGCTCGCGAGGACGCCGCAGGCGTTGTCATCGTCGGCCGGAGCGGTGAGAAGGCTGAGGTCGCCCTCGCCGCGATCCGTGAGCACGGCTCGGCAAGGGACGGTTTCGAAGCACGCGCGATCATCGCCGATCTGGCCGTCGCGGGGGAGGCCGAGCGCGTCGTCGCCGAGACCATCGCGCACTTCGGTCGAGTCGACAGTCTGGTGAACGCAGCGGGAGCGACGACGCGGGGCACGCTGCTCGACACGTCGCGCGAACTGCTCCAGGAGCATCTGAACCTCAACATCACGGTGCCGTTCATGATGATGCAGGGGGTCGTTGCCGATATGCGTCGACGCGGCGTGCCAGGCACGATCGTCAATGTGATCAGCATGTCCATGCACGGCGGGCAGCCGTACCTCGCACCCTACGTGGCGTCGAAGGCGGGACTCGCGGGCTTGACCAAGAACGCGGCGTTCGCGCACCGATTCGACCGCATTCGCATCAACGGGCTCAACATCGGGTGGACCGCGACACCGGGTGAGGCCATCACTCAGCAGACGTTCCACGGTGCGGAAGACGATTGGCTCGAGCGGGCCGAAGCCAAGCAGCCCATGGGAAAACTCGGTCGGCCCGATGAGATCGCCGACGCGATCGTCTTCCTGTTGAGCGCTCGCAGCGGTGTCGTCACCGGCTCGATCATCGACTGGGATCAGAACGTGCCCGGCGCATACGATCAGTAACTACAGGGGATCAACATGAAAATCGGAATCATCGGCACCGGCGTCATGGGCGCCTTTCACGCGCAGCTGCTGCACAAGCAGGTTTCGGGCGCGACGGTCGTCGCCGTCGCCGATCCCGACGCAGAGCGAGCGGGCGCCGTCGTCGCGGCGATTCCGGGCGCGGTCGCCCACGCCGACCCCCTCGAACTCATCAACGCTCCCGATGTCGAGGCGGTGCTCATCGCGTCCCCAGACACGCTGCACGCAGCGCAGACGCTCGCGTGCATCGCTGCGGGCAAGCCCACGCTCTGCGAGAAGCCCCTCTCGTACTCGGTCGAGGAGGCGGATCGCGTGATCGCCGCGCATCGCACGGCCGTCGGCGCCGGTGTGCCCCTCGTGCATCAAGGGTTCATGCGCCGATTCGATCCCGGCTATGTTGCTCAGAAGCGCGAGGTCGACTCGGGGGCGCACGGACGCCCGGTCATGGTGCACTCGGTCGGGCGCGGCGTGACGACCGGACCCGGGGCGACCGATGAGACGGTGATCTTCAATTCGGCGATTCACGACATCGATGTGGTGCCGTGGTTGCTCGGGTCCGAGGTCACCGAGGTGAGCTGGCATGCGCCGGCGGTGCCGAGCGCCATGAGTGACGGCCTGAGCGAACCCTTCCTGCTGCTGCTGCGCACGGCCGACGGCGCCCTCTCGACGGTAGAGAACTCGCTCAACGCCCGATACGGCTACGACATGCGCTGCGAGGTGCTGTGCGAGACGGGTGCGGTGTCGATCGCGGAGCCGTACCCGGTGCAGACGCACGCCGAGCTCGCCTCGCGCAACGGCTTGGCGGCCGACTTCCGCCCCCGATTCGCCGAGGCGTACCGCCTCGAGTTGCAGGAGTGGGTGTCGGCGCTGAATGACGGGCGGGCGCCGACGCTGGCGACGGTCGAGGACGGGGCCAGAGCCACTCGCGTCGCAGCGGCCGCGGTGGCCTCGATGCGCTCGGGCGGCGTCTTCGTGTCGGTGGGGGCGGGGGCGTGAATGCGCGCGTGCTGCCCGCACCCGACGTGCCCGACCCGATGGCGGTGCCGGTGCAGCGCTGGGCGATTCTCGGTACCGGGTGGATTGCCGGCAAGTTCGTAGAGGCTCTGCACCGTTCGACCGCTCAGCAGGTTGTAGCCGTGGGCTCGCGCAGCCTCGCCCGCGCGCAGCAGTTCGCCGAGCAGCACGGCATTGCCAGCGCATACGGTTCGTACGAGGAGCTCGTGGCGAGCGACATCGACGTCGTGTACGTCGCCACCGGGCACCTCGACCACTTCGCCCACGCCAGCCTGGCGATCGAGGCGGGCAAGCCGGTGCTCGTGGAGAAGCCGATGACGCCTCGTGTATCGGACGCCCGGCGCCTGGCCGACCTCGCACGCGCCCGCGGAGTCTTCGCGATGGAAGCCGTGTGGTCGCTCGCGCTTCCGCGCTTCTCGGTGGTGCGGCAGGTGCTGCGGGCCGGCCTGCTCGGCGACATCGTCGAGGTGCACGCCAACCTCGGCGAGCGGCTCGTCGATCATCATCGGGCCATGGACCCCGATCAGGGCGGCGGGGTGATGAATGACATCGGCTCGTACACGCTGATGTTCGCGAACGAGGTCGTCCCGGGGCTGGGGGTGCGGTCCGCCCACGGTCGCCGCGAGACCGCGCCGGCGGGCGCCGCGCGGGGGGCGGTAGGCGAGTTCCACGCGCTGCTGAACGACGAGCACGATCGCCTCGCCACCGTCAGCGCATCGATGCTCGCCGATACGCCGACCACCGCGTACATCGCGGGCACCGAGGCGACGCTCGTGCTCGATGCGCCCTTCTACCAGCCGGGGCCGGTGACGGTGCGATTCCACGACGGCGAGGAGCTCCGCTGGCACGAGGAGCCGCTCGGGCACACGCAGCTCTTCTGGGAGGCGCTGGAGGTCGCGCGGTGCATCGACTCCGGTCTGCTCGAGTCTCCGCTGCGCCCGCTCGAGCGCACGCTCGAAACGGTGGCGCTGATCGAGCGCGCCCGTGAGTTGATGGGGGATCCTCTCGACGCGACCGAGTGACGAGGAGTGACGGACGGCGCGTGTTGCTCATCGGCCGCGTCAGGCCCTTGGTCGGGGCAGGAGCGCGAATCGCGCCGCTGCCCCGACCGATCGCGCACGCGCCCCGGCCGTGCGCTCGTCCGCTAGTGCGTGAGCGACTTCTGCGCGTCGGAAGCGCGGGCCTCCGTCTGGCCCTCCACTGCGATCTTGCGCGGTTTCGCCTGCTCGCTGACGGGGATGACGACGCTCAGCACGCCGTTGTCGTAGGACGCCGAGATGCCGGCGATGTCGACGCCCTGCCCGACGCTGAACTGGCGGAGGTACGTGCCGGAGGGGCGTTCGCGTGTGAGCCACTTCGAACCTTCCGCCGCGTCGGCGGTGCGCTGGGCGCGGATGGTCAGCAGCTGGCCGTCGACGTCGACGTCGATCGATCCGGGATCGACGCCTGGCAGATCGGCGTTCAGCACGTAGCGCTCGTGGTCGCGCTGCAGGTCGACGGGCATTTGGCGCGGACCGGAGCGCGCCTGCTGCAGCGCTCCTGCGGCCCAGCGATCCAGTTCGCTGAAGGGATCGAACGTCATTGCCATGATGATTATCTCCTTCCACTGAAACTTGAGTGCCTGTCACTCAATGTGCAGATAATTTAGCACTCGATACCTGAGAGTGCTAATGAAGTGCGCTGCAAGATTCCTGGAAGATCCGGAGCGGCCCTGCCGCCCCGCCGACAGCTTTGCCCTCGCGAGCAACACCTCCGCGAATCGCGGTTTCACCCTCCCAGAAGTTGCGCCGCGAGTTGCAGCAACCGCGCCTCCGACCCCGTCGTGCCGATGAGCTGCACTCCCATCGAATGCCCGGTCGGCAGCCGGAGTATCGGCACGGCGATCGCCGGCAGCCCCGACACATTGACCATCGAGGTGAAGGGCGCCCACTCGCACTGCAGGCGGTAGTCGTCGTCGGGGTCGAGGGACGTGAAGGCGCCGATGCGGGGCGGCAGCATCGTGAGCCCGGGCGTGAGCACCGCGTCGTAGCGGCCCCACTGCGCTCGGACATCGGCGGCGAACTCGCGCAGTCGTGCCCCCGCGCGCCCGTGCGCCTCGGCGCTCCGGGCGAGTGCGCGTTCGCGGAAGACGCGGGTGAGCGGCATCAGTCGTTCGACCGCATCGGCGGCGAGCGGCACCCGTGAGAGGCCCGCCGTCCACGCGGTGGTGAACGCTTCCGGGTACCCCGGGTCGTAGGAGATCGCCGCCTGCTCGATGCGGTGCTCACGCGCCTGGAGGCGCGCGCTCGCCACCTCCAGCGCGCTGAGCGCATCGCCGCTGAGCGCGGTCGGGTAGGCGGAGGCGAAGGGCGAAGCCTCCGTGACCCCGATGCGCAGCCCTGTGAGACCGTCGGCTGCGCGCACGGCCGCGAGGGCCGGCTCGCTCCGCGCTCCGCGCTGCGCATCGAAGAGCAGCGCCGCATCTGCCGCGTCCGCGCCCAGCGGGCCGCTCACAGTGAGCCGCGGGGCGCCGAATTCGTCGTGCAGGGCGTGCGCGGCCGAGCTGCCGACGTCGCCGGGCACCGCACCCAGGCCCGGCTTCAGGCCGATGATCCCGCACGCGAGCGCCGGAATGCGAATCGAGCCGCCGCCGTCGGTTCCGGGGCCGACGGGGATGAGGCGGGCCGCGACCGCCGCAGCGCTCCCGCCCGATGAACCGCCCGGGGTGCGCGAGAGATCGAGCGGGTTCCGGGCCGCCGGGGCGATCGCGTTCTCCGAATAGCCGGTGAGGCCGAGCTCTGGAACCTGCGTCTTCCCGAGCACGATCGCGCCGGCCTCGCGGAGCATCGCGACGCCGGGCGCATCGGACGCGGCGACCGGGTGCCGCAGTGCAGCGCTCCCGCGCGTGGTCGCGACCCCGGCGACCTCGACGAGGTCTTTGAATGCGGTGGGCAGTCCGTGAAGACGCGGCAGCAGCGCGCGCTCCGAGGGGCGGGCCGAAGCGAATCGCGCGTCGGCAGCGGCCGCACTCGCCAGCGCGTGATCGGCCGTCACTGAGAGGAATGCTCCGAGGTCTCGGCGATCCTCGATGCGCTGCAAGAAATACCCGGTCGCCTCGCGCGCCGAAATCTCACCGCTGCGGAGCGCGTCGCGCCACGCCACCGCACTCCCGGGCGCCTCCGCATCTTCCATTCCTTCAGCTTACGAGCGCGATGACCGGGAATGCGCGCAGTGCTCGCGTCGTTCTTCTCAGCGTGCCGCGCATCGATTCCTCACCACGCTCCCGCAGGCCCATCCTCGTCGCGGTCGCCATCGGGGCGCTCCTCTCCGCTGCGGGAGGGATCACCTGGTTCGCGATCTCCCAGTCCGCTTCCGCAGGAGGTGACGCGGCCCCCGCTGCTGCGCTGCCGGATGGAACGAGTATGGGCGCGGTCGAACTGCACGTGCACGAGCTCCCCGCGGTGCGCGACTACTACGCCGACGCCGTCGGTCTGCGGGTGCTCGAGGAGTCCGAAGCCGGAGCGGTGCTCGGGTTCGACGAGCCGCTGATCCGACTCACCGTCAACGAGGAGGGTGAGGACGGCTCGACGCTCGCCGAGCCCGGCCTGTACCACTCGGCCATCCTGTATCCCGACCGGCAGGCGCTCGCCGCCGCCATTCTGAATCTCGCGAACACGGCCCCCCACACGTTCCAGGGATCCGCAGACCACGCCGTCAGCGAGGCGTTCTACTTCTTGGACCCCGAGGGCAACGGGCTCGAGCTCTACGCCGACCGCCCGGCGAGCGAATGGGTGTGGGAGCGGGGCGAGGTGCAGTTGGGCTCGGCAGAACTCGATCCCAATGCCTTCATCGCCGAACACCTGGGCGACGGTGCCGCGGCAGACGGCGCGACCGTGGGTCACGTGCACCTCAAGGTCGGCGACCTCGAGCAGGCCGAGGAGTTCTACGCCGGTGCGCTCGGCTTCGCCGTCACCGCGCGAGCCGATGGCGCCCTGTTCTACGCCGCGGACGGCTACCACCACCACGTGGCCACGAACACCTGGCAGAGCGAAGGCGCCGAGTCCCGCACGAACGCGACGGGTCTCGCGGGGTTCACCGTAGCAGTGCCCGGGGCCGGCGCCATCGACGACATCGAGACGCGCTTGGCAGACGGGGGTTACACCTCGGAGCGATCCGAGTCGGGCATCACCGCCTGGGACCCGTGGGGCAACGCCGTGCGGCTGGTGGTGCCGGGGTAGCAGACCCGGCGCACCACCGTGCCGCGGTCAGCTGCGAAAGTGCGCGCGAAGCTGCGCGAGCTCGTCCATGGTGAGGCCGTGGGCGAGAAGATACGCCCACGTCGAGCCGTGCTCACGGCGTACTCTCTCGAGCACGTCCCGCAGATGCGCTGCGGGAGATGCGAACAGGAAGTCCTCCATCTCCGCGGGAATCATCACGCCCCCGAAATGCGAGCGAACCTCGTCAGCGAAGCCTTCGCCGAGCCTGGCAGCGGATTCGGTGTAGCTCTCGATGACGTCGTCATCGCAGACGCCGACCGCTGAGAGCAGCAGCGCAACAAGCACGCCGGTACGGTCTTTGCCCGCCGTGCAGTGCACGAGAACAGAACCGTCGGCCGCAGCGAGGATCTCGCGGGCGACCGCGACGATCGCTGCGCCCTTGGTGTCCGTGATCGTGCGATAGATCTCGGGGAGCGCCAGGAGCTGAGAGTCGCCCGGCGCGGGCTCGTAGAGCGGTACCGAGACGAGCTTCGGACCGAAGCGTGGATCTGGAGCCGCTGCGCGCTCGACGGCGCCCCGCAGGTCAACGACGGTGCGCACGCCGTACTCGGTGAGCGCGCGCTCGCCGTCGAGCGTGAGTGTGTGCAAACCGGCGCTGCGCAGGAGCGCGCCATCGCGCACCGTACCCGTATCCGTGAAGCGCAGTCCTCCGACTCCGCGAACGTTGCGGACGCCCGTGACATCGACGCCCAGATGGTCCCCGGCGGGAGGGCCGTCGATCCAGTTCGACGGGTCGGGTACCGCGCCCGAGCGCACGACCTCCTGGAACCAGCGGAATGAGTCCTTCGGAGTGCGCGCTAGCGTCTGCGGGTCCACGTGCACCAGCCCGAAGCGATGGGTGAAGCCCGCCATCCACTGAAGATTGTCGATGCTCGACCACACGTGATACCCACGGACTCGAGCACCGTCTTCGATCGCCGTTGCGAGCTCTTCGAGCGCCCAGGTCAGGTATTCGATGCGATCGGTGTCGTGCACCGCTCCGTCTGCTCCGGGCTCGTCTGCGCCGCCGACGCCGTTCTCCGTGATGAGTACGTCGGGATGGTCGGGATAGGTGCTGTCGAGCCAGTCGAGTGCGCGACGGAACCCGCCGGGTGTGATCTGACGGTGCGCGCCTCCCCACCGTGCGCCAGGCGTCGGAACGAGCGCGAAACCGAGCGGGGCCGTCGCCTGCGCGAGTTGCAGCACTGCGCTGCCCCGAGCGGGAACGCCGAGCGCGTGAGCCGCCGCGCGCTCGGGTGTGGTCGCTGCGTACTGGGAGTACCAGTTCAACCCGAACACGTCGAGCGGCTGCCCGATGGTCTCTTCGTCTCCCTCCTGCAGAGCGTCGCCGAGCACCTCGGCCACCTCCGGCAGGTGAGCGCCGCCGAGCATGGGATCGAGAAACAGCCGGCCCTCGAAGTACTCGGCCAGCTTCGCAGCGGCGACATCGTCGGGATGACTCGTGGCAGGCGCGACGCCGCCGATGCTGACGATGCTGCCGACGTCACCTCTGACCCCAGCGGCGCGGAGCGCCTGGATCGAGCGGCCGTGGGCGAGGAGGAGGTGGTGCGCTGCGATGAGGCCGCCGCGAATGCCCTCCGTGCGGTAAGGCGGCAGGGCTCCGGCGAAGTAGCCGCCGAGACTCGGGTTCACCGGCTCGTTGAGCGTGAACCACTGTGCGACGCGATCTCCGAGTCGATCGCCGAGATGACCGGCGTACTCGGCGAAGCGCTCGGCGAAGTCGCGGTGCATCATGCCGCCCTGATCCTCGAGCCACTGCGGCGTATCCCAGTGGAACAGGCAGAGCACCGGGTCGATCTCGCGGGCGAGGAGTGCGTCGACTACCCGATCGTAGTGATCCAGCCCGGCGGAGTTCACCGTGCCGGAACCGTCGATGACGATGCGCGGCCACGAGGTGGAGAAACGGTGGGCGTTCGCGCCCAGCTCGCGCAACAGATCGAAATCCTCCTGGTAGCGGTGATACTGATCGATTGCGGTGTCTCCGCTGGAACCGTCTGGGGTGGTGAACCCGGCACGCGTCGCGGTGTCCCAGATCGACGGTGCCTTCCCATCGGCATCCCACGCCCCCTCGACCTGATACGCGGAGGTCGCCGATCCCCAGGTGAAGCCCTTCGGGAATGTGCGGGTCATATTGGTGTCCTTTCGCAGACGGGTGTTCAGGCTCGGGGCAGACGCGGTGCTGCCGCGAGGAGCTCTCGGGTGTAGGGGTGGGACGGATGAGTGACGACTTGTTCAGTCGGCCCTCGTTCGACGATGCGGCCCTCGTTGAGCACGCATACGTCGTCGGAGATCATGCGTACGACCGCGAGGTCGTGCGTGACGAACAGCATGCTCAGGCCGGTCTCCTCGCGCAGCTCGGCGAAGAGGTTGAGCACGCGGGCCTGCACGGAGACGTCGAGCGACGAGACGGGCTCGTCGCACAGCAGCAGGCTGGGCTTCGCCATGAGCGCCCGAGCGATCGCGACGCGCTGCGCCTGGCCGCCGGAGAGCTTGCCGGGCTTCGCGTCGCCGTAACGGTGAGGATCGAGCCCGACGCGCGCGAGGAGCTCGCTGGCCGCTTCCCGGCGATCGCTGCGCGTGCCGACGCCGCGGATCGTGTCGGGCTCGGCGACGATGTCGAGCACCCGTCGGTGCGGATTGAGCGACGAGATCGGATCCTGGAACACCATCTGCACGGGGTTCGGGGGGCCGTCGTCGGCCACGGTCACGGTCCCCGAACGCTGGCGCTGCAACCCGATGACCGTGCGTACGAGAGTGGATTTACCCGAGCCCGACTCGCCGACCAAGCCGACGCATCCGCCGCGGGGCACGGCGAGGCTCACTCCGTGGAGCACGGTGCGCTCCCCGTAGCCGACGGTCAGGTCACGTACGTCGAGGGCGGGCGCAGTGGTCATGACAGGTTCCCTTCGGTCGGGGTGCACAACCGTCGCGTTCGAGGCCCGTCGAGGCGTGGAATCGCGTCGATGAGCGCGCGGGTGTACGGGTGTTCAGGCGCGGTGAGCAGCTGCAGGGTCGGCCCGGCTTCGACCACGCTGCCGGCGCGCATGACGATCAGGTCGTCGCACCGCTCCGCTGCGACGGCCAAGTCGTGCGTCACGAGCAGGAGGGCTGCGCCGGTGCGCTCCCGCATCTCATCGATCAGATCGAGCACGCGCTTCTGCACCGTCACGTCGAGGGCCGTGGTCGGCTCGTCGCCGATGAGCAGTGCAGGTTCATTGAGCGTCGCGGCGGCGATCCCGATGCGCTGTCGTTGGCCGCCGGAGAGCTCATGCGGAAGGAGGCGCGCTTCGCGAACGGGGTCTCGAAACCCGACCGCCGCCATCGCTTCAATCGCGCGGCGGTGAAGCGACCGGCGCGAGGGGCGCTGGTTCCCGAACGCGCGCGATTCGGTGAGCTGAGTTCCGACGCGGTAGGTGGGGTTCAGCGAGCGAAGCGGATCCTGATGGATCATGCCGATGCTCTCCCGCAGCACTCGGCGACGCTCGAATGCGTCGGCCGTCGCCATGTCGACGCCCATCACCCTGGCGGATCCCCTCACGCGCGCGTCGACGCCCGGGGCGTGGACCCCGAGCAGCGAGCGGATCAGCATCGATTTACCCGCTCCGGATTCGCCGACCACGGCCAGCGAGCGACCGCGTACGAGGTCGAAGGAGACATTCTCGACCACTGCTCGCGCGTCGCCGCGCGTATGGATGGTCGTCGTCAGCTCGCGCACGCTGAGAATGGGTGCCGAGAGGTCTGGCGCGGTGCTCTCGGTCGCTGGGAACGCGGTCATCGGCTCGCCTCTCGGAAGTGCTCGCCGAGTACGTTCACGGAGAGGATCGTGATGCAGATCATGAGCGCCGGAAATAGGGTGAGCCACGACGCAGTCGAGAGCTCGGCGCGGCCCTGGGCGATGAGCGCCCCCCACGAGGGCTCGGGCGGGCGGAGCCCGAAACCGAGGAAGCTCAGGGCGCCCTCCGCGACGATCGCCCCGGCGACGGTGGTCATGAGCACCGGCATCATCAGGGGAAGCACCGCGGGCAGCACCTCGCGGGTGAGGATCCGCCAACCGCTCGCGCCGAGGGTGCGCGCGACCAGGACGTGGTTCTCGGTCGCGATCGAAAGTGTCACGGCCCGGGCGAGACGGGCGAACAGGGGGATCGTGAATGCTGAGATGATCAGCCCGATCGTGAGAATGGACGGACCGGCGAGGGTGACCACGGCCGAGACGATGATGAGCGACGGCAGCGCGATCGTGACGTCGGTGACGAACCCCACGAAGGCTTCGACAGCTCCGCGCACCAGCCCGGCGAGCACTCCGATGAGGATGCCGACGCCCCCGCCGAGCACCACGGTCAACAGCGCGACGAGGCCGCTCGCCGCGGCACCGTGCATGGAGCGCGAGAAGATGTCGCGGCCGAGGCTGTCGGTGCCGAACAGGTGAGCGAGACTCGGCGGCTCGTTGATGGCCTCGTAGTCGTTCGCGAGCGGATCGGCGCCGGCGCCGGCGATTGCCGCGAGCGCGGAGATCGTCAGGAGTGCCAGCCATCCGGCTGCGAGCACGATGCCGGTGTGGGCGAAGCGCGCTCGAGGGCCGCGCGCCCCGCTCGGGCCAGGCGCGGCGAGAGTGAGTTCAGGAGCGACCACGGATGCTTCTCCGATCGATGAGGGCGAGTGCGATGTCGGTGATGATGCCGGCGACGACCACGACGATTGCGGCGAAGAACACGACCCCCTGGATGACGGGCAGATCTCGGGCGCCAAGCGCTCCGACCGTGAGCCGCCCGAGCCCTGGGAGCGCGAACAGCTGCTCGACCAGGAGCGACCCGCCGAGAGCGGTAGCGACCGTGATGCCGAGCATCGCCACGAGCGAGGGGGACGACGGGCGCAGGATCCGCCGCCAGAGGAGTGCGCGGTCGCTCGCCCCGCGCACCATCGTCGCGTAGGCGAATTGAGAGCGCACTGCTTCGATGGCCGCGCCGCGGAGGGCGCGAGTGTAGACGGCCGCCTCCGCGATGCCGAGGGTCAGCGCGGGAAGCACCATCCTCCGGAGATTCTCGAGCGGGTGCTCGGAGAAGGGCACATAGCCGGTCGCGGGGAGCCAGCCGAGGTGCACCGCGAAGACGAAGATGAGCAGCACGCCGACGACGAAGGAGGGGATCGCAAGCGCCACGAATGTGGCGGTCGAGACGACGCGGTCGAAGACGCCGTTGACGCGTCGAGCGCTTCCCAGCGCGAGCGGAATGATGAGGGCGAGAGCGAGCAGCTGACTGAGGAGCACGAGCTCGACCGTCACCGGTAGCCGCTCCAGGATCTCGCCGAGTACCGGGCGCCCGGAGGCGAAGGAGGTGCCCCAATCGCCGATGAGCACGCCTCCCATCCAGTCGAGGAATCTCGGGAAGAAGCCCCGATCGAGGCCGAGCGTGTGGCGCAGCTCGGCGCGTTGAGCGTCTGTCGACTCCGGACCGAGCAGGATCAGGGCCGGGTCGCCGGGCATGAGGAATGCGAGCTGGCAGGTAAGCGCTGCGATGACGAGCAGCACCCCGATGGCCCGGAGCAGCCGCGGCAACCCGGCGCGGATCACTGCTGCGCCTCGCGCCAGCCGATCTCGGCGGGCTGCACGGAGATCAGCGAGAAGCCGTCGAGGTTCGGCATGCCGGCGACCTCGGCCTGCGCGATGAAGCCGGCGTTGTTCGCCGTGAGCCAGAGCGTCGGCAGGTTGTCGGCGAGATTCTGCGCGACGCCCTGCAGCAGTACGGCGCGCTCCGCCGCATCGGTCTCACCGGCGGCTGCGTCGAGCATCTCGTCGGCGCTGGTGTCGGAGTAGCCGCCGAAGTTGTAGGGCGAGCCGGTGCGGCTCGTGAGGAGCCCGCCCGAGGCGTCGGAGTAGATGGAGGTCACGAAGTCGACGGCCTCGAAGTCGTTCGCACCGAGCACCGCACCGAATTCGGCGGGGTCGACGGGCTTCAGCGTGACGGTCACGCCGACTTCCGAGAGGATGTCTTTGAGCACGGTCCCGCGTTGAATGGTCTCGGTGCGGTTGTTCACCGTGAGGTCGAACGCGAGATTCTTTCCCTCGAGCACCTGCTTCGCCGCTGCCACGTCATGCTGCGGGTAGTCGACGTCGGGCGCGAGGTCGCCGAGCAGTGCGTAGGGGTTGTCGACGGGCGTGCCTTCGCCGAGGTTGACGACTGCGTTCACCGCATCCCGGTCGATCGCCTGCGCGAGCGCTTCGCGCACGTCGTGGTCAGCGAACTTCGGGCTCTGCAGGTTGAGCATGATCGAGCTCACGGCCGCCGGAGCCGCGTGGACGGTGAGCGAGGCATCGTCGCGGGCCTGCTGGAACTGGCTCGTCACCTCGGTCCACATCAGATCGAGGTCGCCGGCCTGGAGGCTCTGCAGACGCGACTCGGCGTCTGGCATCATCCGGTAGGCGATCTCGTCGAGATGACCGGTCTTGTCGCCGCCGTAGTTCTCGTTGCGCACGACTATGATGGAGTCCCCGCCGACGAACTTCTCGACCTGATACGGTCCTGCGCCGAGCGGGAATCCGTATTCATCGTTCGCGGTGGTCGAGGTGACCATTCCGAGTGCGCGAGCGAACTGAGCGTCGAAGTCGGCGTTGGGGGCTGTAAGCGTGAGCACGAGCGTCGTGTCGCTCTCGACCTGCATCTCGGTGATCTGCGCGGTCTGCGCGGCGGCGGCGGACTGCGTCGCAGGATCGTTGAGACGCTCGAGGTGCAGTTTCACCGAGTCGGCGGTCAGTGGGCTGCCATCGGAGAACGCGAGCCCCTCGGGGAGCTCGATCGTCCAAGTGAGACCGGTCGCGTCGGCCGTGACGGATTCCGCGAGGCCTGGCACCATCGTGCCTCCGGGCCCGGGCGCGAGGAGCGGCTCATAGATCGCGTTCGCGACGACGAACACTGGCTGCTGAACGATGGCCCCGTCGGCGGGGTCCAGGCTGGGAACCTCCCGGTCGAGGCCGATCGACATCGCACCGCCCTCCACGGGTGCGGCTGAGCTTGCGCCGGAAGGCGCCGATCCGGCGGCATCAGCGCTGCACGCGGTGAGCGTGAGGGCGCCGATGACGGAGACTGCGGCGAGACCGCGTGCGGCCCACTTTCGAGACATGGATCCTCCTGGTTCGTGGTGACCGAGTTCCGGCCACATCGAGAAAGCTACGGATCCGAGGTGAATCGTGGCACCAGTGCCACTTTCGGGAGGACGAATGCGACGTGAACAGTTCGTGACACCAGTGCCAGAAGTGGTGCCCGGGCATGAAAGGATGTCGCAAAGACCCGGGAGCGAGAAGACGATGACGACACCACAAGCCGATGCCGCCGCCGATGCCGCCGCCCCGGGGGCCCCGCTCACCCGGGAGCAGCGCAAGGCGCAGACGAGCGCAGCGATCCGCACCGCGGCGCTCGACCTCATCGAGGAGCTCGACTTCGAGCGGGCTTCGATCGATGGGATCGCCGCTCGAGCCGGTGTCGCGCGCCGCACCTTCTTCCGGTACTTCCCCTGCAAAGAGGCGGTGCTGTTCGGCGGCAGCTTCTTCCCCGGCGTCGCGGCCGAGCTGCATGCCCGACTCGGACGGGGCGAGTCGCCGATGCACGCCGCCTTCTCTGCGCTGCGCGACAACATCGATTATCCGGCGACGCCGAGTGATGAGGACGTTCGGCGGAGGCGCTTGCGCCAAGCGCTCCTCGCAGTGCCGTCGGTGAACGCGTACTACCGCACGTCCATCGCGAGTTTCGCGAGCGAAATCTCTGAGACCGTGCGGCGCCATCCACAGCACGCCGCCGTCCCGATGCTCCCCGAACTGGTGGGCGGCCTGATGCAGATCGTGCTGCTCGAGCACGTGAGAAGCGGGGGTACTGCGCACTTGCGGGTCGACGAGAAGACGTGGCGTGCAGCGCTGGTGGCCGCGCTCGGATAGATCGTCGCGTGTATAGTGATACTCGTTCTCATTAGAAAGTGTGTCATGAATCGCATCTCAAGTTCGTCGAAGCCCGCCATTCTCACCAGTGCGGCACTTGCCTCGCTCCTCGCGCTCACCGGGTGCAGCGGCGGTGCAGCAGCCGAAGAGGGCGGCAGCGGAGGCGGCCTCACAGTCGTCGCAACGACGACGCAGCTCACCGACTTCGCGCACGAAGTGGGCGGCGACGACATCGAACTCACGGGGCTGCTCGCGCCCAACGCCTCGGCGCACCACTTCGACCCGAGCCCGGCAGACCTGCTGGCGCTCGGCGAGGCCGACGTGCTGATCGTCAACGGGGCCGATCTCGAGACCTTCGTGGACGACGCGGTCGACGCTTCCGGCTTCGATGGCACCATCATCACGGCGGCAGACGGCATCGACCTCGACGAGGCCAAGCACATCACCTCCGAGGGTGGCGGAGCCGATGAGCACGATCACGATCACGATCACGATCACGCCGATGAGGCGGAGCACGATCACGATCACGGCGATGTGAACCCGCACATCTGGACGTCTCCTGCGAACGCGATCGGCATGGTTGCCGAAGTCGCTGACGGACTGGCGGCCGCGGATGCGGATCACGCGAGCGACTACGAGCAGCGCGCTGCCGACTACACCGAGCGTCTGCAGGAGCTCGACGACTGGGTGGCAACGCAGTTCGATCGCGTGCCGGCAGATGAGCGGGTGCTCGTGAGCGGCCACGATTCGCTGCGCTACTACCTGCACGACTACGGCATCGAGTTCGCCGGGTCGATCCTGCCCAGCTTCGAAGACAACGCGGAGCCGAGCGCCGCCGATATCGATGCGCTCGTGGCATCCATCGAGGAGCACGGCGTGCGGGCGGTGTTCGTCGAGTCCTCGATGAGCCCGAAACTCGCGAAGACCATCGCCGACGAAGCCGGAGTCGAGGTCGTCGACGCCGAGAGCCTGTACGCGGACTCCCTGGGGGCCCCGGAGAGCGATGGCGCGACCTACATCGGAGCGACCGTGCACAACACGACGGTCATTCTCGAGGCGTGGGGCGCGCAGGTCGATGCGGTGCCCGATAGTCTGCAGGGATGACCGCCGCACGCGACGCAGCACCCGACGCCGGCGACGCGCAGCACTGCGTCACTCCGCAGTCGATCCGCTCCGAGAGCATCAATGCGGGAGCGCCGGCAGGCGCGGAGATCGCGCTCTTCCTCGACGGCGCCGCCTTCGGCTACACCGGCACGGCACGAGTTGAACGACTGACGCTCGAGGTGCCCGCAGGAGCTGCGGTGGCGCTGATCGGCCCCAACGGTTCAGGCAAGTCGACGCTGCTGCGCGGCATCCTGGGCCTCGCCGATCTCACCGCCGGATCCGTCCGGGTGCTCGGCGAGACTCCGGATCGCGCCCGCAAGCGCATCGGGTCGCTCCCGCAGGCGGATACGCGTGATGCCACGCTTCCCATCACGCTCCGCCAGGTCGTCACCATGGGCCTCTATCGCTCACGCGGAGCCCTGCGACCGATCGGCCGCGCCGGCCGTGGCGCCGTGGCGGACGCACTCGAACGCGTGGGTCTCTCGGCCTGGGCCTCGCACCGATTCGGCGAGCTCTCGGGCGGGCAGCAGCAGCGCGGCATCCTCGCGCGCGCGCTCGTCTCCGACCCGCAGCTCCTGCTCCTCGACGAACCGTTCAACGGTCTCGACCGCGAGAACCGCGACGTGCTCCTGCGGCTCGTGCGCGAACTGCGAGCCGAGGGGCGCACGATCATCGTCTCGACGCACGATCTCGAGATCGCGCAGGAGGCCTGTTCCCATGCGCTGCTGCTGGCGAGCGGGCATCACCCGAACCAGCCGGGTCACCCGGCCGCATTCGGCTCGGTCGATGAGGCATTGACGCTCGATGCGGTGCAGCACGCCTTCCAAGACACGACCGTCGAACTCGATCACCACACCGTGACCACGACGCGGGAGACGGAGTGACGCCCTCGGTACTGGCGCCCGTGCTGCACTTCGTTCAGGCCGGTCCGCTTGAGATCTTCGCGCTGCCGTTCATGTGGCGGGCGCTGCTCACCGTTGCGATCCTTGCCATCGCCGCCGGAGTCGTCGGACTCTTCATCAGCTTCAGAGAACTCGAATTCGTGAGCGACGGGCTGGTGCACTCCGTCTTTCCCGGGCTCGTCGTGGGTTCGGTGATTGGCGGATCCGCCGGACTGCTTCCGGGGGCACTCGTCGCCGCGATCCTCGCCGCCGTGCTCTTCACCCTGATCGAGCATCGGGGCGGTGTGGGCGCCGATGCCGCAATCGCCGTGGTGCTCACCGGGCTTTTCAGCCTCGGCGTCGTGCTCGTGTCGAAGCAGGAGGGGTACGTCTCGGAGCTCTCGGAGCTGCTGTTCGGGCGCCTCCTGACCGTGACCGAGACGCAGCTCTGGCAGATTTTCGTCGTTGCGATCGTCGCCGTCGCGATCATCGGGTTCACCTGGCGAGCGCAGCTGTTCCGATCGTTCGACGCCGCGGGCGCACAAGCGGCCGGCTTCCGCGTGCTGCGTTCCGACCTCGCCCTCGCCATCGCGGTGGCTCTGCTCGTCGTCGCCGGGGTGCAGGCGCTCGGAGTGCTGATGGTGATCGCGCTGCTGACCGTTCCCATGGCCGCATCGAGATTGCTGACTCGCGGCTTCGCACTGCTCATCCCCGTCGCGATCCTGCTCCCGCTGGGGGCGGGGATCGCCGGGCTCTGGCTCTCGTTCGAGTGGTCGACGTCGCTGGGCGCGACGGTGTCACCCGGCGCGGTCGTCGTGCTGCTGCTCGTCACGGTCTACGTGCTCGCGGCGTTGATCCGAACAGCTCGTGCCGCCCTGCGAAAGCGACGTGCGGCATGAGCTATTTCGCACTCGCTTCACTCGAACTCGTGCTGCTCGGGCTGCTCTCCGGCGTCGCCGGCACGTTGATCGTGCTGCGCCGACGCTCGTTCTTCGCCGTCGCGCTGAGCCACGCCACGTTCCCCGGGGGAGTGGTGTTCGCCGTGGTCGGTTGGAATCTGCTGATCGGTCAAGCGCTCTTCGCCGCAGTGCTCGTGCTGGCCATGACCCTGCTGGCGCGTATCCCCGGACAGGGACGGCAGGTGACCAGCGGCGTCGTGCTCTCATTCGGCTTCGCCCTCGGCACGCTGCTGGCCGCGCTGAACCCCGGACTCGGCGTGCCCGTCGAGGCGCTGCTCGTCGGATCACCCCTCGGAGTGAGCGTCGCCGACGTCGCCGCCACCGCGGGGGTACTCTTCGGAGCCGTGATCATCGTCGCGGTCTTCGGGCGCCGGATCCTCTTCCACACGTTCGATCCGGTCGGGTTCGCGGCCGCCGGTTTTCGCAGCTGGCCGATCGAGCTCGCGGTGACGGGCGTCATTGCCGCGTCTGTGGTCGTCGCCATGCCTGCGGTCGGTGCGATTCTTGGCGTCGCCGTGCTCATCGCGCCCGCTGCGGCCGCTCGCGTGCTCACGCAGCGTCTCGAGTGGATCCCCGTGATCTCGGCAGGTCTCGGCGTGGCAGGCGGCCTCATCGGTCTGTGGATCTCGCGGGAGTTCTCGATCGCGGCGGGAGGATCCGTCGGTCTCGTGCTCACCGCGATCTTCCTCGTTTGCGTTGTGTTTCGCACTCGCAAGGTGTCAGCTCGGTAACGATTGCGTTCGCCGGCCGGGCATACTTTGCACACGCTCGGCACTTCAGTGCGCTGGTTCGAGCGTTCTCGCCGACGATCAGGAGTTTTCCCTCACCCTAGCCAGGTTTGTGGAAACGGCACAAGAGCTACCCCTCGAAGCCGCTCTCTTTGTACGATCGCAGCATGGGAGACACGACAGCGGTCAGAGTGGTCCGTGACGATCGGGAGCCACTCGTCATCATCGATTCGGTGAACAAGCACTACGGCGAGCTGCATGTGCTCAACGACATCAATACACAGGTGGGCCGCGGCGAGGTGGTCGTCGTGCTCGGGCCGTCGGGTTCGGGAAAATCGACGCTCTGCCGCGCGATCAACCGCCTTGAGACGATCGACTCTGGCACGATCTCGATCGATGGGCAGCCGCTCCCCGAAGAGGGCAAGGGGCTGGCAACGCTGCGCGCCGACGTCGGCATGGTGTTTCAGCAGTTCAACCTGTTCGCGCACAAGTCGATCCTGCAGAACGTCACGCTCGGCCCGATGAAGGTGCGCGGGCTCTCCCGCAAGGCCGCCGAGGAGAAGGCGATGACGCTGCTCGACCGCGTCGGCATTGCGAACCAGGCGCACAAGCTGCCGTCGCAGCTCTCGGGCGGTCAGCAGCAGCGCGTCGCCATCGCGCGCTCCCTCGCCATGGACCCCAAGTTGATCCTGCTCGATGAGCCGACCTCCGCACTCGACCCCGAGATGATCAACGAGGTGCTCGATGTGATGATCGGGCTCGCCAACGACGGCATGACGATGGTGGTCGTCACGCATGAGATGGGCTTCGCCAGGCGCGCCGCAGATCGCATCGTATTCATGGCCGACGGCCAGATCGTCGAAGAAGCCACTCCCGAGCAGTTCTTCACCGATCCGAAGACCTCCCGATCCCAGGACTTCCTGTCGAAGATCCTGGGCCACTGACCGAACCCCCGAATTCGGCGTCGGAGCCCCCCCGGCCAACGGCGTCACCACGCCCCAACTCACCGAAGAGAAAGCAGAAATGATGCGAATTGCTCAGTACGGAGCCGTCCTCGCCGCAGCAGGACTCCTGGCCCTCACGGCCTGCGCCTCAGGCTCGCCCAATGATGCAGGCGACGACTCGTCGGCACCAGCGCCCGTCGAGGACGTGACCTTCGACGAAGGTACGACGATGGCGAAGCTGAACGAGGCCGGCAAGATCACGATCGGCACGAAGTACGACCAGCCGCTCTTCGGCTTGATGAATCCGACCACGAACTCCCCTGAGGGCTTCGATGTCGAGATGGGCAAGCTCATCGCCGCGAAGCTCGGCATCGCAGAAGACCAGATCGAGTGGAAGGAAGCGGTTTCCGCAAACCGCGAGCCCTTCATCGAGAACGGCGAGGTCGATCTGGTGATCGCCACCTACACCATCAACGACGACCGCAAGCAGGTCATCGACTTCGGCGGCCCGTACTACATCGCGGGCCAGGATCTGCTCGTGCTCTCGGGCAACCCCGACGGCATTACGGGAATCGACGATGTGGCGGGCGAGAAGGTCTGCTCGGTCACCGGCTCGACCTCGGAGGAGAACCTCAAGGAGGCGGGCGTCGAAGTGCTCGCCACCGATACGTACTCGAACTGCCTGGAGCCGCTCCGATCGGGTGAGGTCGTGGCGGTGTCGACCGACAACGTGATCCTCGCGGGTCTCGCCGACCAGAACGAGGGCGAGTTCGAAGTGATCGAGAATCCGTTCACCGAGGAGCCCTACGGCATCGGCCTCATGAAGGGCGACGACGACTTCCGCGGCTTCGTGAACGACACGCTCGAGGAGTCGTTCGACAACGGCGACTGGGCTGCGGCTTGGGAGAAGACCGCGGGCAAGGTGCTCGAGACGCCGGAGCCCCCGGCGATCGACCGCTACTGATGCGGCGCGGCATCACGCCGTTCCATCCGCTTGTTCGGAATTGAGCTGACCCGGGGGCGGCGCACGCAGCCCCCGGGTCAGCCCTGATGAAGGGATCCCGATCGTGGATGTCTTGCTCGAGAACGCCGACGATATTCTCGCCGGCTTCCTGATGACGCTGCGGCTGCTGCTGTTCGGCGGCCTCGGCGCTCTGGTGATCGGCCTCGTCGTCGCCGTGCTGCGCATCTGTCCGGTCGCATCGCTGCGCGGGTTCGCGACGGTGTACACCGAACTGATCCGCAACATTCCGCTGACGCTGCTCTTGCTGTTCATGGTGTTCGTACTGCCGCTGATCGTGCCAGACAAGCCGCCCTACGTCGTGCTCGCCTCGATCGGTCTCGCGGTGTACACGTCGCCGTTCGTGGCCGAGGCGCTCCGCAGCGGTATCAATGGTGTACCGGTCGGGCAGGCGGAGGCCGCTCGCTCCATCGGTCTCGGCTTCGGGCAGACCCTTTCGCTGATCGTGCTGCCGCAGGCGCTGCGCATGGTGGTGCCGCCGCTCATCAACGTCTTCATCGCGCTGACCAAGAACACCTCGGTCGCGGGCGGCTTCTTCGTGGTCGAGCTCTTCGCCACGGCGCGCCAGCTCACCAACAGCAACGGCCAGGCGGTGATCCCGATCCTGGTCGGCGTCGCCTGCTTCTACCTCCTCATTACCATTCCGCTCGGTCTGATCGCCGGGCAGATCGAGAAGAAGGTGCGGGTGCTGCGATGAGTACCGCGACAGTCCTCTACGACGCCCCCGGGCCCAAGGCGCGCAGGCGATCCCGCATCATCTCGGTCGTCGGCGTGCTGGTGGTCGCCGCGCTCCTCGGATGGGTGGTGTGGCGCCTCGCGCAGCCCCAGATCTCGGTGAACGGCAACGAGAACCCGGGCATGTTCGACGCTTCGCGCTGGGATGTTCTGGCCTACGGCGAGGTGTGGCAGTTCATCGGCCGGGGCGTGCTGAACACGCTGCGCGCTGCGGCGGTGGCGATGGTCGGTGCGGTGCTGCTCGGCATGATCTTCGCATTCGGGCGGTTGGCGACGAGCCCCTTCATCCGCATTCCGACGACCGTGCTGCTCGAGTTCTTCCGAGGCATGCCCGTGCTGCTGATGATGCTCTTCATCCTGCTCGTGGCATCGACGGGCGCCTTCGGCGCGGTGGTCATCGCGCTGATCATCTACAACGGAGCGATCATCGGCGAGGCCCTGCGCGCGGGAATCGTCGCGCTGAACAAGGGGCAGCGCGAAGCGGGCCTGTCGATCGGCCTGACGCCGGTGCGCACCCGCTTGCTCATCGAGTTTCCCCAGGCCTTCACGCAGATGCTGCCCATCATCATCGCGCAGCTCGTGGTGCTGCTGAAGGACACGTCGCTGGGCTACATCGTCGCCTACTCCGAGCTCGCGTCGACGGTGAAGCAGGCCTCCACCTTCTACGGCAACCGCTATCTCTTCACGTTCTGGGTGGTCGCCGTGGTGATCTACCTGGCGATCAACCTCACCGTGTCGTGGCTGGGGAGACGCGCAGGTCGGCTGGCCGCGATGCGCAGCGGCAAGCCAGCGCCCGCGGCCAAGACTGCCGCGGTGACGGCGGAGATCGGCGGCGAGGCTGGCACAGGCGTCGTCGCGAACGACGTGCGAGAGGCGGATGCGTCTGATCGTGACGCCGGCGAACCTCGCCGTGATGATGCTGCTGGCGACGGTCGAGATGGCGACGAGGGCCACGGACCCGGGCGCTGACCCGGCGGCGTCGCACGACATGAGGGGTGGGGCCGCTTACCTCGACCCGGCGACGGGCGCTCGATACGCGCTCGAGCCGGGTCGTTGGCGCTCGGACACGGGAGGTCCACTGCTGCTGGCGCCAGGGCGCGGGATCACGCGACGCGATATCGACGTCAACGCTCCGGGCCTGTGGCGCTATCGCGCGGCCTTCGCGGTTGACATCGCCGAGCCGATCATGCTGGGCGAGGGGCGCACGCCGCTGGTGCGCGGGGAGTGGGACGGCGCACAGCCGCTCTGGAAACTCGAGTGGTGCTCGCCGACCGGCAGTTTCAAAGACCGGGGCGCGAGCGTGATGTTGTCGGTGCTGCGTCAGCAGGGCGCGAAGTCGGTGATCGAAGACAGCTCGGGCAACGGCGGCGCGTCGATCGCCGCCTATGGCGCTGCGGGCGGCCTGGGCGTTTCCGTATTCGCCCCGGCAACCACGTCACCGGGCAAACTGGTGCAGGCGCGCGCGTACGGGGCTCGCATCGAGCTGGTCGAGGGGCCGCGCGTCGCATCGCAGGAGGCTGCGATCGCCGCCTCCGAGCGCGACGGCGGGTGGTACGCCAGTCACAACTGGCAGGCGTTCTTCTTGGAGGGCACGAAGACACTCGCGTACGAGATCTGGGAAGATCTCGGATTTCGCGCTCCCGACGCGATCGTCATGCCGGTGGGAGCGGGCAGCAGCCTGCTCGGGTGCGCGTTCGGCTTCCGCGAACTTCTGCGCGTCGGCGCCATCGATCGCTTGCCACGGCTCTACGCGGCGCAGCCGCTGAACTGCTCGCCGGTCGACGCGGCGTTCCACGTGAAACCCGGCGCGCAGCCGCTCGGCCGAACGGTGCGGCCGACGGTCGCGGAGGGCGCGGCGATCGCGCACCCGTTGCGTCTCGGCGTCATGATCGACGCGCTGCACGAGAGCGGAGGCGGCACGGTGGCGATCCCGGAGGAGGGCATTCGCGTTGCGCACGCTGAGCTCGCTGCACGGGGACTCTTCGCAGAACCGACGAGTGCAACCGCCGCTGCGGGCCTGAGCGAGCTCATCGCGCGCCGCGCGATCCTGCCCTCCGAGACGACCGTGGTGCTGCTCACCGGCTCCGGCCTGAAGGCGCCCGCACCAGTCGCACCTGCGTGAATTCCGGCCCGGCCGTGGCCACGAGCGCGCCTACTGCACGTAGCGGTCGCGCCCGGCGAGCACGCCGAGGCCCATGAGCAGCACCCCGATGCCCCCGAGCGTCCAGAGGGCGGGCGCCCACGAACCGGTCGCATCGTGCAATAAGCCGATGGCGGGCGGGCCGGCGGCGGCGCAGAGGTACCCGACCGCCTGCGCCATGCCCGATACTGCAGCGGCGTGACGATGATGGTGCGTGCGGAGCCCGAAGAACGACAGGGCGAGCACGATGGAGATACCGCCCGAGAGCCCGCCGCATCCCGCCCACAGCGCGCCCCATTCCGGAGCGAAGGCCAGTCCGACCGCGGCGATGAGGAAGAAGAGGCCCGAAACCGCTCCCAGGCCGCGCTGATCGCGGAACCGGGGGATCAGCGCGGAGCACGCGGTACTGCCGACAATGGCGACGGCGTTCATGATGAGCAGATGGAATCCGGCTGCGGCAGGAGAGATTCCCGAGGCGATCTCGATCGAGGGCAGCCAGAGAATGAGAATGTAGTAGGCGACCGACTGCACGCCCATGAACGCAGTGAGCTGCCACGCGAGCGCCGATTTCCACGGCGAGAACCGGTCGCGCGAAGTGCCGCCGCCCGGGAGCGCGATCACCTCGCTGGGCGCGTTGTCGCGCGGCGAGCCCGCGCGCAGAATGCGGGGAATGAGCGCGGCGAGCGCCAGCAGCGCGAACCCCGCCCAGAGGCCGAGCGAAGCACGCCACCCCAGTGCAGAAGCATCAGCGAGCGGCACCGAGACGCCCGCTGCGATTGCGGCGAAGACCGATTGCACGACCGAGTACGCGCCTGTCACCTGCCCGATGCGGTTCGGGTAGTCCCGCTTCACCAGGGAAGGCAGCGAGACGTTGAGCGCTGCGATCGCGATCCCGAGCACGATCGTTCCCACCCAGAGCCATGCACCGCCCACGGATCGAAGCACGATGCCGGCAGCGAGCAGCACGAGACTCGCGCCGAGCAGTCGTTCGAGCCCGAATCGCAGGGCGATGCCTGGCACGAGCGGCGATACTCCGGCGAACGCGAGCAGCGGGAGACTGATGAGCATCGATGCGGCGAGTGAACTCAGCCCGAGTTCCGACTGCAGGCGATCGAGGATCGGGCCGACCGAGGTGAGGCTCGCGCGCAGGTTGCCGGCTACGAGCAGCAAGCCGGCGAGCGCGAGGGCGCCGGCGAACGCCCGGGAGCCGCGAGGGCTCGCCGCATCGGGCGGCGTCATGCGTCGGAAGCGGTATCGAGCCGGCGCGGCTCGATACGCGTCCACTGCGCGTACTTCGCGGTGCGCCCGTCGCCGCTCGAGCGCCCGGTGAGGCGCCGCTGCACCCAGGGCACGACGTGCTCGCGGGTGTAGCGCAGCTGATCCCGACGCGTCGGGCGGGGGATCGGCTCGGCGTTCAGATCCCAGTCGGACGGAGCGGAGTACCCCATCGCCTGCAGCACGTTCGCTGCGACGCGGCGATGCCCGACGGGCGCGAGGTGCAGTCGATCGGGCGACCAGTACTGCCCGCCCGCGAGTTCGGGATCACTCCAGTTGTCGGCGAAGCGCACGTTCAGCCGTTCGGCGATGGCGCGCGCGGCGCGCACGAGCTCGTCGCCTTTCACGCGCACGCGTGCGCCACCGGGAAGCCCGGCGGTCGGGTTGGCGCCGGCGAGCAGAACCGGCTCGGCGCCCGAATCGCGGATGCGCATCAGCGCGTGCTCCGTCTGAGCGGCCACCCACGCGATGTTGGTGCGCGGCCGCAGCATGTCGTTGCCGCCGCCGTTGAACGTCACGACCGTCGGGTGCAGCGCGAGCGCCGGTTCGAGCTGCTCAGCGATGATGGGCGCGAGCAGTCGGCCCCGGATGGCGAGGTTGGCGTAGTCGACGGCGGAGCCCGTCGCGTCAGCGAGCCCCTGCGCCACGAAGTCGGCCCAGCCGCGCACCGATCCGTCGGGTCGCTCATCGCCGACCCCCTCCGTGAAACTGTCGCCGATGGCGACGTACCGGATCAGGGCGCGTTCGGTGGCTTGGTGCGGCTCGCTCACGGCCACAGCCTACGCCCATCGTCGGAATGGCGGCCCGCGCCCTATTCTGGCTTGGTGGTGACGCAGCTGCCGAGGATCCCGCCGGATCGCGACCTCTCGATCGATGCCGTGCGCGCGCTGTGCCTGCCGATCGTCGTGGTGCTGCACGCGCTGCAGATGGGCATCTCAGGGGACCCGCTGCGCGCGCAGAACGCCCTTGCCGAGTGGCAGCCGCTCGTCTGGATCACCTGGGTCGGCATGATCATGCCGACGTTCTTCATCGCGGGCGGCTTCGCCGGAATCACGACGTGGCGACGTCTGCGCGGCCGGGGCGGTACCCCGGGCGACTATCTGCGGGACCGCGCGCTGCGGCTGGCGCGCCCCGTACTGACGGCAATGCTCGGCGTGCTCGCGATCCTCGGAATCATGGCGCTGTGCGGCGCCGATCTCGGTCTCTTGCGCAGCTTCGCCTTCCGGCTCGCCGAGCCGCTCTGGTTCATCGCGGTCTACGCGATCTGCACCGCGTTCGTTCCGCTCATGGCGCGCCTGCACCGCATTGCCGCGTGGCGCACCTTCCTCGGCTTGGCCGGAGCCGCGGTGGCGGTCGACCTGCTCAGCCGTTTCGGCGGCATCCCGATCGCGCCGCTGAACTGGCTGTTCGTCTGGCTCTTCGTGCAGCAGCTGGGTTTCGGTGTGCGCGACGGTTGGTACGCGAAACGGCCCCGCTGGTTGCTTGTGGCGCTCGCCGCGGTGGCGTACGTACTGATGGCCGTAGCCGTGTGGGGGCTCGGGTACTCGCCCGACATGCTTGACAATCTCAACCCGCCCACCGTGCTGCTCCTGCTGCTCGGCCTCGCGCAGGTGTACGTGTTCACGCTGCTCCAGCCTGCGATCCGTCGCGCGGTGCGCCGGCCGCGCGTGCTGCTCACCGTGGGCGCGCTCGGCACCTTCGGCATGACGATCTACCTCTGGCACACCGTTGCGATGGGTGCGGTGGTCGGCGTGCAGCTGGCGCTCGGCCTCCCGTTCCCCGATCCGCTCACCCCCGCGTGGTGGCTGACTCGGGTGCCCTGGGTGCTCGCGATCGCCGCGGTGCTCGCGGTGCTGTGCCCGGTGGTGGCGCGTATCGAGCTCCTGTGGCCGCGGGAGCGCGATCGACAGACGCCATCGTTGGCGGCGATGTGTGCGACCGCCGTGCTGGTCATCGCGGTCGCGTGGGTGCTGACGCAGGGCTATCTCAATGGGGGAACCGCCGGCGCAATCGCGGCACTGATGGCGGCGATCGCGTGGTTGACCGTGGGAGGGCCGAGCGGATCGCGAAACGTGTCGCGCGCCGGAAGCGACACGCCCGGCTTGCGCGCTTCGCGATCCTGACGTACTGTTGATCTTTGGCTGTGCGCCGTCCCAGTGCGCAGACCGCGCGAGCTGATCGCAGCGAATCGATTCTCGACTTCGCCGTGGGTTCGTGCAGACAAGAAATCTTGGGTGAGGCCGTCCGGTCTCACGGTATGAGAGGAAACATCATGGCAGCAGTGTGCCAGGTGACCGGCGCCGTTCCCGGCTTCGGACACAACATTTCGCACTCGCACCGTCGCACCAAGCGTCGGTTCGATCCGAACATCCAGAAGAAGACCTACTTCGTGCCTTCGCTCGGCCGCAAGGTGACCCTGACCCTCTCGGTCAAGGGCATCAAGATGATCGACGCTCGCGGTATCGAATCGGTAATCGCTGATCTGCAGAAGCGCGGGGTGAAGCTCTAATGGCTAAGGATAAGGACGTACGTCCGATCATCAAGCTCCGTTCGACGGCAGGCACCGGGTTCACCTACGTGACCAAGAAGAACCGTCGCAACACCCCCGACCGTCTCGTGCTCAAGAAGTACGACCCGGTTATCCGCAAGCACGTCGACTTCCGAGAGGAGCGTTAATCATGGCGAAGAAGAGCATGATTGCGAAGAACAAGCAGCGCCAGGTCATCGTTGCGCGTTACGCGGCGAAGCGCCTCGAGCTGAAGAAGGCCCTCGTGGACCCGAACGGCACCGACGAGAGCCGTGAAGCCGCACGCGTGGGCCTGCAGAAGCTGCCCCGCAACGCTTCGCCGGTTCGCGTGCGCAGCCGCGACGTCATCGACGGCCGCCCCCGTGGCGTGCTGACGAAGTACGGCGTCTCGCGTGTGCGTTTCCGCGACATGGCGCACCGCGGCGAGCTGCCCGGCATCACCAAGTCGAGCTGGTAGCAGCTCGACCGAGCAAGCACTGCTGGGCTCGATCGGCCGCGTGAGCGGCGGAGCGAGCTGGTAACAGCTCGACCGAGCAGAAATGGCGTGGATCCTTCGGGATCCGCGCCATTTTGCATGGGTGCGCCGTGAATACCGGAAATCGTCTCCGATCAGCGGCAATATCAGCTGGTGGGGCCTGACTCTGGGGAATCCCCGACCGAAGTTCCGCATCATTCCGCCGAATTGGGGTAGATTCGTACCGATCAATCGATCGGACTCTCCATCCGGAGGGAACCCTGAACCAAGATCTAGGGGCATGCCCGGCTGCGGCGCATCGCCTTGGAAGGACACAACATGGCACTCAACAAGACCGAGCTTGTCGCGAAGATCGCTGCCGAGACCGGCCAGAGCCAGGCCGCCGTCTCCAGCGTGATCGACGGACTGTTCTCCGCTGTTTCCGAGACCGTTGCTTCGGGCGACAAGGTTTCGATCCCGGGCTGGATCTCCTTCGAGACCGCGACCACCGCTGCTCGCACCGGGCGCAACCCCCGCACCGGCGAGTCCATCGACATTCCTGCAGGCAAGCGCGTCAAGGTGTCGGTCGGCAGCAAGCTCAAGGCTGCTGTCAAGTAACAACGCTTTCTTCGAACACCCCCGGGTCGCTCTGCGGCTCGGGGGTTTCGTCGTTTCCGAGAGGTGCGGATCGGGCTCCCATCGCGCTACGCGTAGGCTAGTCGGGTGCCCCGTCTCGTCCGCGTCCTCGCCCCCGCCGCGCTGCTCGCTGCGACACTGCTGGCACTCGGTCTCGGCCTCGGCATCGGCGGTGCGGCGGCCGAACGCTCGCTCGCCGATCCGGGCGCTATCGTGCGCTTCGGTCTGCCGTTGACCCGCACGTTGGTGAACGTCGCGATGGCGGGCCTCATCGGGTCCATCGTGATGTCGGTGTGGGTGTTCGCGAGCGACCGACCCGAGACGCGGCTCGCCATGGATTTCGCGGCGGGATCCGCCGCAGTGCTGACGGTCGCCAGTGCCGGGGCGACGCTGTTCACCTATCTCGACGTGTCGAGCCAGCCCTTCTCCGGCGACGCATCGTTCGGCGCCGGTCTCGCCCAGTTTCTGACAGAGATCGAACTCGGACAACTGTGGTTGCTCGAGTTGCTGCTCGCCGCGGTCACCACGGTGCTCGCATTCGCGATTCGCGGGCGCAAGCTCACCTTGATCGTGCTGGTCGCGGCCCTCGCGACCGCGCTGCCGCTCGCGCAGCAGGGCCACGCAGCCGGCGCGTCGGGCCACGGTGCGGCGGTGAACGCGCTCCTCGTGCATATCGTGGGCGCCGCGGTCTGGCTCGGCGGGCTGCTGGCGCTGATCTTCGTCGCGCGCACGGTCGATCACAAGCGGCTCGCGGCGGTCACCGCCCGCTACTCCTCGATCGCACTGCTCGCATTCATCGGCGTCGCGGCGTCGGGTGTCGTGAGCGCGTGGCTGCGGGTCGGCACGTGGGACGCGCTCTTCGGTACCGGCTACGGGCAGCTGGTGCTGCTGAAGACGGGTTCGCTCGTGGTGCTCGGGGCGTTCGGTGCGATGCAGCGCGTGCGTCTGATCCCGCGCATCGCGGACTCGGCGCGGGGCATGCGCCCATTCGCCTGGTTCGTGGTCTGCGAGCTCGCCGTCATGGGCATCGCGAGCGGGATCGCCGGGGCGCTCGGCCGTACCGCGACTCCTGTGGCGCTCGAGCCCGTGCGCGATCAGCCGGGCGGGATCAGCCCGGCCGAGTGGCTCACCGGCGACCCGCTGCCGCCCGAGCTCACCCCGCTGCGGTACCTCACCGAGTGGAAGTTCGATCTGCTCTGGGTGCTCGTCTGCGTCTTCGCGGTCGGCATGTATCTCGCCGCGGTGGTGCGCCTCGCCCGCCGGGGCGACCGGTGGTCGGCTGGGCGCACGACCGCCTGGATTCTCGGCATTCTGCTGCTCGCCTACACCACCAACGGCGCGCTCAACGCCTACGAGCAGTACCTCTTCAGCGTGCACATGCTCGGGCACATGATGTTCGCGATGCTGATCCCGCTCTGCCTCGTGCTCGGCGCGCCCGTGACGCTCGCCTTGCGCGCAACCCACAAGCGCTCTGACGGCTCGTGGGGTGGCCGGGAATGGATCTTGTGGGCGGTGCAGACCCCCTTCTCGAAGGTCGTCACGCATCCGGCCTTCGCCGCGGTGATGTTCTCCGGTTCGCTCTGGGTGTTCTACTTCACCCCGATCGCACGCTGGGCAGCCGAGGAACACCTGGGGCACCAGTGGATGATCATCCACTTCTTGATCTCGGGGTACCTCTTCAACCTGTCGATGATCGGCGTCGACCCGGTGCCGTACCGCTTCCCGTACCCGCTGCGCATCGTCACGCTGTTCGCCACCATGGCCTCTCACGCCTTCTTCGGCGTGACCATCATGACGGGCGACGGGTTGCTGCTCTCCGACTGGTATGGGGCGATGGGGCGCACCTGGGGTGCGCCACCGCTTGAAGATCAATCTACGGGTGGCGGCATCGCCTGGGGCATCGGAGAGCTGCCGACCCTTGCTCTCGCGTTGATCGTCGCGATCCAATGGTCGCGGAGCGATGAGAAGGAGCAGAAGCGCAAGGATCGAGCGGATGACCGCTCGGGCGGCGCCGAGCTCGAGGCCTACAACGAGATGCTGGCGCAGCAGGCGCGCCGGGACGGGAAGCGCGCGAGCGCTCAGCAGCGGCGGTAGCAGCGGCGGTATCGGAGCGGCGCCGCGTGGCGGCACGCGCGCCTTGCTAGCCTCGGCTCATGACTCAAGATGCTTCGCACGGTGTGCCCCCTCTCGACGCCACCGGGCAGCAGGAATTCGATGCGCTGGCGCGGGCGCGCATGCGGTTCTTCTTGCGGTTCGCGCTGACGGAGGGGGCGGTTCTCGCGATCCTCATCGTGCTCATGTACGCCGTCGGCATCATCGACCCGGATATCGGGCTGTACCTGCTCATCGGCGTCGCCCTCGTCGGCGGGCTCGTGCTGTCGGTGGTGCTGACGCGTCAGATGAAGCGGCAGCAGGAAATCGCCGCGGAGTCGGAGGCGCGCCGGAAGGCTGGCGCGGGAGGAGACGCGTGAGGGCCTGGTACTTCTTGGGTGCGGCAATTCTGCTGGAGGTCGTCGGATCGCTGTGCCTGAAGGGCGCGCTCGAGACCCCCGCACTGTACGCCGCAGTCGCCGTGGGATACATCGGCTCGTTCGCCTGCCTCGGCAAGGTGCTGTCGCTCGGCATGCCGCTCGGGGTCGCTTACGGCATCTGGGGAGCCACCGGCGTTGCATTGACCGCGGGACTCTCGACTGCGGTGTTCCATGAACCGTTCACCGCGCTCATGGGGGCTGGCATCGTGTTGATCATCGGCGGCGTGCTGCTCGTCGAGCTCGGTTCGCAGGCCGCGCACCGCAAGGCCGCACGCGTGACGTCTCACACTGCGGGGGTGGGTGACGCATGATGTTCGTCACCCTCGTCGTCGCCATCGTCAGCGAAGTGTCCGCTTCACTCTCGCTGCGAGCTGCCACCACAGCGCCCGCCGGGAAGCGCCCGAATCGGCTGTGGTACATCGTCGTGGTCGCGGGGTACCTGACGGCGTTCGTGATGCTGTCGCTGACGCTGTCGCTCGGCATGGCGCTCGGTGTCGCCTACGGCATCTGGGCCGCGGTGGGCGTCGCGCTCACTGCCGTGATGAGCCGAGTGCTCTTCAGGGAGCCGCTCACCTGGGTGATGGGCGCCGGCATCGCACTGATCGGCGCCGGTGTGCTGCTCGTAGAACTCGGCGCGCAGCACTGACGCTGAGCGCTGCGGTGCGGGCCTCAGGCTCCGGGTGCACCGGCTACGCTCGACCGCACATCGGCGCGGTGGAAGTTGAGGTGCGAGCGCGAGGCGGTCGGGCCCCGCTGACCGAGGTAGCGAGAGAACGTCGCGCCTGATCCGTACGGGCGCTCAGCAGGCGAGGTCAGCTTGAAGAAGCAGAGCTGGCCGATCTTCATGCCGGGCCAGAGGCGGATCGGCAGGGTGGCCACGTTCGAGAGCTCGAGCGTCACGTGGCCCTCGAAGCCGGGGTCGATGAAGCCGGCGGTCGAGTGCGTGAGCAGGCCGAGCCGCCCCAGCGAGCTCTTGCCCTCGAGACGCGCCGCGATGTCGTCGGGCAGCGAGACCTGCTCGTAGGTGGAACCGAGCACGAACTCGCCTGGGTGCAGAATGAAGCCCTCTTCGGGGTCGACTTCGATGAGGCGCGTCAGCTCGGGCTGCTCCTGGGACGGGTCGATCACCGCGTACTTGTGGTTGTCGAACAGGCGGAAGTAGCGATCGAGTCGCACGTCGATGCTCGAGGGCTGCACCATCGACGGTTCGCTCGGGGAGAGGCCGACGCGGCCCGATTCGAGTTCGGCCTTGATGTCGCGATCTGAGAGCAGCACGGGACGATTCTACGGGGTGGCGGTTATCCTCGTCACGTAACCGAGGGAAGGGGAAGCCATGCCGACACTGCTGCAGGTCGACGGAGCGATCGCAGACAGCGCCTCACGGACGCGGGGGCTCACGAACGCAGTCGCCGAAGCCTGGATTGCACGCGGCGAGGAGTTTGTCGTGGTGCAACGGGATCTGCACCACGACCAACCGCCGCACTTGAGCGAGCGCGCGCAGCACTGGCCCGCCGAGTTGCGCGACGGCGAGCCTCTTGCGGCTACGACGCAGCGGGTGCAGAGCGGGCTCATCTCCGAGCTGCTCGATGCCGACGCGCTCGTGGTCGGTGCGCCGATGTACAACTACGCGATGCCCTCGACGCTGAAAGCCTGGGTCGACCTGGTCCACGTTCCCGGAATCACGTCGTCGTGGGCCGGATCGCCACGGCCTCTCGAGGGCAAGCCGGTCGTCATCGTCACCGCCCAGGGCGGCCCGCTCGAACCCGAGGTGCAGGATTTCGTGACGGCGCCGCTCGCCCACCTGTTCGGAGCGGGCTTCGGCATGGAGGTGTTCGTGGTGGGCACGAGCCGCACCCTCGCCGAGAAGCTGCCCGAGCTCGGCATGGAGTGGGCGGCTGACGATCTCGAGCGTGCGCGCGCAGAAGCGGCCGAGCTCGGCCGCACGATCAGCGCGGACTGATCGGTTCGGTCACCGCGAAGAGCAGCTCGCCGATCTGGTGGGGCAGCGCCGCGATGCCGCGCGGGTGCTCCTCGCCCTCGAGTGCGGAGACGCGCGCCGCGCGCTCGCACATGCCGTTGATGATCTCGGTGGTGCTGTAGGCGGGGAGGACGAAGCGGCGACCGGCCGCGACGATGGCCGTCTCAACGAGTTCGGCGAGGCTTCTGGTCGCGCGGTCGAGTAGGGCGAGGTATCCCGGCGCGATGTCGGGATCGCGCATCGCGAGCAGCGCGAATTCGTTCTCGAGAATGAACCAGTGCGCGCCGTCGCTCTCGGGCGCGACGAATCGGGTGATGTACTCAGCCGCCCGTGCGCCGTCGATAGTGCCTTGCAGCTCTTGCAACGCCGGAGTGAGCTCGGCGATCGTCGACTCGACTTCTTCAATGCGACGATCGAACTCGCGTTCAAGGAGTGCGAGGAACAGCTGCTCCTTCGTGGAGAAGTTCGAGTAGAAGGCGCCGCGCGAGAATCCAGCGCGGGCGCAGATCTGCTCGACTGACGCGCCCTGCACTCCGGCTTCGGCGAAGACCTCGATAGCAGCGTCGAGCAGGCGGCCGCGCGTCTCTCGCCGCCGTGCGGTCGGCGGATCCTGGTGCGGCTCGTTCGTCATCGCAGCCCCTTCTCGTCTCGGCAGACAGCATGCAGAGCCTAGCCTGAAAGATTCCCGATACATCAGTGTACCCAATCAGATACACTCGTGTATCGAAACGGATGCACTCGTGTATCGATCGCCGAATTGGCGGTCAGGCGCACCCCGACCCGTTCCCCTCCCGCCCGAGATCGAAAGGCCTCACCCCGCATGTCGACACTGCTGCACGCCATCGGACTCTGGGCGACCCGCGCGAGATGGCTGGTGCTCGCGACCTGGATCGCGATCCTCGCGGTGCTCGGCATCGCCGCCGGCCTGTTCTCGCAGGGGGCGAACGCGCCCATCACGATTCCCGGCACGGAGTCGCAGGAGGCGATCGACACGCTCGGGCGCACATTCCCCGAGGTGAGCGGCACGAGTGCGACGATCATCGTCGTCGCCGCAGACGGCGAGCGGGCGGACCAGCAGCCCTACGAGCAGACCATCGTCGACGCCGTCGACGAACTCGAGCAACTCGACGACGTGAGTGCGGTGACCCACCCGTTCGACGAGCAGGCCGCGGCGGGCCTGAGCGACGACGGGCAGGCGGCGCTCGTCACCGTGCAGATCACCGGCGCGCAGAGCGATGTGTCCGACGCGACGGCCGACGGCATCATCGCCGTAGCCGAACAGCTGCAGGATCGCCTGCCCGCCGACGCGGAAGTCTCGTACGGCGGAGACGTGTTCTCGGTCTCGATCCCCGGCTTCACCGCGACCGAGGCGATCGGCGTCGTCATCGCATTCGTCGTGCTGCTCTTCACGCTCGGGTCGCTCGTCGCGGCGGGCATGCCGCTCATCATCGCCATCATCGGCGTTGGCGTGACGATCGCGGGTCTGTTCGTCACGACGGCCTTCGCCGAGATGACCTCGACGACCCCGATGCTCGCGCTCATGCTCGGGCTCGCGGTCGGCATCGACTACACCCTCTTCATCGTGAGCAGGCATCAGGAGCAACTGAGGTCGGGGCTCGGAGTCACCGAGTCGATCGCCCGGGCGACGGCGACGAGCGGCTCGGCCGTCGTGTTCGCGGGGCTCACCGTGATCATCGCCCTACTCGGCCTCGCGGTCGCGGGCATTCCGTTCCTCACCGCGCTCGGGGTCGCCGCCGCCGCCGGTGTCGCGGTGGCCGTGCTCATCGGGGTGACGCTCACGCCTGCCGTCCTCGCCATGGCAGGGCTGAAGATCCTCCCGAAACGGCAGCGCGCCGCGCTCGCCGCCGGCGCACCGATCGAGTCAGCACCGGCCAGCGCCTCCCACGGCCCCAGCCGCGCCGACCGCTTCTTCGGCGGATGGGTGCGCGGAGTGACGGCGAAGCCGGTCGCGACGATCCTCGCCGTTCTGGTCGTGCTCGGCGTCGCAGCGATTCCGATGACGCAGCTGCGGCTCGCGCTCCCCGGGGCCGAGACACTCGAGGAGACCGACCCGGCTCGCGTCACCTACGAGCTGACCGGGGAGCACTTCGGCGAGGGGGCGAACGGGCCGCTCATCCTCACCGGATCGATCATCACCAGCGATGATCCCGTCGGTCTGATGCAAGATCTGGCCGACGAGGTGCGCGACATTCCCGGCGTGCACGACGTGCCGCTCGCGACCCCGAACCAGAACGCGGATACCGGCATCATCCAGGTCGTGCCCGAGGAGGGGCCGCAAGCGGAGAGCACCTCCGAGCTCGTCGCCGAGCTCAGAGCGCACCACGACGAGTGGCTCGACGACTACGGGGTCAGTCTCGCCGTGACGGGATTCACCGCGGTGGGCATCGACGTGTCGAACCTGCTTGGCGAAGCGCTGCTGCCGTTCGGGGTGCTGGTGGTCGGACTCTCGCTGATCCTGCTCGCCATGGTCTTCCGCTCGGTCTGGGTGCCGATCAAGGCGACCCTCGGCTACCTGCTCTCCGTGGGCGCCGCCTTCGGAGCCGTGGTCGCCGTCTTCCAGTGGGGATGGCTCGGCGATGCGCTCAACGTGCACGCCACCGGACCGGTGCTCAGCTTCATGCCGATCATCTTGATGGGGGTGCTCTTCGGGCTCGCAATGGACTACGAAGTGTTCCTCGTCTCGCGCATCCGCGAGGAGTACGTGCACGGCGCAGATGCTCAGACCGCGATCCGGCGCGGCTTCGTCGGCAGCGCGAAAGTGGTGACCGCCGCGGCGCTCATCATGTTCGCGGTGTTCGCGGCCTTCGTGCCCGAGGGCGACCCGAGCATCAAGGTGATCGCGCTCGGGCTCGCGGTCGGCGTCTTCGTCGACGCCTTCATCGTGCGCATGACGCTCGTGCCGGCGGTCTTGGCGCTCCTCGGCGACCGCGCCTGGAGCATGCCGGGCTGGCTGAGCCGCGTGCTGCCGTCGTTCGATGTGGAAGGCGAAGGTCTCGCCCGCGAGATCGCGCACGCTGCATGGCCGGCGGACATGCCACAGGCGCGGATCGCGGCGGACGCGCTCGTCCTGCCCGGCGACGCCGCGAGCACGTCTGGCGGCGCGGGTGGCGCGGATGCGGCGGGTGTCGGAGCGCCGACGATTCGCGTCGGAGCCGGCGAAGCGCTGGTGCTGGACCCGCAGCAGACGGGCCGAGCCGTGCCGATCGCCGAAGCGCTGTCGGGCCGCGGGCCGATCATCGCCGGTACGGCGAAGGTGGCCGGCCTCCTGCTGCCGGAGCGCGCGGCATCCCTGCGCTCGCGCGCGGCCTGGGCGACGCCGGCGACGCTGCGCGAGGCATTGCAGGATCGCCCGGCCGTACTCGTGCTCGACCTGCGCGAGGCGGGGCAGGCCGATGCCTCGTCGGCGGCCGTCGACGGCATGCGTTCGGCGTTCGCAGCGCATGCGGTGTCGGTCGCACGGGGAGCGGCGCCAGAAGTCACGCCGGTCGTGCTCGGCGGCGCCGAGCTCGCGCGGCGGATCCTGCCAGAGGGCACGGAGCTGGTGACGCTCGACCGCGCCTCCGCCGCGGCCTCGGCCCGCGTTCCGTCCCCCGTTTCGACTCCGCCCGCTGAAAGCGCGACAGAACGTCCGCTCATCAGTCCCGAGAAACCAGAAGTTCTGTCGCATTTCAGCGACAGTGAAGGGAGCGCACGATGAGTGCCGCGTTGACCCGGCTCACGAACGACCGTCCGGTTCGCTGGACGACGATCGTCGGCATCATGCTCGTCCCCCTCACGGTCGCAGGGATCCTGCTGTGGGGGCTCTGGAATCCGACGGAGCGCCTCGAGAACGTGACGGCCGCCGTCGTGAACCTCGACGAGGGCGCGGAAGTCGATGGGCAGACCGTGCCGCTCGGCCGCGTGCTCGCTGGCGAACTCATCGGCGATCCGGCCCCTGACACGGCGGCGTCGTCCGACGACAGCGGCACGACTAACTTCACGTGGGTGCTCACCGATGCCGACGACGCTGCAGCGGGCGTGACCGACGGCCGGTACGCGACTGTCGTCACCATCCCGAAGAGCTTCTCGGCAGATGCGACGTCGCTCTCGGGCGACCCCGGCGAGGCGAAGCAGGCGAGGATCGGCGTGACGGAGAGTGATCGCGGCCGCCTCATCGACACCGCGCTCTCGGGCATCGTGACGCAGACGGCGACGCAGGTGCTGAACGAGCAGCTCGGCGCGCAGTTCGTCGACGGCGTGTACGTCGGCTTCAACGAGCTCGGCGCCGGCGTGGGCGACGCCGCTGACGGGGCGGATCAGCTGGTGACGGGCGCCTCCGAGCTGTCAGCCGGCGCGGCGCAGCTCGACGGCGGCGCTGCTCAGCTCGCGGACGGCACGACGCAACTCGCCGACGGCACCCAGCAGTTGGCGACGGGCGCCGGAACCCTGGCGACGGGCTCGGGTGAACTCGCCTCCGGCGTGGGGCAGTACGTCTCGGGCGCGCAGCAGTTGGCCGACGCGTATCCGCAGCTCTCGGCAGGCGCCACCGCCGCGGTGCAGCAGCTGCAGACGCTCATCGGGGCGCTGACGCAGCTGCAGGCGGCTTCGGCCGAGCCGTCGGCGCAGCTCGAGCAGGGGCTGACGAGCGCCGGCGCGGGTGCGGCAGCGTTCGGCGCCGATATCGAACCGCTGGTCACGGATTGCGCGGTTTCTACCGGCGACCTCGAGTACTGCCAGCGGTTGGGCGAATCGCTGCAGGCTCACGCCGGAGCCATCGGCGGAGGGCTTGCGACCGCGAGCGATGGGGCGGCGGGGGTCGCTGAGGCTTCTCAGGCACTGCAGCAGCAGCTCGGCGGCGCGGCTGCGCCAGGCGCGGACCCGAATGCGCAGTTGGACCAGCTGGCCACTGGTCTGTCGCAGTTCGGCGCCGGTCTGAACGAGCTCGCCGAGCAGGGCGGGCAACTCTCCGCCGGCGCGGCACAGCTCGCCGACGGTGCGGCGCAGCTGAGCACCGGAACCGGGGAGCTCGCGGCGAACGCCCCGCAACTGGCCGACGGCGCGAGGCAGCTCGCCGATGGCACCTCGGAGCTGGTCGGCGGCACCGAACAGCTGGCCGACGGGGCCGGGGAGCTCGCGACCGGGCTGGAGACTGCGGCGACGGGCGTGCCGACCACCACGAATGCGGAGCGCGAGCGGCTCGCGAAGGCCGCGGTGACGCCGGTGCTGGCCGAGGGCGGCAGCGATGAGCTCTTCACGGCTTCAGGTGTGCCGCTCTTCGCGGGCATCGCGCTGTGGGCGGGTGCGCTCGCCGTATTCCTCGTGCTGTCGCCGCTCTGGCGGCGTACCCGTGCGGCTGCCCGCGGGATCGGGTTCATCACGCTCCGCAGCGCATTGCCCGCAATCGGCCTCGGCGCGATCCAGGGCGTCGCCGCCGGGGTGGCCCTGCCGATCGCGCTCGGGTACGACTTCGGCCAGGGCGTTCAGTTCTTCGGCTTCGCGCTGCTCGCGGGTATCGCCTTCGCGCTGCTCGTGCAGGGGCTCTCGGCGCTGCTCGGAGGCTTCGGCCGCTTTGTCGCATTCGTGCTGCTGGTCGTCGCCTTCGCGGTCGGGATCGTTTCCACCGTTCCGGCAGCGCTCGCGGCGGTCGGCGACTTCAGCCCGCTCGGCGCGGCGCTCGACGGCTTCCAATCGATCGCCACGGGTGCCGGATCGGCCGGGGGCGCTGCCGTGCTGCTCCTGCTGTGGGCGGCGGCGGGTCTAGTGCTCACCGGGTTCGCCGTCGTGCGAGCTCGCCGCTCGGCGGCGCGCTAGCGGGTGCGCGGCCGCGCCCGCGGCTCGCGACCGCGCGCTCGCGAGCGCCGCGACGACGCAGACGCCCGCCACAAGCGCCACGGGCATCCACGCTGCCCCGAAGAGCAGCACACCGGCGGTGGCCGTTCCCGCAGAACCGGCGGCGATCTTCAACGCGCCGACCCAGATGAAGACCTGACCGCGGGCCTCGGCCGGTGCGTACTCGCTGCGGGCCGCGAGCGTCGCCGCGAAGAACAGTGCGTTCGCGATTCCCGCCGCACCGCAGGCGACGAGTGCTGCGACGAAGCTCGGCATCGCGGCCACGACGGCCAATGCTGCGGCGACGACGAAGCACAGCACCACGATGAGTCGATCGGCGTCTCCCGGCAGCGGCTTCACCATGAGGATCGCCGACCCGATCAGGTTGCCCACCCCGTACCCGGCGATGAGCGTTCCCGCGAGCGCCGCGCCGCCGAACTGCGGAGCGATCGCCACCGCGTAGATCGGGAGCACGGCGACTGAGAACGCGACCGTGACCGTGAGCGCGAGCGTGCGCCGCAGTGGGCCGGAGCGCCAGATCTGCCGGAGCGTCTGCAGCGGCGAGGGCACTGCAGACGCATCGGTGGCGGGAGGCTGACGGGGGAGCGCCAGCACCGCAGCTGCACCGATGATCGCGGCCGCGGCGAGCACGAGAGCGGCTGCGAGCGGGCCCGGCCCGGCGGCGAGCCAGGCCACCGACGCGGGGCCGAGCGTGCCGCTGACGCCGTAACTCGCCACGTCCCAGCTCTGCGCTCGCCGCTGGTGCTGCCGAGACGGCCCGGCGATCGCGGGGAGCCTGCTGCTGATGCCGCCGGTGAGCATTGGGCCGAACAAGCCGGAGATGAACAGGAGGACGGCGGGAACGGCCGCCCAAGTGTGGGGCAGGAGGAGCGCGGCGATGCCGAGAAGCGCACCGTGCACGACGGCAGAGACGGCGATGACGACTCGCCCGTCACGGGCAGTGTCGAGCCGCCGGGAGATGAACGGACCGAGCAGATGGGGCGCGGTGATCGATGCTCCGAGGAGGCCGGATACCCACGCCGGCAGGCCGGTGTGCTGCGCGAGCAGCACGATCGCGACGACCGCGCCGCCGTCGGCACTCCGCACGAGTGTCGCCGCGAAGACGTACCGCGCGAGCCCGCCGCTGCGCTGAAGCGCGCCGCCGCCCGCTGCGGGCGCGTCAGCCGTCGAGGCCGAGTTCATCGATGACCCGCGCGACCTCGGCGCGCTGAGCTGCGGATAGACCCAGGATCGGCAACGGGAGCGATCGCGGTGCGACGAGTCCGAGCAGTTCGGCGATTGCGGCGGTGACGCGCAGGCTTCCGCCCATCGTGCTGAAGAGATTCCAGAGCGGTTGCAGTTCTGCTGATGCCTGGAGCGCCGCGTCGCGATCTCCCGCCTGCGCCGCGCGGGCGATGCGCAGGGCGACCTCTGGGAGGGTGCCTGCGATCACCGAGTACCAGGCGTCGCACCCCGCGGTGAGACCCGCGGCGGCGGATGCGTCGCCCGAGATGCCGACCGTCACATGGTCGGGGAGCACCGCACGAATCTGGGCCATGCGATCCGACGCTGCGGCATCGCCCTCCGGGAGGGCGGGAATCTTGACCGACGCGATGCCGGGCAGTTGCGCGATGCGGCCGTAGAGCTCGGTGGTGAAGGTGAAATGCGTCGTGCCGGGGTTGTCGTAGACGATCACCGGGAGATCAGTGCTGCGACTGACCGCGGCGAAGAGCTCGAAGACGTCGTCGTGCGTCAGCGGCTGATAGGTCATCGGGGCGAGCAACACGCCGGAGGCGCCAGCTGCTTCGGCGCTCCGCACATTCTCGAGCACGTGGGAGGTGCGGAGCGCGCCGACTCCGACATGCACGGGCATCGCACCCGCGTGGCGCACGGCGATTCGAGCCACGCTCGCGCGCTCCGCCGGGGTCAGGTAGGCGTAGGAGCCCGTCGACCCGAGCGCGGTGATCGAGTCGACTCCCGAGGCTGCGAGTCGTTCGATCAGTCGCGCGTACGCGGCTTCGTCCACTGCATCATCGGTGAACGGGGTGAGGGGAAACGCACTGAGACCGGTGAACACGGGTGGACTCCATTCCTGGGGAAGCGCGCCATCGACGACGCACACGGTATAGGCTCCATCGTGGCGGGGAAACTGGTGGTGCGGTTACACCGGAAAACATCGATTTCAGTAGACCAGAAAGAGTGCGATGAGACATCGGATCCCCGTCGACCTCGTGCTCGAGACGTCGGTTCCGCCGGCCAAAACTGCTCGAGAGCACTTGGTCGAGCAGTTGCGCGGAGCGGTGCTCGGCGGCACGATCGCTGCGGGGGCGCAGCTTCCCTCGTCCCGCTCGCTCGCGGCCGCGACGGGATTCTCTCGGGGCACCGTCATCGCCGCCTTCGAAGAACTGATCGGTGAGGGGTACTTCGTTTCGGTGCCGGGATCGGGCACGTTCGTCGCCGCGGGTCTCGGGGGCGGCGCGGCTCGGCGGGTGGCACCGGAATCGGAGCCCGCGGCGCATCGACCCCTCGCGACACCTGCGCCGATCCCCAGCGCGCACAATCTGTCGCCCGGAAGCCCGTCGACGCGGTTCGGCAGCACTCGAGAGTGGCAGACCGCCTGGCGCCGGGCACTCCGGCGCGAGCTCCCCTCGGTGCCGCCACCGCCCGCCGGCGACGAACGCCTGCGAGAACTCATCGCCGAGCATCTGCTGCAGGCCCGCGGGGTGCAGTGCGGTCGAGACGACGTGCTGCTCACCGCGGGCACGAACGACGGGATCGGGCTGCTCATGCACGGGCTCAGCGCTGAGGGCCCCGTCGGCGCGCGGATCGCGACCGAGGAACCCGGGTATCCGGCATCGCGCCGGGTGATCCGGAGACTCGGCGGGCAGTCGATCCCCATTCCGGTGCGCGACGGCGGGATGGACGTCGAGGAGCTGCGCTCGCGGGGCGGGCGGTTCGCGGGGGCGCTGCTCACTCCGAGCCATCAGTATCCGCTCGGCGGGCGCATGCCGGTCGCCGCCCGGCTCGCCGTTCTCGACTGGGCGCGCGACCATGACGCCCTGGTGATCGAGGACGACTACGACAGCGAGTTCCGGCACGGCGCCCCGGCGCTGCCGGCGATCGCATCGCTCGACGACGAGCGCCGCGTCGCGCTGGTCGGCAGCTACTCGAAGACGCTTTCGCCCTGGCTTCGGTGCGGCTACGTCGTCGTGACGAATCCGGAGATCCGCGAGCGAGCGATCGCGGCGCGCGCCGACCTCGGGCTTCCGCTCTCGGGAACGGTGCAGCATGCACTCGCGGAGTTCTTGGAGAGCGGCGGCCTCCGCAGGCATCTCGCCCGGGTCGGACGCGAATACGCGCATCGGCGCACGCTCGTGATCGACGCGTTCGACGGGGTGCCGGGGGTCCGCGTGCACGCGGTCGAAGCGGGGCTGCACGCGACGCTGACGTGGGAGCCTGGCCCGTCAGCCGCTGCGGCGGCGCGCGGCCTCGCGGCACGAGGGGTGACCGTGGCGCCGCTCCACACCTACTACGACAACCCCGAGACCGCGCCCCATGGCCTCGTACTCGGCTACGGAGCGTCGACCGATGTGCAGCTGCACGACGCGCTGCGGCACATCACCGAAGTGCTCGCGGGGCCAGGGGGCGAGTGCAGAACCGACGATCAGGGCTGAGGATCAGTACGCGCGTGATCCGGCATCGCCTTGATGAGATTGCTCATCCGCATTGTGCAGCAGCGGCGGCCGGCCTCGTCGGTGACGACGATCTCGTGCACGGCGAGGCTGCCGCCCAGGTGCACCGGCGTGCAGACGGCGGTCACGAAGCCTTCGGTGGCCGACCGGGTATGGGTCGCATTGATGTCGACGCCCACCGCGAGGCGGCCGGGGCCGGCGTGCAGATTGGCGGCGAGCGATCCGAGCGTCTCGCCGAGCACCACGTAGGCGCCGCCGTGCAAGAACCCGACGGTCTGGCGGTTGCCGCGAACGGGCATGCGGCCCACCGTGCGCTCGACGGTGAACTCGAGAAACTCGATGCCCATCGCTTCGGCGAGCTCGCCCGCGCCGTTCTCGGCGACCCAGTTGCCAGCGTCGTTTCTCGTGGCTCCGCTGCCCGCGCTCACGCGAGGGTTCCCCGCCGAGCGCCGCCCGTGAACTCCGGCCGTCGCTTCTGCTGGAACGCCGCGAAGCCCTCGCGGTAGTCGTCGGTGTCGCAGAGCGCGGTCTGCACGCGGTTCTCGTGCGCCATCGACTGCCACAGCCCGAGCCGCTCATCGCGCAGCTCGGCGACGAGCGCCTTCGACGCGAGAAACGCCTCGGTGGCGCCGCGCGCCGCGCTCGCCGCCGCGGCCCGGGTCGCTTCGAGCACATCGGCGTCGGGGAAGGACTGCGAGAACAGGCCCGCTGTCACCGCCTCGGCGCCCGACATGAGGCGGCCCGTGTAGATGAGATCGAGGGTGCGGTGCGCCCCGAGGCGTTCGAAGAAGAGCGCGTGCCCGCCCGAGTCGAGCGTTGCGCCGAGGTTCGCGAAGGGGCTGCCGATCTTGGCGGTCTCGGCCACGTAGACCACGTCGCTCGCGATGAGCAGGCCGAGCCCGACGCCGAGACACGCCCCGTGCGCGACGGCGAATGTGGGGGCGGGGAAACGGCTCATGCGTTCGAGCAGCGGCTGCACGAGACCGTCGAGGTAGCCGAGCACGTCGTCGGAGCGGGGGTCGACGCCGGAGATGTCTCGCCCTGCGCAGAAGGCGCGCCCCTCACCGCGCAGCACGAGCGCGCGCACCCGCTGCTGTTCGGCCTCTGCGTAGGCATCGGAGAGCTGGCGGATGTCGTCGGGCGCGAGCGCGTTGAGTCGCTCGGGTGCGTCGAGCGTGATCTCGGCGATGTCATCGGCGACGGTCAGGGTGATCATGCTGGCTCCGATCGGGTCACGCGTCGTAGTCGACGACCACGCGGTCTGATTGCGGGTGAGATTGGCAGGTGAGCACGTATCCGCGCTCGAGCTCTTCGGCCTCAAGCGCGTAATTCTCGGTCATCGACACCGATCCGGTGACGACCCGCGCGCGGCAGGTGCCGCAGACGCCCCCGGCGCAGGCGAACGGTACGTCGCTGCGCACGCGCAGTGCCGCGTTCAAGATGGTCTCCCGTGCCGCGACCGGGCTCTCGACCGAGGCGGAGGTGCCGTCGAGGGTGAAGTCGATGGTGATCGTCTCTTCCCCGGTGCGCACCTCGACGGGTCTCGCCCGCGTCGGAGCGGGCTCGCCCGTCGAGAACAGCTCGAAGCGCACGTGCGAGGTCTCGACGCCGTGCTCGGCGAGGAGGTCGCGGCACAGCTGCACGAGCTCGAAGGGGCCGCAGAGCACCCATTCGTCGGCCATGCCGACCGGGATCACGGTGTTCAGGATGGTGCGCAGTCGCTCCTCGTCGAGGCGGCCTGACATCACGGGGGCTGACCGCTGCTCGCGCGAGAGCACGTGGTGGATGGCGAAGCGCTGCGGATAGCGGTCCTTCAGGTCGGCGAGCTCTTCGACGAACATGACGTCGAGCGAGGAGCGGTTCGTGAAGAGCAGGTCGAACCGGCTGGTCTCGCTGTGGGTGAGCACGCGATGGGCCATCGTGATGACGGGCGTGATGCCGGAGCCCGCGGCGATACCGACGACGTGCCGGCCGTCGAGCTCGTCGAGATTCGAGGTGAAGGCTCCCTGCGGGGTCATCACCTGCAGCGTGTCGCCGGCCCGCAGGGACTCGTTGGCCCAGCTGGAGAAGCGGCCTCCGAGGTCTCGTTTGATCGCGACCGAGATGCGCCCGGGCGTCGGAGGCCTGCAGATCGAGTACGAGCGGCGAAGGTCCTCGCCGTCGATGGTGGTGCGGAGGGCGAGGTACTGCCCGGCGAGGTACGTGAACTCTGGCGCGAGCTCGTCTGGCACCTCGAAGGTCACCTCGACGCTCGATTCGGTGAGCGGGCGCACCTCAGCGACTCGCAGCTCATGGAAGGTCGCGCGCTGCTTCGCGCCGAGATTGATGGCGGCCATGGTGCTCCTAGTGAACCTTGAAGTAGTCGAACGGCTCGAGGCACTCCTGGCACTCGTAGAGGGCCTTGCACGAGGTGGAGCCGAAGCGGGCGATCTCGCGGGTGCGGGTCGAGTGGCAGCGCGGGCACTTCACGGCGAGTGCGACGGTAATCGGACCCTGACGCCCAGCCGCGCGGAAGTCGGGGGGAGCGATGCCGTAGGCCTCGAGCTTGCGCTTGCCGGCGTCGCTCATCCAGTCGGTGGTCCAGGCCGGGCTGAGCGTCGTATCGACGCGCACCTGCGGGTAGCCGGCCTCGTGCAGTCGCGCGGCGACGTCGTCGCGCATCTGATCGATGGCCGGGCAGCCCGAATACGTCGGTGTCAGCACCACGCGCACTTCGGCGTCGGTGGCCACCACCGAGCGGAGCACTCCCAGGTCTTCGATGGTGAGCACGGGCACCTCGGGATCCGGCACCTGCGCAGCGATATCCCATACCCGTGCCGCCGCTGGTTCTGCCGGGCGCAACGGGGTCACCATGACGCTCCCGGGTGCCGACGCGGCAGCCACTGCATCTCGGCGAGAATGTAGCCGAGTCGCGTGCTGTGCATGCCGTGGCGGCCGCGCGCGAGGGCGGGCTGCACCTGGGGAACCTCGAGCTCGGCCTCGGAGAGCACGGTGCGCACGGTGTCGTCGAAGCCTGCTCGGAGGTCGCTCGGTCGCACGGCGATGCCTGAGAGGCGGTCGATGAGCGGATCGTCGGCGAAGAGCTCGTCGACGTACGGCCACAGGTCTCGCAGCGACACCGTGATGCGCTCGCGCGACTCCTCGGTGCCCAGGGCGAGGCGGAGAATCCACTGAGCGGAATGGTCGAGGTGGTAGCGCACCTCCCGCTCGGCCTTTCCGGCGATCGCGCGGAGTGTCGCATCGGTGCTCGAGAGCAGCTGGCGATACAGCTCGGCTTGATAAGCGGAGAAGATGAACTGACGGGCGATCGTGTCGCCGTAGTGCCCGTTCGGCTGCTCGACGAGCCAGCAATTGCGGAACTCGGGCTCGTCGCGCCAGAACGCGAGGTCGTCTTCGCTGCGACCCGTCGCGCTGCCTGCGTAGCGCAGCAGCGATCGCGCGTGGCCCAGCACGTCGAGCGCGATGTTGCTCAGGGCGAGGTCCTCCTCGAGCTCGGGCCCGCGCGACACCCACCACCCGAGTTGCTGGGAGAGGATCAGCGAGTCGTCTCCGAGACGCAGGGCGTACTCGGCGACGTCGGGTGTCGCTACCTCGCCGGAGCCGGTCAGCTCGTCGGCGAGTTCGAGGTCGTCGACGCTGACGTCACCGTGGAGATCGTCGACGCTGACGTCACCGAGGAGGTCGGCGGCGGCCGCGGCGGGCTCGGTGCTCACAGGTGCTTCACCCCTTCCGCGCGCGAGTAGTAGACGGCGTGCCTGAAGTTCTTGCCCGCAGGCGACTCGAAGAACACGCCCTTCGAGTCGGGGTCGCTCGTGGTGATCGCCGCCGCGGGAACGACCCAGATCGAGACGCCCTCGTGGCGCCGCGTGTACAGGTCTCGCGCGTTGCGCAGCGCCATCGCCTCATCGGGTGCGTGCAGCGATCCGGCGTGCACGTGGCTCAAGCCGCGGTTGGCGCGAATGAACACCTCCCACAGGGGCCAGGCCTCGGTGCCGGTCTCTCCGGGTGTCGACATCTTCGTCTCCTCGTAACGTGTGCGTACTGCGTGCTGCGTACTGCGTGGTCGCGGTCAGGCCGCGAAACGGCGGCGATCCTGCATCTTCTGCGCGTAGGCGGCCGCGGCCTCGCGCACCCAGGCGCCCTCATCGTGCGCGTCGCGGCGGTGGCGCAGTCGCTCCGCGTTGGCCGGCCCGCGACCCGCGAGCACCTCTTCGAACTCGGTCCAGTCGATCTCGCCCATGATCCACTGGCCCGACTCCTCGTCGTAGCGCAGGTCCGCGTCAGGGCACTCGAGCCCGAGCGCCTCGAACTGCGGTACGCACATACCCACGAAGCGCTGGCGCAGCTCGTCGTTCGAGAAGCGCTTGATCTTCCACGCCATCGACTGCGCGGAGTTCGGCGACGCGTCGTCGCTCGGCCCGAACATCATGAGCGACGGCCAGTACCAGCGGTCGACCGCGTCTTGCGCCATCTGCTTCTGCTCCGGGGTTCCGTGCGAGAGCTCGTACAGAATCTCGAATCCCTGGCGCTGGTGGAACGACTCCTCTTTGCAGATGCGCACCATCGCGCGGCCGTAGGGGCCGTACGAGGCGCGGCAGAGCGGCACCTGGTTGCAGATCGCGGCGCCGTCGACGAGCCAGCCGATCGCCCCCATGTCGGCCCACGTCGGCGTGTGGTAGTTGAAGATCGACGAGTACCGGGCGCGGCCCTCGATGAGCGCGTCGGTCATCTCTTCGCGCGTGATTCCGAGCGTCTGCGCGGCCGAGTAGAGGTAAAGCCCGTGGCCCGCCTCGTCTTGCACCTTCGCGATGAGAATCGACTTGCGCTTGAGGCTCGGCGCTCGGGTGATCCAGTTCGCCTCCGGCTGCATGCCGATGATCTCGGAGTGCGCGTGCTGGGAGATCTGTCGGATCAGGGTGCGCCGATACTTCTCGGGCATCCAGTCGCGGGGCTCGATGCGCTGCTCGTCGGCGATCAGGGCGTCGAAGCGCTCCTGCTCCGCGGTCTCCGTGAGTTCTTCAGTCGTCGTTGCCATCTGGTGCCTCCTTGCATCGGTGCAATGCGCCGCGACTCTCGCTATGAGTGGAACAGTGGTGGTAGAGTTTCCAGTGGAATTACTGACCGACCATTCAGTCAGTATACGCTCCCCGGCCCGCGACCGCAAAGGGGAGTGAGCCTTCCCGAATCGACGCAACGGAGCGCCACATGAGTTCACTGACGAACGTTTCGCCGCACGGCGGCATCGAGGATCGCATCGCCTTCGACCCGAGCTGGTCGGCAACCGCCATGCTCCGCTCGGACACTGCCAAGACGGCATTCGGCATTCGGCTCCATGCGCTCGAGCGCGGCAGGGCCGAGCTGTCGATGGCGGTGCGAGACGACATGGTCAACGGCTTCGGCATCACCCACGGCGGCATGGTCTTCACCCTCGCCGATACGGCCTTCGCCTACGCCTGCAATGAGGGCGAGAACGCCGTCGTCGCATCGGGCGTCGACATCACGTTCACCCGGGCCAGCCGCGCAGGCGACACGCTCACCGCAGTCGCCGAGCGGCGGTGGGTGTCGGGCCGCAACGGGCTCTACGACATCACCGTCCGCGACCAGCACGGCGACACGATCGCCGAATTCCGAGGCCGCTCGTTCGCCACTGACCGGCCGCTGCCCGCCTCCTGAGACTCCGAATACGAAAGAGCGCACCCATGATCAGTGAGACTCACGACCCCGCGGCTCCTGCCGCACCCGCCGCACCCGTCGTCTCCGACGATGCCGGCAACGCCGGCGTCGAAGCCGGCCTGCACCCGGCCGAGCGCCTCACCCGCGCCGAACTCGAGGCGCTGCAACTCGAACGTTTGCAGTGGACGGTGCGCCACGCCTACGAGAACGTGCCCTTTTACCGCGAGAAATTCGCCGCGGCCGGCGTGCATCCCGACGACATCCGCTCCCTCGCAGACATCGAGCGGCTGCCGTTCACGACGAAGAGCGACCTGCGTGACCACTACCCGTTCGGGCTCTTCGCCGTTCCGATGGAGCAGGTGCGCCGCGTGCATGCATCGTCGGGCACGACCGGGCGGCTCACGGTCGTCGGCTACACCGACCGTGACCTCGACAACTGGGCCGACCTCATCGCGCGATCGCTGTACGCCGCAGGCGTGCGGCCCGGCTGGCGCGTACACAACGCGTACGGCTACGGCCTCTTCACGGGCGGGCTCGGCGCCCACGCCGGCATCGAACGCCTCGGCTGCATGGTGATCCCCATGTCTGGCGGCCAGACCGAGAAGCAGGTGCAGCTGATTCGTGACTTCGAGCCCGACGCCATCATGTGCACGCCCAGCTACCTGCTGACGATCGCCGATGCGTTCGAGCGGGCCGGGCTCGACCCGCGCGGCACGAGCCTGAAAGTGGCGATCTGCGGAGCAGAGCCCTGGACCGAGGCGATGCGACGCGAACTCGAGGAACGCATGGACATCCGCGCCGTCGACATCTACGGACTCTCCGAGATGATGGGTCCGGGCGTCGGCAGTGAGTGCGTGGAGACGCAGGACGGTCCCCACATCTGGGAAGATCACTTCCTGCCCGAGATCATCGACGATCAGCTGCAGCAGGTGAGCGACGGCGAGACCGGCGAGCTCGTCTTCACGACGCTGACCAAAGAAGCCTTCCCCATGATCCGCTACCGCACACGCGACCTCACCTCGCTGCACGCCGGCACCGGCCGCCCGGCCCACCGCCGCATCGCCAAGATCACGGGACGCAACGACGACATGATCATCCTGCGCGGCGTCAATCTCTTCCCCACCCAGATCGAGGAGATCGCGTGCGAGGTCGACGGGCTGACGAGCCACTTCGTGCTCGAACTGACGAAGCGGGGGGCGCTGGATCACCTCACGATCAAGATCGAGGCCGATCCAGATGCGCACCCCGACGGTGCAGACGCCGCGCTGCGACGGCTGCAGAAGTGCGTGAAGGATCGGATCGGAGCGACGATCGGCGTGGAACTGGCGCCGATCGGGTCATTGCCGCGCTCGGAGGGAAAGCTCAAGCGCCTCTACGACCTGCGGTAGATTTGCGTGCAGCGCGGAAGACCGCGCTCACGCTTCTGGAGGTGCGGGTCACCGAGCCTGAGGGGAACAGATCCATGGAGAGCTCGGACGCAGCACCCCGCAGGGGCCGACCGGGATACGACCAGAGCAGCATGCTCGAAGTCATCGTGCAGGTCTTCACCGACCACGGGTACGACGCTTCGTCGCTCGGCATGATCTCGAACCGGCTGGGGCTCTCGAAGTCGGCGGTCTACCACCACTTCGCCTCGAAGGCCGAGATGCTCGAGATCGCGCTCGAACGCGCCCTCGGCGCGCTGGAGCGCGTGTTCGACGAGGCCGAGGGGCGCGACACCGCCGAGGGCGGGGAACGCGAGGCGTCCGGTCGAGCCGATGCGGTGGGGCAGATCCGGGAGATCGTGTGCGCCGCCGTGCTCGTCGCCTGCGAGCAGCAGCCCTATCTGATTCTGCTGCTCCGCCTGCATGGCAACTCCGACGTCGAGCTTCGTGCGCTCGAGCGGCGCCGTGCGCTCACCGCGCGGTTGCGCGCCATCTTTGAGCGGGCGCGCAGCGAGGGCGCACTCCGCGACGACCTCGATCCAGGGCTCGCCGCCCGCTTCACGTTCGGCCTCGTGAACTCGCTCGTCGAGTGGTACCGGCCGGATGGCCCCGAGACCCCCGACGCGCTCGCCGACGCGGTGCTCGCCTACGTGCGCTCCGGGCTGCGGGTCAACGAGGTCGCCGACTTCAGATGACCCCGCCCGGGGCTGTCAGGCGGCCACCGCCTCGTGCGTCTTCGACACCAGCGTCAGCACGTCGTAGGTGGCGACGATCTCGCCCTCCTGGTTCGTGAGCACCGCGTCCCAGTGCACCTCGCCGTACTCTTCCGTCTCGCGCGGAATGATCTGCTTCGCCGTGAGCGCGACTCTGATGCGGTCGCCCGGCGATACGGGCGTGATGAAGCGGAGGCTCTCGAGGCCGTAGTTCGCGAGCACCGGCCCCGGCTCGGGTGAGACGAAGAGGCCTGCAGCGAATGACAGCAGGAGGTAGCCGTGCGCGACGCGGCCCGGGAAGAAGGGGTTCGCAGCCGCGGCCGCCTCGTCGGTGTGGGCGTAGAACGTGTCGCCGGTGAAGTCGGCGAAGTGCGCGATGTCGTCGAGGGTGATCTCGCGCTCCTCCGATACCACCCGATCGCCGACGCGCAGCTCCTGCAGCGATTTGCGGAAGGGGTGCGCCTCATCGCGCGTCGCGGCTCCTGCGTGCCACACTCCGGTGATCGCGGTGAGCATCTCCGGGCTGCCCTGGATCGCCGTGCGCTGCATGTAGTGGAACACGCTGCGCACGCCGCCGAGCTCTTCACCGCCGCCCGCACGGCCGGGGCCGCCGTGCACCAGGTTCGGCAGCGGCGAACCGTGGCCGGTCGAGCTGCGCGCGTCGGTGCGGTCGAGCACGAGCATGCGTCCGTTCGCAGCAGCGCTCATGCGCGTGAGGCCGGCGACGAACTCGGGGTCGGCCGAGGCGACGCTCGTGACGAGCGAACCGCCGCCGCGCACGACGAGCGCGGCCGCCTCCTCCGGCGTCGCGTACCCGATCACCGAGGCCACAGGCCCGAACGCTTCGGTGTCGTGCACCCGGGGCGCCCAGGCGTCGTCGAAGCGGAGCAGGATGGGCTCCAGGAAGGCCGTCTCCTCGCCCGGATTCTGACCGTCTCCGAGCGCGATGCGACCACCGCCGTCGACGAGCGCCTGCACCTGCCGCAGCACCTCGTCGCGCTGCTCGATCGAGGCGAGCGCGCCCATGGTGGTTCCGTCCGCGCGCGGATCGCCGACGACGACCTTCGACGCGATCCGATCCCGCACGGCGGCGATGAGCGGGTCGACCAGCGTGAGCGGCACGATGGCGCGGCGAATGGCGGTGCACTTCTGCCCGGCCTTCGAGGTCATCTCCGCGACCAGCTGACGCACGTACGCGTCGAACTCCGGCGTCCCGGCCACCGCGTCCGGGCCCAGTACCGAAGCGTTGATCGAATCGGTCTCCGCGCTGAAGATCACGCCTCCGGCCTGCACCGCGTCGTGGCGGCGCAGGCCGTCGGCCGTCGACGCCGAGCCGGTGAATGCGACGACGTCGCCGAGACGCGAATGGTCGAACACCTCGCGGATCGATCCCGTGACCAGCTGCAGGGATCCGGCGGGCAGCAGCCCGGATTCGACCATGATGCGCACGAGATGCTCGGTGACGTACGCGCCAGGCGTCGCCGGCTTCACGATGGTGGGCATGCCGGCGAGAAAGGCGGGGGCGAGCTTCTCGAGTGCGCCCCACACCGGAAAGTTGAAGGCGTTGATCTGCACCGCGACGCCCGGGAGCGTGGTGCGAATGTGCCGGCCGAGAAACGTGCCATCCTTCGACAGGGGCTCGACGGGACCGTCCAGCTGCACGCGCGCGTTCGGCAGCTCGCGCCGCCCCTTGCCCGAGTAGGTGAAGAGCACGCCGATGCCGCCGTCGATATCGACCCAAGAGTCGGCCTTCGTGGCGCCCGTTCGCGTCGAGAGCTCGTACAGTTCGGCCTTGCGCTCGGTCAGGGCCAGCGCGAGCTGCTTCAGGATCACCGCGCGCTGATGGAAGGTGAGTTCGCCCAGATGGCGCTGGCCGACCGTCCGTGCGTATTCCATCGCACCCGCGAGGTCGAGACCCTCGCTCGACACGACCGCCACCGGTTCTCCCGTGGTTGCGTCCCGCACCTCGGCGCCTCCGGCGGTATCGGCCGGGCTCCACCAGGCGTCGTGAACGTAGCTCTGCAGCGTGCGGGTCATCGGGGAGTCTCCTGTCGTGCTGGTGCTGGTGCTGGTCATGCCGGCCAGTCGTAGAAGCCGCGGCCGCTCTTGCGTCCGAGGCGCCCGTCGGCCACCAGGTCGCGCAGCAGTTGCGGCGGGGCGAACGTCGGGCCGAGATCGCGTTCGAGCTGCTCGGCGATGCCGAGTCGCACATCGAGCCCCACGATGTCGGTGGTGCGCAGCGGACCGACGGGGTGCCGGTAGCCGAGCTCCATCGCCAGGTCGATATCGGCGGCCGATGCGACGCCCTGTTCGACCATGCGGATCGCCTCGAGCGCGAGCGCCACGCCGAGGCGGCTGGAGGCGAATCCGGGCGCGTCGTGCACGGTGATCGGCGTTTTGCCCAAGGCGCGCGCCCAGCCGGCCGCGACCGCGGGCAACTCGGGCGCCGTGCCGGCGCTCACCACGACCTCGATGAGCGATGAGGCCGGCACCGGGTTGAAGAAGTGCAGTCCGACGAACCTGTCCGGGCGGTCGAGGGTCTCGGCCAGTCGGGCGAGCGGGATCGACGAGGTGTTCGACGCGATCACGGCATCGTGCGGGAGCTGCCGCTCGATCTCCGCGAGCGCCTCGGTCTTGAGCTCGAGCGATTCCGGTACCGCTTCGATCACGAGCGAGCAGGCGCCGAACGCCGTGATGTCGGTCGCGACCGTGAGTGCCTGCTTGAGCAGCGCAGCGTCGCCCTCGTGCCCGCGCGCGATCGATGCGTCGATGCTCCGCTCGATGCGCTCGCGCGCCGAGTCGGCTGCCGCGACGTGCTGCTCGACCACCACCACGTAGGCTCCCGCGAGCAGGAAGGCGTGCGCGATGCCGCCGCCCATGCGGCCGCCCCCGAGCACGCCGACGCGTGCGGGAACGGTGTCGATGCGCGGATTCTCGTTCGCTGCGTTCACTGCTTCGTTCATCGCTGCTGCTTTCGCTCGAGGAAGGCGGTCATGCGCCGATGCTTCTCCGGGCTGTCGAAGAGGATCGCCTGTTCGGTGAGATCGATCTGCGGATGGGCGGAGCGGGGCGCGTCGAGCACTCGCTTCGACGCCTGCACCGCAGCCGGGTCGAGTGCTGCCACGCGCTTCGCAATGGCGACCGCCGTCGCGAACGCCGCGTCGCCGTCGGCGTGCAGGTGGGTGACGAGGCCGGCGGCGAACGCTTCCTCGCCCGAGAGGATGCGGCCGGTGAGCACCATCTCGGCGGCGATGCCCTCGCCGGCGATCTCCCGCAGCCGCCAGCTCGCTCCGGCCGCCGCGATGATGCCGAGGCCGGGCTCCGGGTTGCCGATCGTGAGCGACTGCGTGCCGATGCGGATGTCGGCGCTGTACGCGAGCTCCGCGCCCCCGCCCAGCGTATGTCCCTCGAGCACGGCGATCACCGGCATGGGGAGCGCGTGCACGCGCATGAACGCGCGGGTGTTGATGCCGGCGCGGGCCTCGGCGGCCCTCCGCTCCCGCAGCTGCGCGATGTCTGCGCCGGCTGCGAAGCTGCCTCCGGCCCCCCGCAGCACCAGCGTGCGGGGGTGCGCTTCGAGCGAGGCGCACAGCTCGTGCAGTGCGTCGATCAGGGCGAGATCGATCGCGTTGCGCTTCTCGGGCCGATCGAGGGTGGCCAGCACGAAGCCGTCGCGATCCTCGACGCGCAGTGCCGCGCCGGTCACGAGCTCACCCGCTCGATGATCGTCGCCGTTCCCTGGCCGACGCCGACGCACATCGTCGCGAGGCAGTAGCGCGAGCCCTCGCGCTCCATGCGGCCGAGCAGCGTCACGAGGAGGCGCGATCCCGAGGACCCCAGGGGGTGACCCAGTGCGATGGCGCCTCCGTCGGCGTTGACTCGGGCCGGGTCGAGACCGAGACGGCGCATGCACGCGAGCGACTGCGATGCGAAGGCTTCATTGAGTTCGATCGATCCGATGTCGTCGATGGTGAGTCCCGCGCGGGCGAGGGCCTTCTCAGTCGCGGGAACCGGGCCGAGGCCCATGATCTCCGGGGCGAGGGCTACGGAGACGCTGGTCACGATGCGGGCGCGCGGCACGAGGCCATGATGCTCCACCGCCGCTCCGCTGGCGACGAGCAGCGCCGAGGCGCCGTCGTTCAACGAGGAGGCGTTGCCGGCCGTCACGACGGTGCCGCCGTCGACGACGGGGCGGAGCCGCGCGAGCACCTCGGCGGTCGTTTCCGACCGGGGCCCCTCGTCGGTGTCGACGATCCGGGTCTCGCCGTGCCGTGCCGCGACCGTTACCGGCACAATCTCGTCGACGAATCGACCGGCTGCAATCGCGTCCAGTGCGCGGCGGTGGCTCTCGACCGCGAACGCATCGGCGTCGTCGCGAGTGACGCCGTCGATTCGTGCAACCTCCTCAGCGGTCTCGGGCATCGAGTACGTCGCCTTGTCTCGGCGCTGCAACTCGGGGTTCGTGAAGCGCCAGCCGATGGACGTGTCGAACTGGGCGCCCGGTTTCGCCCACGCCCGATCGGGCTTCTGCTGCACCCAGGGCGCGCGGGTCATCGATTCGACGCCCCCGGCGATGATGAGGTCGGCGTCGCCCGCGCGGATCGCCTGCGATGCGTTCGCCACCGCCGTCATGCCCGACGCGCAGAGTCGATTGACCGTGTAGCCCGGCACGCTGTCGGGGAGACCCGCGAGCAGGGCTGCCATGCGGGCGACATTGCGGTTGTCTTCGCCGGCCTGATTAGCGGCCCCGAGGATCACCTCATCGATCTCTGACACCGGCAGCCCGGTGCGGTCGACGAGAGCTCGCACGGCGATGGCCGCGAGATCGTCGGGCCGCACCGACGCCAGCGCGCCCCCGTACCTGCCGACCGGCGTGCGCACGCCGCCAACGAGAAATGCCTCTGGCATGGGCGATGACCTCCGTGTCTGCCCGCATCAGCCGAATTAGTGACTGATCGTTCGGTAATGAATACCAGGATAGGGTGCGGCGTCAGCGGGTGCAAACGACGGGCCGGCCCGGAAGTGCACGTCGGTGAGCCGTTCTCCGTCGAACAGGAGCAGCTACTCGGTGGCGACGGCCGTGAGTTCCAGATCGAGCTGCGCCTCGCGCACGACCGAGAATTCCGGGCGGGCTCCCGCGGCCATCGAGACGCCGTAGACCCCGGGCACCGGCAACGAGTTGTACGCGAACGGGTTGCTGGCGTAGTACGCACCGGTGTCGAGGAGTGTCACGATGTCGCCCGGAACCAGTCGCGGCAACTCGCGGCCGCGCGCGACGAGGTCTCCCGCGAAGCAGCACGGGCCTGCGACGTCTTGAACGACGGCGGTGCCGGTGGGCTTCGCCTCTCCGCTCTCCGTGAATCCTTCGATGCGCAGCGGCCACGCTTCGGGCATGAAGACAGTGCGCGTCGCGATCTGCGCACCAGCATGAGTGATGGCGATGTCCCGACCACCCACCTGCTTCGTGTACTCCACGTACGCGGCGATGAAGCCGTGCTTCGCCAGAATGCTCCGACCGAACTCGGTCACGATGGCGTAGTCGCCGGAGAACAGGCGGGAGGCGCCCTCGTGGAGCTCGGCGACGTATTCGTCGAACGCAGCGATGGGGGCGTCGGTCTCGAAATCGACGGGCAGTCCTCCGCCGATATCGAGGGTGCGCACCTGCGCGAAGCCTGCGCGCAGGTTCACTTCGTCGGCGAATCGCACGAGCTCGTTGACGCCTCGTGCGATGAGCGGCAGAGGGCAGCCCTGCGAACCCACGTGCGTGTGCGCTCTTCGCAACCAGGGATTCTCGAGATACGCCGCGATAAGTTGCTCACGCATGCCCGGGTCGTCGAGGGGTACACCGAACTTCGAGTGCACTCCTGCAGTGCTCATTGCGGCGATGCCGCCCGTACCCACCTGTGGATTCAGTCGGATCCCGATTTCGGAGGTCGAGGGCGTCTCGCTCAGAATCTGCCGCACTCGCTCCAGCTCCTGGAAATTATCGATGTTCAGCGAGACTCCGAGCTCGAGCGCACGGCGAAGCTCCTGCCACGACTTGGCAGGCGAATCGAACACGATACGTTCGGGCGCGAACCCGGCACGAAGGGCCGCAGTCAGCTCGCCGTTGCTGGCGACTTCGGCGCCCATCCCGAGCTCACGCAGTCGGGTGAGCACCGGCACCAGCGAATTCGCCTTGACCGCGAAGGCATGCAGCGTAGTCAGGTGCGACGGGAAGGCGTGCATGAGGTGCTGCACGTTCGACGTCACCCGCTCCCAGTCCATGAAAGCGGCGAGCGGCGCGCGCTGAGGGTGCAGCAACCCGTCGGCAATAGCCGCTTGCAGTATGCGGGACCGTCGCCCGGTATCGCTCATGATCGTCACTCGTGCACTCCATCTTCGTATGCGGGGCTCGGCGTCACCGTTGCCCGACTCTGCTGCAAGGCTAGGATTCTCAGGGGCCCGGCGGATCCGTCCTCCGGGATGACTTCTCCCTCGAATTCATACCGAGAGGATGAGCTTCCGCCACGCACGAGACCATATGGTGAAACGTGTCCTCGTGAAGCTGCATCGGACAAGCGCTCGCACGCGTGGCGACATCACGACGGCAATAGCGGGCGGCCCCCGGCGCGCATTCGATCAATGATGAAGAAAGACATGACATGACTACCGCTTCCGTTCCGGGCACTGCAGCCCAGACAGCGAATACCAAGCAGCACGGCACCACGATCACCTTCTTGCAGGGTGTGGCGATCATCTTCGGCGCGAACATCGGCGCAGGCATTCTCGCGCTTCCCTACGGCGCGAGAACCGGCGGCATCCCCGCTCTGCTGATCGCACTCGCGATTGCAGGCGTGCTGACGACGGCATCCATGCTGTACATCGCCGAGGTCGCGCTGCGCACGAAGGAGCCGCTTCAGCTCGCAGGGCTGGCGAAGAAATACCTCGGGAACACCGGATCGTGGTTCGTCTTCGCCGGTGTCGTCGTCAACGGGCTCGGAGCGCTGATCGCGTACGCCTCGGGCAGCGGGGGCATTCTCTCCGCGATGCTCGGGATTCCCGAGGCGCTCGGGAGTCTCTTGTTCTTCATCCCCGGCGTGATCGTGGTCTGGTTCGGTCTCCGAGCGACCGGTCGCTCGGAGCAGGCGATCACGACCGCGATGCTCGTGCTCATCCTCGTGCTCTGCACGTGGACGTTCGTCGGGCCAGGCATCGAGTTCAGCAACATCTCCTACGTGCAGCCGTACTTCATCATCCCGATCGTGAATCTCGCGGTGTTCGCGTTCATCGCGCAGTACACGGTCCCCGAACTGGCGCGCGGTCTCGCCCAGCACAACCCGCGAGCACTTCCCAAGGCCATCGTGGTCGGCATGTGCGCGACCGGCTTCCTGCTCGCGCTCGTCCCGCTCGCGGCGCTCGGAATGATGGGGCCGGACGGCATCACCGAAGTGGTCACGGTCGCATGGGGCCGCGAACTCGACGAGGTCGCGTATTACCTGGCGAACATTTTCGCGGTGCTCGCGATGATGACCTCGTTCTGGGCGATCGCGCTCACCCTAATGACCAACGTGTTCGACCGCTTCAACTGGCCCTCAGAGCGTGCGCCCGGCTACCGGGTTGCCGCGATCCTGCTCGTCACGGTCCCACCGCTGCTGATCGGTGTATTCAAGCTCGCGGGGTTCGTCTCCGCGCTCGGGTACGCGGGAGGCTTCGCCGGTGCGATCATGTCGGTGATTCCGGTGCTCATGCTGCACAAAGCTCGCAAATTCGGCGATCAAGAGCCTGCTTGGAAAGCTGGATGGATCTCGCACCCGATCATTCAGGCGGCGCTCATCATCGTCTTCGGCCTCGCATTCGTCTACTCGCTCGTCTCCGCATTCGGGCTCGTGCCTGACGGCTGGGCGTGATGATCCGCGTTCCGGCAACCTCCGCGATCACTGCATTCTCGGCGGAGCACGCTCCGGTCGCGGAGGTCGGGCTCGGCGAGATCTTCGAATGCGAGACCGCCGACTGCTACGGCGGTCAGATGAGGTCCGAGGCGGTGCTCCGCCCCCAGATCGACATGGCGCGGTTCAATCGCGCGACGGGCCCGGTGCGCATTGCCGGAGTGCAGGCCGGGGATGCGATCCGCATCGACGTGCATGCGATCGAGATCGCGGACCACGGTGTCATGGCGCTTTCGCCGGGGCTTGGCGTGCTCGGCGAACGCGTGTTCCGAGCGGACACGCGCATCGTGCCCGTCTCTGGCGGCCACGCCTGGATTACGCCAGGCACACCGGTCCCCGTCGCTCCGATGATCGGCGTTCTGGGCGTGGCGCCGGAGGGTGCGGCGGTCGGATCGTCATGGCCGGGCGCGCACGGGGGAAACCTCGACACGCGCGTGCTGCAGGCCGGCTCCTCACTGGTGCTTCGCGCCGCGCACGTCGGCGCGCTGATCGCGGTCGGCGACCTGCATGCGGTGCAGGGCGATGGCGAGCTCGGCGGTACCGGGGTCGAGATCGCCGGGAGGGTTCGGCTGAGCGTCGAGCGGGTGACGTACGCGGGACGGCTGCCCGCCGTGCGGCATGACGTGGGGCTGAGCGTGCTGGCGAGCGCGGAAACGCTCGACGAGGCAGTTCGCCTGGGGTTCTCTGAGGCTGTGTCACTCATCGAGGCCTGGCGAGGGCTGAGCTGGGAGGACGCGTACCGCACGACGAGTGTGATCGTGCATACCGAAGTGAGCCAGATGGTGAACCCGCTCGTCACTGCTCGAGTGACCATTCCACGCGAGTGGTGCCCTGCAGACCTCTACGCAGACGTGCCGCAGTGAGCGACCGGCGCACCGTACTGCTCGTCGAGGATCATCCCATCGTGCGCCTCGGACTCGCGACACTGCTCGGCGCTCAAGACGACTTCGAGATCGTTGCGGAGGCGGCGTCTGCCGCGGAAGCGTTGGCAGCGGTCGCCCGGTGTCGCCCCGATCTCGTCATTCTGCCGCTTCGGCTCGGGGGCGTCCGTGACGGTCTCGAGTTGTGCCGCGAGATCAAATCGATGGATCACGGGTCGAAGGTGATGATGTACACCTCGTACACGGGCAAGTCGGACGCGTCGCTCGCCTTTCTCTCGGGTGCCGACAGCTTTTTGACCAAGGAACACGCGGAAGGCCGCCTCCTCGAGACCGCCCGTGCGACGGCGCAGGGGAACCGTGTGTGGGATCTCAACTCCGACACGGACGAGAGCGCGCGCAAACTCGAAGTGCGTGTGCAGGCGTCGTCCTTGACGCGCCGTGAGCAGGAGATGCTCGGCTTCATGCTGCAGCGGTACTCGAACTCCGAGATCGCTCGAGAACTGTTCGTGAGCATCCCGACGGTGAAGACCCACGTTTCGAATGTGCTGCAGAAACTGGGAATCGAGAGCCGGAAGGATCTCTTCGAATGAGCGGGAGCGCGTGCCCGCTCGTCGCCGTCATCCCTCGGCAGCGCGTCGCGCGGTGAAGGCGCCCGCGCCCGCGCCGAACAGTTCCGATGACTGAACGGGGCGGCCGGAAACGGCGAGCAGAAGCGCGAGGGCTGTGCCGCGCACTTCGGGCCCGGTACCCGAGGAGAAGTCCGCGTCGACGGCGACCAGGCGGAACCCTGCCGCACGTTCGCGCCCGCCCCCCATAGACGTCGAGGTTCTGAGCTGATACCGCAAGGCGGGCAGCACGTGCTCGAGCGGATACGCGCGTTGTACGCCGAGGGGGCGACGCAGATCTTCGCCGTGCACGACGACCTCGACGAGTCGCGTTGCCGCAGCCGCCGGGGGCGTCTTGGTCGCGGTCACGATCCGATCGAACTCGGCCAGCGTCGTCGCTGGGTTCGCGCGGCGCTCGCGCTCGATGCCGATTGCGTTGTCGCGATCGAAATCGAATCGCGCCGCGACGAGTCGACGGATGAACCCCCATCGGGTCGTCTTGGCCGAATCGATCAAGTGCGCCACGACGTCGTGCACGTCCCAACCCGGGCACAGGGAGGCCTCGGCCCATTGCTCAGCAGCGATTCCTCCGAGGTCGGCGCTCAGCGAACGGCGTTCTCGGTGCACGGCGTTCCACACGGTCGACCATTTCTGCGAGGGCATCCCGAAAGTCGATTCGGCACGGGTCAGTAGCCGCGCACCGACACCGAGAACTTCCAGTCAATGACACCGCGGTCGGTCATTATGAAGCACTGGCTCGCGCGCGTCCACGAGGAGTTCATCGTGACGCGCTTCGTATCGCATGCAGCCTTCGAGGTGAAGTTGGTCGGATACAGGTACGAATAGCCTCCGGCGGCCTGGGCGGGTGCCGCGATCGCCACCATGCCTCCGGCAGCGAGTGCGATTGCGGCGGCACAGCCGGCAAGAGTCTTCCGAGGTTTCAGTGACATGATTCAGCTCCTTCGCGTGAAAACAGTAGGCCGCCAGCGTAGCGAGCCGCCCAGAGCGTCGAAGGGGCGTTGAGAAATGCGCCCTTGCTGGTGTATCACCGCGACGGCGGTCCGTTTCGATCCTTCTCGCACGGGGTCCATTCGTGTACGCTCTATTACTGGCCGAACGGTCGGTAACTTGGCCGTCCCAAACGAACAACGGAGTTCACATGACCATGACTGCTGCTGCCAAGCAGACGGAACGGCGGAAAGTGCTCGCGGGCACCGTCGTCGGTACCACCATCGAGTGGTACGACTTCTTCATCTACGCGCAGGCGGCGGGCGCCGTCTTCGCCACCCTCTACTTCGCCCCCGCGGGCGAGACCGTCGGGCAGATCGTCGCCTGGGCGTCGCTCGGCATCTCCTTCCTCTTCCGGCCCCTCGGCGCGATCGTCGCCGGACACCTCGGCGACCGGCTCGGGCGAAAGCGCATGCTGGTGCTCACGCTCGTCCTGATGGGGCTTGCCACCGCGCTGATCGGCGTCCTGCCGACCTACGCTCAGATCGGTGTCGCGGCGCCGGTGCTGCTCGTGCTGCTGCGCGTGCTGCAGGGGTTCTCCGCCGGCGGCGAGTGGGGCGGTGCCGCGCTCATGTCGGTCGAGCACGCCCCCGAGAACAAGCGCGGGTTCTTCGGCGCGTACCCGCAGATCGGCGTGCCGCTCGGCATGATCCTCGCCACTGCGACCATGTGGGTCATCACAACGTCGCTGACCGAGGAGCAGTTCCTGAGCTGGGGATGGCGCCTGCCGTTCCTCTTCTCCATCGTGCTGATCCTGGTCGGCTACTTCATTCGACGCGCCGTCGAAGAGTCGCCGGTGTTCAAGGAGCTGCAAGAGCGCAAGGGCGAATCGGCCGCTCCGCTCAAGACGCTCTTCTCGAAGCATGCCAAAGAGGTGGTGCTCGCAGCGCTCATCTTCATCGCAAACAACGCGGCCGGCTATCTGCTCATCGCGTTCTTCTCGGCGTACGCCACCCGCCCCGAAGCCGAGGGCGGCCTCGGGCTCGAGCGGCCTCCGGTACTGCTCGCCACGACGCTGGCTTCGTTCGGCTGGCTCGCGTTCACACTCTTCGGCGGCATCATCTCGGATCGCATCGGGCGCGTGCGCACCTTCCAGATCGGCTACGTGCTGCTGGGCATCTGGGCCGTGCCGATGTGGTTCCTCATCGACACGGGCGACATCTTCATGTACTTCCTCGCCCTGTTCGTGATGACCATCGGTCTCGGGCTCTCGTACGGCCCGCAGGCCGCGCTCTACGCGGAGATGTTCCCCGCTGACGTGCGCTACTCGGGCGTCTCGATCGGGTACGCGATCGGCGCGATCTTCGGCGGTGCATTCGCTCCGCTCATCGCGGATCTCGTGTTCGGCGCCACGGGAGCGTCGTGGACGATCGGGCTCTACATACTCGGTGTCACGATCGTCTCGCTCGTCGCCGTGTCGCTCGTGAAGGAGCCGAAGGGCGTCGCGCTGAACACGCGCTCGAACGAGGTCGTGTCGGTCTAACCGCTCACTCCTCGACGCAGTGCGGCAGAAGGTCCGTTCCCCAGCTCTCGGGGAATGGACCTTCTGTCGCATTCCTGTTTGCTCGCGGGCTCCGGCCCCTCCTCACACCCGCGAGTACGCGCGCATCGGGTGCTCGAGCAGGTCGCACACCGTGCGCAAGAACCCGGCCGCGTACCCGCCATCGCAGACGCGGTGGTCGAATACGAGCGAGAGCTGGGCGATGCGCCGCGGCACGATGCGGCCGTCAACCACCCACGCGCGTTCGAGCACGCGCCCGATTCCCAGCATGGCGACCTCAGGATGATTGATGATCGCGGCTGAGCCGTCGACGCCCAGCCCGCCGTAGTTGTTGAGCGTGAAGGTGGAGCCCTGGAGATGCTCAGGGGGCGTGCGCCCGTCGCGCGCCGAGGCGCTGAGCGCTCGCAGCTCGCCATCGAGGTCGGCGATCGACAGCGTATGCGCATTGCGCATCACCGGCACCATCAGCCCTCGGCTCGTGTCGACGGCGATGCCGAGGTTCACGCCCTCGTAGACTTCGATCGCATCACCGGACGGCGCGAGACGCCCCGCGAGAATCGGATACTGCTGCAGCGCGAGCAACGTGTATCGGGCGAGGATCGCCGTGACCGATGGCGGCCGCTCGCCGTCGGCAGCCATGCGCGGGCGGAGCTCCCAGAGCTCGGTGAGGTCGACGTCGACCCACACCGTCGCCTCGGGAATCTCGGACCGACTGCGCGAGAGCTTCTCGGCGACGACGCGCCGCAGTGGGCTGAAGCGTTCGATGCGGGCCACCGGCAGCGGTGCCACCTGCGCGCTGCTGGGGGGTGATGCGCGAGCGGGCTCAGGAGTTGGAGCATCTGCGGCGCGCAGCACATCCGCGCGGGTGATGGCGCCGTCGGAGCCGGTCGCGCGAACGGCATACGGGTCGACCCCGAGTTCGCGGGCGAGACGTCGCACGATCGGCGACCGCACGGCAACGGTGCGGTGCGGTGCGGTCAACGTCGACACCGATGCCGACGCCGATCCCGGCGCAGTCGCCGGGGACGCCCCGCTGGCGCCACTCCGGGCCCGGCGTCGACGCCCCTTCGCCGGCCCGCGACCGGTGCCGTAACCGATGAGTACGTTTCCCGATCCCGCCCGCTCCTTCTCGCGATAGGTGTCATGCTCCCCGCGGTGTTGTACCGCATCGGGCGCTCCGGGATCCTCGGCCGCAGTCTGCGCCGCACCCTCTTCGTGAACTTCGAGCACCGGAGCACCCGTGAGCAGCGCATCGCCCTCGGCCCCGTGCAGTTGCACGACCACGCCCGCGTACGGCGAGGGCAGTTCGACGATGCTCTTGGCCGTCTCGACCTCCGCGATGGGCTGGTCGATGCTGACGGTGTCGCCGACGGAGACCATCCAGCGCACGAGAGCGGCTTCGGTGAGCCCTTCTCCGAGGTCGGGAAGATTGAAGACGCGGGTGCTCATCAGCGGTCCTCCCAATGCAACGTGTCGATCGCGTCGAGCACGCGGTCGACGTCGGGCAGGTACCAGTGCTCGAACTTCGGGGAGGCGAACGGGGTGTCGAATCCGGTCACTCGCCGCACGGGCGCCTCCAGGTACTCGAAGCACTGCTCGAAGACGCGCGCCTGAATCTCCGAGGCGACGCTCGCGAAACCGGGCGCCTCGGCGATGACCACCGCGCGGCCGGTGCGTCGTACCGATTCCACCACGGTGCGGTCGTCGAACGGCGTGAGGGTGCGCACGTCGACGACCTCGACGCTGCGCCCATCGGCCGCCGCGGCTTCTGCCGCTTCGAGGGCGATCGACACCGAGGGGCCGTAGCTGATGAGGGTGAGGTCGGTGCCGGGCCGCACAACCTTCGCGCGGCGCAGCTCGGCCGTGACCGACGTGTCAACCGGGCCGGTCGACCAGTACAGCTTCTTCGGTTCCATGAAGATCACGGGGTCGGGGGAGGTGATCGCTGCACGCAGCAGCGAATAGGCATCCTGCGGTGTTGCTGGCGATACGACGGTAAGGCCGGGCGTGTGCGCGTAGTACGCCTCCGAGGAGTCGCAGTGGTGCTCGACCCCGCCGATTCCGCCGCCGGTGGGAATGCGGATGACAAGCGGAAGCCGCAGGTCGCCTCGGGTTCGGTTGCCGAGTTTCGCGACATGGCTCACCACCTGCTCGAAGGCGGGCAGCGCGAACGCGTCGAACTGCATCTCGACGACGGGAACCACGCCGTTCATCGCCATGCCGACCGCGGTGCCCACGATCCCCGACTCGGCGAGCGGGGTATCGAAGCAGCGGTCTTCGCCGAATCGAGCGGTCAGGCCGTCGGTGATGCGGAAGACGCCGCCGAGCGCTCCCACGTCCTCGCCGAAGACGACGACGCGATCGTCGCTCGCAAGTGCGTCGGCGAGTGCCCGGTTGAGGGCGCTCGCCATCGTCATGGTCTCGACGGTCGTCTCCGCTGCTTGGGCGTCGCGAGTGGATGGCACAGCGTTGGCGGGCGATTCGGCCGGAGCGGCGCCGTGCGCCATTGTCGTACTCATGACTCGACCTCCGTGCGCTCGATCTCGTCGCGCAATATGTCCCACTGCGCATCGAGCATCTCGGGGCGCTGCGCGAAGACGTGCGCGAAGAGATCCTCCGGGTCGAGTTCGGGATCCGAGTTCATCGCGTACCGCAACTCGCTCGCGATCTCCTCAGCGGCAGCGGTGAGCTCCGCCTCGTCGGCCTCGGTCAAATCTCCCGCATCGCGCAGGTGAGTGCGCAGGCGGGCGAGCGGATCGCGACCGACCCAGGCCTGCACCGCGTCGCGTTCGCGGTATCGCGTGTCGTCGTCGGCATTGGTGTGAGCGAGCATGCGGTACGTGTGCGCCTCGATGAGGCTCGGCCCGTTTCCAGCGCGGGCCCGGTCGACGGCCGCGCCGAGCACCGAGAGCAGCGCGGCGACGTCGTTGCCGTCGACGCGCTGCCCTGGCATGCCATACCCGATCGCCTTGTGCGCGAGCGATGGCGCCGCGGTCTGCCGCGAGAGCGGAACCGAGATGGCGAATTCGTTGTTCTGCACGAAGAAGACGACCGGGAGGTGGAAGACGGCGGCGAAGTTCATCGCCTCGTGGAAGTCGCCCTCGCTCGTCGCGCCGTCGCCGCACATCGCGAGTACGACGGTGTCTTCGCCCCGGAGTCGAGCGGCGTGCGCGAAGCCGACCGCGTGGAGCAGCTGCGTCGCGAGCGGCGTCGCCTGCGGCGCGATCCCGTACTCGGCGGGGTCGTAGCCCGTGTGCCAGTCGCCGCGCAGCAGCACCATCGCGTTCGCCGGCGCGACGCCTCGAGCGATGACCGCGACCGAATCGCGGTAGGTGGGGAACAGCCAGTCGCCGCGCTCGAGGCAGAGCGCCGCCGCAACTTGGCAGGCCTCCTGACCGGTCGACGCCGGGTAGACGGCCAGTCGGCCCTGGCGCACGAGCGCATTGCACTGATCGTTGATGCGGCGACCGTTCACCAGCCCCGCGTAGGCGCGTTGCAGCGTCTCGCGATCGGGCAGCGGAAACTCCGGATCGCTCGAGACCGCGCCGTCGGCGTCGATCAACTGCACCGGGGTATCCCGGGGGAGCAGAGAGTGGGGGAGCGGGCTGGGCGCTGATCGGGACACGGTTCCTCCTTGAATCCGTCCGTCAATGTGTCGCCTATTGTGCTCCTCATTCGATCGACTGTGCGTCGTGTGCGACAACTTATGTATATTTGATCCCAATAAGGCCCGAATGCTGGACGAGTGTCTCGGGAGCTGTTTCAGTCTCCGATGGGGGAAGACATGCAGGTGGACGATACCGACCGCGCCATTCTGGCCGTGCTGAAGGACGACGCGCGCATATCGATGACCGCGCTCGCAGAGGCCGTTCACATCTCGAGAGCCGGAGCCCACGCGCGCGTGCGCAAGCTCGTCGACAGCGGCGTCATCATGAACTTCACCGTCCGCACCGATCCCGTGCGCGCCGGATCGCATGCTTCTGCCTACGTCACGTTGTTGATCGATCAGACCGGCTGGCAAGAGGTACGCGCGCGGCTCGGGGAGATCGCCGAGGTTGAGCACATCGCCCTGGTCGGGGGCGATTTCGACGTGCTATTGCTGGTGCGTGCCATGGACAACAGCCATCTGCGCCGGGTGGTGCTCCAAGACATCCAGTCGATTCCCTGGGTGCGCAACACGCGCACCATTCTGATCTTCGAGGATTTCACCGGTGGGCCGCCGCCCGCCCTCACCACGAAACGGTGACGTCAACCGATCCGTCGTGACATCCACCGTCGCGGGCGGCGCCCGTGTGCGCTCGCGCGACGGCTGCGGTTAGCCCTGCTCCGAAAGGGGCACCGGCGGGTTGGGGTCCGCCGTCTCCGCCCCGCGTGACGACGCGGGGTCCGGATCCGTAATCGCCCCGGTCGGCTCCGATTCTTCGATCCGATGCTCACGGTGATGCTCGGCGGCGAATTCACGGCCGGCCTGTACAGCTTCTTCTTTGTCGCGGAAACTCCTCGAGAGGTGAGGGGCGCCTTCCACTTCGTTCACCCACTGGCCGTTCTTCGACTTGGTCGTCACCGTCAACTTGCTCATCGTGCTGTTCACCTGCTGCTCTCCACGTTTCTTGCTGCTCTCTACGTTTCTGCGTGATCTGCGTCGATTCGGCGACGCGCTGGCGCGTCTCAGTCGCGATACGTCTCCGCTGATGGCGCATCGTCGTCATCGAGCTCCACGGTGATCGACTGCTCGAGCGCATCTGCGGTGTCCGCTTCGGACGACGTGGAAAAAACCACGCCCTCAGAATCCGGTTCGTATTCGAAACCCGCGTTCCTGTTCTGCTCCAGGGCATCGGTTTCAGGCACTTCTGCAGAGGAGGGGTTGCTCATACGTTGTTCCTTCGCTCCTGATCGCATTTCACTATTGCTGGGGACCAACCGTCTCAGCAGATGTGTTCGTGCACGAGGGGGTTGCAGAACCGGCCGACCCGTGTGGCGCTCCGAACTGGCTCGCGATGCTGCCGAGGCCTCCGAAGCGGGATCGTGCGAAGCATTTGCTCTTCGTGCTTCCATCGTGGCGCGGAGCGTAGGAGAGATGCCCTGCCGTTTCAAGGCCATCGCAGCATCGAGCTGAGCCGCCCAGAATTTGCCGAAGCGGTGACTTCGCGAAATGCAACGCATTCGCTGTGATCGCCGTCAACTCAACGGGAGGAAGAGAAATGAACGGCACAGAGCGCGGCAATTCGAAGCATGGACCCGAACTCGACGAGGAGATGAAGCACGAAACGAGCGGCACTGTACAAGGGCATGGATACCCGCACGCGGAGCCTTTTCGGGACACGGAGCCAATGCCCGACGATACGGACGGCCCGGAGGTTGCGGAGGCGTTCGAGCGGGGCGCCGAGGAAGGGGATCGCGCTCGAGAGTGAGCATGCACGAAGACGCTCATTCTGGTGAGAGAGCTTACTCAGGACATGCTCTCTCACCAGAAGTTTCAACTGATCGAACCGGCCACCTCAGGCACCGAGATCTGGTCCATGTCTGCGAACATCTGGTTCTCGCCGGCCATGACCCACAGGAACGAGTAGTTGGTGGTGCCTGCGCCGAAGTGCATCGACCACGCCGGCGAAATGACCGCGTCACCGTTGCGCAGCACCACGTGCCGCGTCTGCCCGGGGACCCCCATGAAGTGGAACAGCCGCTCGTTCTCGTCGAGATCGAAGTACACGTACACCTCGGTGCGGCGGTCGTGCGTGTGCGGGGGCATGCTGTTCCAGATGTTTCCGGGCTCAGGCGCAGTGATGCCGAGCACGAGTTGGCTGCTGCGCACGCCGTCCTCGTGGATGTGCTTGCGCACGATGCGGCGATTGGCGTGCTCCTGCTCGCCGGTCTCTGTCGTGAGCGCCTCGGCTGCGGGCACGAGCGTCGTGGGGTAATCGGAGTGGGATACGGCAGACGACAGGAAGAAGCGCGTGTCGGTCACATCGGCTTCGAAGGAGATGTCGCGAGCGCCGCGGCCGATGTAGAGCACGTCCATATGCCCGATCGGGTAGCGGGTTCCATCGACGACCACTGATCCCGACCCGCTGAGCCCCGAGACCGCGAGCTCGCGGCGCTGGCAGAAGTACTCCGCTCGGAGGTCGGCGAAGTTCTCGAGCTCAACGGCAGTACCGGGAATCGGGCTGACCCCGCCGAGCACCATCCGATCTTCGTGACTGTAGACGGCCTTGAGCAGGCCCGGAGTGAACAGGTCGCTGATGACGAAGCGGGCACGCAGTTCTTCATCGCTCATGCCGACGAGTTCGTCGGGGTGGGTGGCGTGACGGATTTCCATGGATCGGTTCTCTTTCTGGCTCAGAGTGCGGTGCTGGTGACGACGTTGACGGGCTCGCCGGCAGCGAAGGCGACGATATTGCGACCGGCGATGGCGAACACATCGTCGGCTTCATCAGTGTGGAATCCGATGTGCGGGGTCAGCACGAGGTTCGGGATGTCGAGTGGAATCGTGTCGAGGGCCGGCGGCTCGGACTCGAATACGTCAATGCCGGCGCCGAAGAGACGCCCTTCGCGCAGGAGAACGAAGAGTGCATCACGATCGAGGATCTCGTCTCGTGCGGTATTAATGACGATCGCGTTCTCCGGGAGAAGTGCGAGAAGGTCGGCCGAGATGAGGCGTTCGGTCTCGGGCGTGTGCGTGAGGTGCAGCGATACGGCGTCGCTGGTGCGGAAGAGCTCGTCGAGCTCGACCCGCCGGCCGGGAAGCTCGGCTTCGACCTCAGGGCGCTCCGTGCGATTCCAGTACACCACGCGCATGCCGAGTGCGTCGGCGATGCGGATCACCTCGGACCCGATGGCGCCGATTCCCACCACGCCGAGCGTGCGCCCGGCGAGCTTGATTCCCTGGTGCTTCGCCCATTCACCTGCGCGCACGATTCTGTCGCCCTCGGGCACGCGGCGAGCCACGGCGAAGAGCAGCGAGATCGCGTGCTCGGCGACGCTGCGGCTCGCGAAGTCGGGAACGTTGGTGACGGTAATGCCGAGCGATTCCGCCTCGGTGACGTCGACGAAGCGGTGCGCTCCCGTGCCGACGAAGCTGATGAGCGATAGGCCGGGAACGGAGGAGAGGAAGCCCTGCGGGAGAGGTCCCTGGTCGCCGATGATGTAGACGGCGTCGTAGCCCTGGGCCCGGGCGATCGTAGCCTCGGCGTCGGCGAATTGCTCTTCGAACCAGTCGAGCTGATGGCCTGCCGCCTTGAGCGGTTCGATCACGTCGCGGTGGACGATGTCCGAGTACTGCGCTTCGCCGTCGATGCATACGATTTTCATTGGGGGTCCTTCTCTGATCGGGTGAAGATGAGCGGGGTTCGCACTACCAGTGGGTGATGCGAACCCCGAGGTCGGCTACTGCGCGACCCAGCGGTTGAACTGATCAGTCAGCTCGGTGTTGTTCTCCTTGTAGTAGTCGGCATCGAGCGTGATGGCGGTCTCGGTGTTCTCGCCGACGGGGAGGAAGGGCTGGATGTCTTCGGGGAAGTCGCCGACGCCGACGCCGGTGCTCGCCGCAGGGATGGGAGTCGGCACCTGGGAGGCGAAGGCGACCTGGCCCTCGGTGTTCTCGATGACGCTCTTCAGCAGCTGCTGCGCGGCCTCGGGATTGGGGGCATCGGCAGGGATCGCCCAGACGCTGTTCGCGTACCCGGCCTGGTCCCAGCTCACTGAGATCGGGAAGCCGTTCTGACTCGCGGTGAAGGCGCGGTTCGCCCATACGATCCCGAGGTCGCACGAGCCGTTCTCGAAGCTCTCGATGGACTGCGCACCGCTCGACCACCAAGTGACGTTGTCCTTGATGGTGCCGAGCTTCTCGAATGCGCGATCGGTGTCGAGCGGGTAGAGGTCGTCGGCGGCAACTCCGTCGGCCAACAGGGCCGATTCGAGTGTCCAACCGTACTGGGGGTTGTTGAAGAGGCAGCGCTGCCCCGGGAACGCTTCCGTGTCGTACAGATCTTCCCAGGTCTCGGGATGCTCCTCGTCGACGGGCCAGGTGTCGGTATTCCAGGCGAGCACCATGCCGAAGGTGCCGACTTCGATGCCGGTCTTCGAGTAGGTGCCCTCGACGAGCTGGTCAACGGGAACGATGCTCGTATCGATCTCCGCGAGGTAACCGTCGTCGGCTGCCTGCTGGGCATCGCTGAGCGAAGGCAGGAACACGAGGCTCCAGTCGACGGCGCCGTTCTGCGCGCCGGCGAAGAACTTCGTCGAGGCCTCGTTGTAGTCGTCGACTACCTTCACCCCCGTCTCCTCGGTGAAGTCGGCGAAGAGGGTGTCGTTCAGTCCCTCCCAGACGTCACCGCCGCTGGTGTCGTAGAAGAGAATCTCGCCGGAGATGTCGCCACCGCTCTCGGAGTCCGCGGCGTCGGCGCCACCGCTGCACGACGTGAGGGCGAGCGCGCCGGCGAGGGCGAGTGCACCGAGCGAGGCGGTGCGGGTCAGTGTGGAATGCATGTGCAGGTCCTTCCTTGGATGCATGCGTTGAGGAGGTGGTGCGAACTGGGAACTATGGAGTGGGGAGCAGTACGGCGCTGCGTGCGCGCACGCTCATGACTGCGGGCGTGCCGACTTCCGGGATTGCCTCGGCGCTGTCGAGATCGACGAGATAGGTGCCGCGCTCGTCGGCGAGGCGGACGCGAATGGTCTGCCCGAAGAACCGGGCATCGGTGATCGTGACGCGCGCCACCGCTTCAAAACCAGCGGGCGCGGCTTCGACGCTGGGACTGAGCCGGATCTGCTCGGGCCGTGCGCTGAGCGTGCAGGCGGAGCCGACCGCGAGAGCCTGCCCCTCGGAGGCGGTGACGACGAACTCACCCGTGCGCACCTGGGTGCCCGAGCGATCCTGCCCGACGACCTCGGCGCCGAAGCTGTTGGTCTCGCCGAGGAAGTTCGCGACGAACTTGCTGTTCGGAGCACTGTAGACGTCGCGCGGTGCTCCGACCTGGCGGATGTATCCGGCCTCCATCACGCCCATGCGATCGGAGAGGATGTAGGCCTCTTCCTGGTCGTGGGTCACGTAGATCGCCGTCGTCTCCGATTCCTGCTGGATCCGTCGGATCTCGGACCCGAGATCCTGCCGCAGGCGCCGGTCGAGCGCACCGAGCGGCTCGTCGAGCAGCAGGACGCGGGGGCGCTGGGCGAGCGCCCGGCCGAGCGCGACGCGCTGCTGCTGGCCCCCCGAGAGCTGCGACGGGTGCCGATCGCGCAGCGCACCGAGCTCGGTGAGCTCGAGCATCTCGTCGACGCGCTTCGCCAGTGCCGCGCCGCGCACCTTGCGAATCTTCAATCCGAACGCGATGTTCTGCGCGACGGTGAGGTGCGGAAAGAGCGCGTAATTTTGAAATACGAAGCCGATGTCGCGCTGCTGCGTGGGCAGATGGGTGACATCGCTGCCGTCAATCGCCACGCTGCCCGACGTGAAGTCGATCAACCCGGCGATGATCCGCAGAAGCGTGGTCTTGCCCGATCCCGATGGGCCGAGCAGGGTAAAGAATTCGCCCGCTTGCACCGCGAGGTCGGTTTCGTGCAGCACGCGCGTGCCGCTGAAGTCGCAGGTGATCCCGTCGACGACGACTTCGCCGCGCTTTCCGCCGGTTGCCGCTGCTGCGTGTGTGGGAGACATGCCGGTCCTCATTTCTGGTCTGCCAAGATCGCCGACCGTGAACGCCGCGACTGGATGATGCGCTGAGTGATGATGACGGCGATGACGAGCAGCGTGAGCAGCGCGGCGATCGCCGGGACAGTCGGCACGATGCCGCTCTCCAGGTACTGATAGATGGTGACGGGGAGCGTCTTCACCGGCCCGGTCTGGAGGAACAGGGCGAGCACGACTTCATCCCATGACGTGACGAAGGCGAGCCCGAACGCCGAGAGCATGACGGGGATCATGCCGCGCACGGTCACCGTCCAGAATGCGGAGATGCGCGAGGCCCCCATCGTCCACGCCGCCGTTTCGAGGTCGAGCCCGCGAGACGCCAGTGCGGTGTTCACAATCGCGAACGCGAGTGGGAACGACACGAGGGTGTGCGCAAAGACGAGTCCCGGAATTGTGCCGGCGAGGTTGAGTCGGAGTTCAACTGCGTAGATTCCGATCGCGAGCAGAATCGCTGGAGTGATGATGGGTGCGAAGGCGAGTCCCGAAATGATGACCTTCGTGCGTTCGGATTTCGCGGTCTGCACAACGCGGGCGAGATAGAGCGCCAGTGCGGTTGAGGCGAGGCCTGTGAGCGTGGCGACCAGCAGGCTGCGCGCGATCGGATCGAGCCATGTGTCGGTGGTGAGGGCCTCGCCGTACCACTCGAGAGTGAAACCGCGAGGCGGAAACACCACGGTCTGCGTCTCGCCGACCGAGAGCGGGAAGACGATCAGCACGGGCAAGAGCAGCACGAGCAGTGAAATCAGTGTCAGCACGCCCGTGGTCACCGTTCCCGCCGACCATGTGAACCGCTGTTCTGCACTGACGCCCTTCGCCTGCCCGCCCACACCAGGTGCTTGAAACCCGCCGCCGATGCGAATCACGGCGACGTAGAGGATCAGCGTCGCTGCCAGCAGCACGACTCCGAGCGCGGAGGCAACGCCCCATTCGAAGAGGTCGATCTGCTGCTGGATGTAGACCGCGACGGTCTGCTCTTGCGGGCCGCCGAGGATTGCGGGAACGATGAAGAAGCTGAGCGCCAGGATGAAGCAGAGCAAGGCGCCGCTGAGAATCGATGTGCGCACGAGCGGCAGGAAGACCTTGATGAAGATCTGAAACCCTGACGCGCCCATTGTCTTTGCCGCGAGGATGACGTTGTGGTCGATGCCGGTCATGCCCGAGTAGAGGATGAGGATCATGTACGGCAGCAGATACATCACCGTGCCGACGAGAGTGCCGCCCTGGGTGTAGAGCAGCGAGAAGCGCTCGCCGCCGAGAGCCTGGCTCGCCTGGCTCAGGAGACCGTTGGGGCTCAGGATCGAGGTGACGGCGAAGAGTCGGACGACAATGGAGACCTGAAACGGGATCAGGATGAGCAGGAGCACGATGCCCGCGGCGCGACCGGGAAGACGAGAGATGAAGTAGGCGGTCGGGAAGCCGAGGAGCAGCGCGAGCAACGTGGAGTTCACGGCGAGCACGACCGTGCGCCACTCGACGAGGTGCAGGTAGTCGTCTTGCAGAATGGTGAGGTAGTGATCGAGCGTGAGCTGAGGCTGACTCCAGTCCCAGACGCCGTCGATGCTGATGCTGCGGAGAACGACGTCGAGCAGCGGCCAGAAGAAGAAGATCACGAAGAAGCCCGCAGCGGCGATTGCCATTGCGATCTTCGGAAGGCGTACGGGATCGAGGATCGAACGCCGAGGCGGGCGAACGGTCGGGATCCCGGTAGTACTGAGGCTCATCATTGATCCTTATAGATACTTCGGATCAGACGGCGGTCTGAGTGATGACGTACAGCTTGCGCGAGGTCTCGGTGACGTTCCAGACCACGTGAGACCCATCGGGGAGCGACACGTAAGCGTCGGGGCGAATCTCGATGACCTCGCCGGATTCGCGCGTGATCGTTCCCGCGCCGCTCACGAAGTACATGAACTCCGAGACGCCGATCTTGCTGGAGTGGAAGCTTCCGGGGCTGATCTCCCAGATGCCGATCTCGGTGCGATCGTCTTCGTGGAGGATGGTTTCGGTCGCCTTCGGAGCGCCCGAGATGACGCGACTGGGCGCGGGGCTCGTTCCGAGAGCCGTCATCGCGACTCCATGCAGTGTGACCGGATTGAAGGGAAACTCGGTCATGAGATATCAGCCCTTTCGGCGGAGCGCTGCGGTGCGACCCTGCGAATTGAAATTTGAAACACTGTCTCATAACTTCTGAAATAATGTCAAGATAGAAACGACCGGCGCGACCGGTTCGTAAAATTGGCACGGTGAGGAGATTCCGCGACGGAGCGGGGTCCCGAATCGAAGGACGGAGACCGAAATGGCCGAGCGCGTAATATCCACTGGCGGACTGACCTCGTCGGAGCGCGTTACTGGCACGCAGAGCCTGGAGAAGGCGGTCGACATCCTTGAATACATCGCGTCGGCGCCTCGGCCGGGTGTCACCCTTGCGGAGTGCACGGGCATCCTCGGGTACAGCAAGGCCACGACGCAGCGCATGCTCCTCACTCTCGCTCGGCGCAACCTGCTGCACTTCGATGAGGATCTCGGGGTGTACTCGCTCGGCATGCTCACGGCGAAGCTCGGTGCGGAGTACCTGAGCCGGCTCGACACGCGCAAAGCGGCTTTGCCCGTCATGCGAGACATCGTGCAGGAGACCGGCGAGACGGCGCACCTCGGAGTGCTCTCCGGGAAAGATGTCGTGTACATCGAGCTCGTCGATAGCCCCCAACCCATCCGCATCTTCAGCAAGGTCGGAGATTCGATTCCGGCGTACGCTACGGCGATCGGCAAGTCGATCCTCGCCCAGTTGCCCAGCGATGTGCGCCAGCGCCACTTGCCGGAGTCGCTCTCCGGGCGCACCCCTAACACGCTGACGACGTTCGAATCGCTGCACCGCGACCTCGCGCACACCCGTGAACGGGGCTACGCGATTGATAACGGCGAGAACCGCGAGGGCATACGCGGCTTTGCGGCTCCGATCTTCGATTTCTCGGGCGCCGTGTGCGCTGGTCTGAGTCTCGGCGGCCCTACTGCACGCGTTGAGGCGGAGGAGGATGAGCGTCGATTTGGCGACCTCGTCACACGTGCCGCGCGACGCGTATCGCAGGTGCTCGGCGCCCCTGGAGCGTAGTCGATCGAGCACGTTTCATCGTCTCAGGCGACGATTTCAGCAGCGTTTCGTGCGCATCTCCGGTTGGCGAACCCTGCCTTTTATGAAATGATGTTTCAAATTTCGTTCTCCGATGGGGGCTTCAATGCAGCAGCAACGTCGTCGCGTGGTCATCACCGACTGTGATCACGGCAGTGTCGATATCGAGCGGGAGGTCGCCGCCCGGTACGGGTACGACCTCGAGTTCGCCGAGTGCACGAGCGAGGAGGACGTGATCGCGATTGCTGCGGATGCGGCCGCGATCCTCACCCAGTACGCCCCGGTCACCGAGACGGTGCTCTCGCGACTGCCCGGGCTCGTCGCCGTCGGCAGATACGGCGTGGGCGTCGATACCGTCGACCTCGACGCCGCAAGCGCGCGGGGAGTCGCCGTCTGCAATGTGCCCGACTACGGCACTGAGGACGTGAGCGACCACGCGATCGCGCACGCGCTCGGGCTGCTGCGCGGGCTCCCGGCACTCGATAAGGGCGTGCGCCGCGGCAGCGCCGATCTCGCGCCGGTACGACCGCTCCATCGCTTCTCGGCGTCGACCTTCGCGGTCTACGGTCTCGGGTTGATCGGTGAAGCGACGGCGCGGAAAGCGCGCGCGCTGGGGTTCCGTGTCATCGGAACCGATCCCAGGTACGCGGCAGGCGACGTCACCCCGGACGGTACCGACGTCGTCGCGCCTGACGAGCTGCTCGCGCAGGCCGATCTCATCTCGCTGCACCTGCCGCTGATCGCGCAGACCAGACACCTCATCGGCGATGCGGCATTCGCGCGCATGCGCCCGGGCGTCAAGATCGTGAATACATGCCGGGGCGGCGTGATGCAGACGGAAGCGCTCGTGCGCGCGCTCGACTCAGGCGTTGTCGCCGCTGCGGCTCTCGACGTCTTCGAAGAGGAACCCCTGCCGCTCACGCATCCGCTGCAGCGGTTTGAGCAGGTCATGCTCAGCCCGCACGCGGCGTGGTACAGCGAGGAATCGTTCGTCGAGCTCAAGCGCCGCGCGATGGAGCACATCCTCGACGTCTGCGAGGGGCGGCCGGTCGCGTACGTCGTCAACCAGGCCGATCTCCGGGCCCGCGACCTCGAGAGGATCTGAGATGTTCGACGCGACACTCACCGGGCGCACGGCCGTGGTCACCGGCGCCTCCCGCGGCATCGGCGAGGCCGTCGCGGCCGCGTTGCTGCAGAGCGGTGCCGATGTGACCACGTTCCAACGCGGCCCGAATTCGGACGCACTGCGCGCGATCGCTGACGCGAGCGGGCGCACGCTCGCGCACGTGGCGGTCGATTTCGCGGACCCGAACTCCGTCGATGCAGCGATCGACCGGGTCGGCGCCGTCGATATCCTCGTCAACAACGCCGGCACGCAGATCAGGCACGACGCCGTCGACTTCCCCCTCGGCGACTTCGAGCGGGTGCTCGCGGTCAATGTGAACGCGGTGTTCCAGCTCAGCCAGGGCTTCGGAGCGGGGATGGTCGAGCGCGGGACGGGGAAGATCGTGACGCTCGCCTCGCTGCTGACCTTCCAAGGCGGGCTTCGCGTGCCGGCCTACGCCGCATCGAAAGGCGCCGTCGCGCAACTGGTGAAGGCGCTCAGCAATGAGTGGGCCGGCCGAGGCGTGAACGTCAATGCGGTCGCTCCCGGATACGTGGAAACGGAGATGAACGAGGCGCTGCTCGCAGACCCCGTGCGCTTCGCGCAGCTCAGCGATCGCATTCCCGCAGGCCGGTGGGGGAGCCCGCAGGACATCGCCAGCGCGGTCGTCTTCCTGTGCACGCCGTATGCCGAGTACATCCACGGCGCGGTGCTCCCGGTCGACGGCGGATGGCTCGCGCGATGAGTCCCCGCGAGCGTACAGGGGTTCCCGCGGAACTGCGCGCCAACCCCGTGATCGCCGTACTGCGAGCGCCCACCGCAGCTGGATACGCGCCCGTGATCGATGCGCTGCTCACGGGCGGCGTGCGGTTCGTCGAGGTGACGCTCAGCACTCCGGGCACGATCGACCAGCTGCCGATGCTCGTTCGCCGCTTCGGCGACGACGCGCGGATCGGCGTCGGCACGGTCACCGAGACGAGCCAGGCGCGGGAGGCGATCGCCGCCGGTGCGCGGTACCTGGTGACCCCGACGACCGATACGCGGGTCATCGACGTCGCGGTCGATGCTGAGGTGCCCGTCTATCCCGGCGGCTTCACGCCGACCGAGCTGCACACCGGGTGGCGCGGCGGTGCGACGGCGGTGAAGGTGTTCCCAGCTTCGAAGCTCGGGCCGAAGTACGTCGCCGACCTCCGCGGACCGTTCCCCGATATCGAGGTGATCCCCTCGGGAGGCGTGGACGCGGAATCCGCGCTCGATTGGCTGCGCGCCGGTGCCTGTGCGGTGAGCGCCGGAGGCCCGCTGCTGCGCGATGCGTTCGACGGGGGAGACCTCGGCGAGCTGACCCGGCGCGCGCATGCGCTGCAGCAGTCCATCGTCGATGCCGGGCTCGTCGCGCGAGCTGATCTCGGACGGACGGGGGCGTGACGATGCCGACTGCACCCGGGCCGAGTGCAGCGCCCTACGTGCTGACCCTCGGCGAATCGATGGGCCTCGTGCGCCAAACGCAGGCCGGCAGACTCATCACGCAACGCGCAATCGAACTCGGCTTCGGCGGCGCCGAATCGAATGTGGCGATCGGCCTGAGCCGTCTCGGCACGGATGCCGTGTGGTGCGGCAGGCTCGGCGCTGACAGCGTCGGAGACGTGATCGCGCGCGAGCTGCGGGCTGAGGGGGTGCGCACCGTGGCGATCCGGGATGCCGGCGCTCCCACCGGTCTCATGCTCAAGGAGCGCCCGACCGCAGGCACCTCGCGTGTCGTCTACTACCGCACGGGCAGCGCCGGCTCTCGACTCGAGCCGAGCGACCTGTCAGATGCACTGATCGCCGGGGCCGCACTCGTGCACGTCACCGGCATCACTCCCGCGCTGTCTGAAAGCGCCGATGCGGCCGTCGAATCCGTCATGCGTCGAGCGCGCGGCACCGGCGTGCCGGTGTCCATCGATCTGAACTACCGATCCGCGCTCTGGAGCCGGGAGGCCGCGGCAGCCCGGCTCGCCGAGTTGGTGCCGCTCGCCGACATCGTTTTCGCAGGCGATGACGAGGCCGCACTGCTGCTCGGCGACCGCCCGCTCGAAGCGCTGGGGGGCGGATTGCAGGCACTCGGGCCGACCGAGGTCGTCATCAAGTTGGGGGCGCGCGGGTGCGCCGTATTTCACGGCGGCACCCGCATCGACCATGCGGCGATCCCCGTCGAGGTCGTCGATACCGTGGGTGCAGGGGACGCGTTCGTTGCGGGATACCTCTCCGAATTGGTCGGCGGCGCGGAGCTGGAGCAGCGCGTGACGACCGCCGTGACGGCGGGAGCGTTCGCCTGCACGATGAGCGGGGACTGGGAGGGCCTGCCGCGACGGAGCGATTTCGCGTCGCTGCAGCCGAACCACGACCCGGTGCAGCGCTGAGCCGGCGATCACCGTAGGCTGAAATCATGACGAAGATGCACGCGATCACCGTTGCCGAGGCCGGGGGCCCAGAGCTGCTGCAGTTCACCGAGGTCGAGAGCCCCGCGCCCGGCGCGGGAGAGCTGCTCGTGCAGACCCGCGCTGTCGGCGTGAACTTCATCGAGACCTATCAGCGATCCGGAATCTACTCCGTGGAGTACCCCTTCACTCCGGGAGGAGAAGCCGCCGGCGTGGTGCTCGAGGTCGGGGACGGCGTCGAGGGGTACACAGCCGGTGACGTGATCACCACAGCAGAGGCCTCGCGCACCTACGCCGAGCGCTTCGTCGTTTCGGCCGATCGAGCGGTGCGCGTGCCCGAGGGCATCGCGGCCGACGTCGCCGCCGCCATTCCGCTGCAGGGGATCACCGCGCACTATCTCGCCACCTCGGCCGCGCAGCCCAGGGCAGGGGAGACGGTGGTCGTGCACGCAGGAGCCGGTGGAGTCGGGCTGCTGCTCACCCAGCTGCTGGTCGCGCGCGGGGTGCGGGTGTTCACAACAGTGTCGACTGCCGAGAAGCGCGAGCTGAGTCTCGGTGCGGGTGCCGCAGAGGTCTTTGACTACGACAACTTCTCGGCACGGGCGAGAGAGCTCACCGATGGCGAGGGCGTCGCGGTGGTCTACGACGGAGTCGGGGCGCGTACGTTCGACGATTCGCTGGCGGCGCTGCGCGTGCGCGGCGAACTCGTGCTCTTCGGCGCGGCGAGCGGGCCTGTGCCGCCCTTCGACCTGCAGCGCCTCAACACGGGGGGATCCCTGTCGGTCACCCGACCCTCGATGGGGCACTTCGTGCGCACTGCCGAAGAGCGTGCGTGGCGCTATCGCGAGCTCTTCGCAGCGATGGAGGCCGGCCAGCTCGACTTCCGCATCGGCGCCCGCTTTCCGCTGGTCGAGGCGGCCGAAGCGCATCGGGCGCTCGAGGGTCGGGCCACGACGGGCAAGGTGATCCTCGAGCCCTAGCGGCGCGGGGCACCGGCGCAGTGTGGCGAAGTGAAGGCCGAGTGCGAGCAGCGCGAGAGCGGCTGCGTAGGGCAGGGGTGAGGCGATCCCGGCGAGCAGTGCGCTGGCGGTTCCGCCGATGCCGCACAGCACGCTGAGCGACGCCGACCAGCCCCGCATCCCGCGCATCCTCCGCAAGCCGCGCATGCCGGCACGGCTGCCGAAGCCAGTCGCCGTAGCCGTCGCCTGGAGCCGAGCGAGTATCCGTCGTTCGAGCGGCGCGATGAGAGCGGCCAGCGGGATCACGCAGCACCCGATCACCAGCAGCCACAGCGGGCGCGTCGCCCACCATGCTCCAGAGTGCGGATCGGGCATGGGGAGGCCGGCGCTCCACATGAGGGCGACGAGCGCGAGTATGACGGGCATGTGCCAGAGATATGCCCCCATCGCCGCCGCGTTCGCCCGTGAGATGAGGTGCGTCGAGCGCGGCCCGCGAGTGAGCGAGACGAGCAACGGGCGCAGCAGCTGCAGCAGGAAGAACTGCGCCGTGCCGAGCAGCATGATCGCCGTCGTCGGCGGGTTGAGATTCACGAGCATGTCGGGTGACCATCCGCGCCCGATCAACGCGAGCAGCAGCGCCAGCGACGCGAGAAGGCCGATGACCAGGCCCCGCCGACGCCACACGGCGAACGACAGCCCGTCGCGCATCAGGAATCCGAGTTGCTGCATGAGCGGCCAGACGAGCACGAGGTTGAGATACCCGACCGGCGCGCCGAGGCGCGCATGCGCCACGTCGACGATGAAGACGCCGCAGGCGAGCGCGAACACGGTGATCAGCGGGATCCGGTCGTGCAGCCACGCCATCGCCGGCACCAGCGCGGTGACTCCGAAGTAGGTCGCGAGAAACCACAGCGGCTGGCCGATCCGCAGGCTCGCCTCGTCGATGAGGGCGGCGTCCGCCCTGAGTGCTCGGGCGAGCAGCAGCGCTCCGCCGACCGATCCGATCATGAGGATCGCGGGCACGGCCAGGCGGCGCGTGCGTGCGGTGACGTACTCGGCGGCGCTTGCACCGCGATCGCGCATGCGCCGCCACTGCGACAGTGAGGCGAATCCGCCGGCGATGAAGAAGAGGGGCATGATCTGCAGCACCCACGTCAACGGCACGAACCAGGTTTCTCCCGAGAGTGCGACGCTCGTGCGCAGCGCCCCGGTCGGTGCGATCTGCGCGCCGACCATGAGGGCGTGCAGCACGACGACGATCAGCAGAGCGCCGGCGCGCACCGCATCGACGGTGGGGTCGCGGTGAGAGGCGGATCGCGCAAACGCCGTCAGTGGGGCGGCCCGCAGCGGTGAGGTCGGGGCGTCGAGCGCGAGCAGGTCGGGCTGCGAGTGGGCGAGTGTCACGGTGGCTCCTTGCATCGGGTACAAGGAGAGACGGTAGAAGCGGGGTGGCCCGCTCCGCGTCACTCGCCCGGGTGAACCGGCCGAACTGCGGAGTGAGGCGGATCAGCGCCCGACGCCGACGAGCCCCGATTCGCACGCGGCGATGACGACCTGCGTGCGATCCCGCAATCCGAGCTTTCCGAGCACCCGAGACACGTGCGTCTTCACGGTCTGCTCGGAGAGGAACAGGTGCTCCGCGATCTCGCTGTTCGACTTGCCCACCGCGACGAGCTTCATGACTCCGAGCTCGCGCTCCGTCAACGGCGAGAGCAGCGCTGATGTGTCGCGGGGCGCCGGGCGCGCGACGTAGTCGGCGATCAGCTTGCTCGTGATGGAGGGCGCGAGCAGCGCGTTGCCCGCGGCGACGACGCGGACGGCCGCGATGAGGTCTTCCGCGGTCGCGTCTTTCAGTAGAAACCCGCTCGCGCCGGCCTGCAGCGCCGAGAAGACGTATTCATCGGCGTCGAAGGTGGTCAGCATGATGACGCGCGGGTGATCGAGCCCGGGCATCGAGAGCACCGCCCGGGTCGCGTCGAGACCGTTCATCTGGGGCATGCGAATATCCATGAGGATCACGTCGGGCCGCGATCGCCGCACCAGTTCCACGGCCTCGCTGCCGTCCGACCCGCTGCCGACGACGGTGAGGTCGGGCTGCGCGTCGAGCAGCGCGCCGAACCCCTGGCGCACCATCGCCTGATCGTCGATGATCGCCACCCGCACGGGGGCATTGTCTCGGTCTGACGGCACCATGAACTCGATGGTATCGAGAAGATCGAGTGGAAGGATCACCCGGAGGTACCACTTGAGTCGACCCCTGAGGGTGACGCGCAGATGCGCGAGCGGCTCGTACGGTGAACCGCATGGTCCTCCTCCCTGTGCTTCTCGCCGCGGTCGGCGCCGTCGGCCTGGCCGTCGGCACGCACCTGCAGCATCGCGCGGTGCGGCTCGGCGCGATGCATCGCGACCCGGCGTCGCCGCCCAGCCCGAACGCGCGGATCCCCGACGGGCTCCTCCAGATGTGGCGATCCCCGCTCTGGCTGCTCGGCGGCGCCGTCATCGTGGGCGCGACCGCACTCAACGTCGTCGCGCTGGGTCTCGCCCCGATCTCCGTCGTGCAACCCGTCGGCGCACTCGCCCTCGTCGTCGCGGCCGTCATCAGCGCAAGTTCGTCGGGGCTGCGGATCACTCGCGGACTGGCATCCGGCATCGCACTCACCGTGCTCGCGGTCATGGCCTTCGTGCTCGTCAGCGCCGGGTTCACCCGGGAAGCGCACCCCGCTGATGCTCAGGTGCTGCAGCTCTCGGTGGCGCTGGGCGCCGGCATCGTGGCCGGGGGGCTCGTCGCGGTGAGCCGAGCGGGTCACCTCTCCCGCGTGGTGACCGCCGGCATGATGTACGGCGCCGTCGCAGCCGCAATGCACGTGGTGGCGGTCGAAGGCGTCGTGATCCTGCAGGGGAACGGAGCGGGGGCGCTCGGCGATCACGGCGCACGCGCCATCGCCCCGGGTGCGATGTGGGTGCTCATCGCACTTCTCGGAGCCGCCGCGCTCGTCGGTCTCTGGCTGGTGCAGACCGCCTACGCGAGCGGTCCGCCCGAGACGGTGCTCGCGGGGCTGACGGTGCTCGATCCGCTCGTCGCCGTGGGGGTCGGCGTCCTGCTGCTCGGCGAATACGCACCGCTGCCACCGATCGCTCTGCTCGGGCTGATGACGAGCGGCGGGGCCGCGGCGGCGGGCATTCTGCTCATCGCGCACCATCACCCGGGCTTCGCGTCCGCCTCAGCAGCACCCGTACACCGCGATGCTGTTGGCGTCGCACCTCAGAATAGGAGAAGCTGACATGGTGAACGACTCATTGGGCAGCAGTCGACGCTTTGCCCGCATGCTGTCAGGCATGGGTCGCGATTACGCCCTCATCGTGCCGGGCTTCGTGCTCTCCCTCGTGACGTTCGTCGTGCTCGTGCCGCTCGCGCTGCTCTCGATCGGCACGCTCATCGTGTGGATCGGGGCTGTGCTGCTGCCACTCACACTCCGCATCGCTTCGGGCGCGGCGCAGCTTTCGCGGGCGCGGGTGCGCAGCTGGGGCGGCGATCTACCAGCGGCGCAGTACGCGGCGCCGTCGCCCGGCCTGCGCGGCCAATTGCGCGTGCTCGCCGAACCGCGCCGCTGGGCGGATCTCACGTTCGAGACGCTCATCGCGTTTCCGCTGCGCACCGCGAGCGCCGTGCTGGCGATCGCATGGACGGCGGCAGCGCTCGGCGGGCTCACGTACGTGGTCTGGGGCGTCTTCCTGCCGCCTCACGAACAGACCTTCCCCGGGATCGCCATCGAATCCGCGACCGGGGCCGAGCCCGGCACCTACTCCCACTCGCACGTGGTGAACGCCGGATTCAACATCGTCGTCGGCGTCGTCTTCCTCCTGCTGCTGCCTGCGGTGCTGCGCGGCCTCGCCCGTCTGGACGTGCTCGTGGCCACTGCGGCGCTGGGGCAAGCGGTGCCGGTGGGGCCGCGGCCACCAGTCGAGCTCGCGGCGGCGAGTGCCCCGAACCGAGCACCTGCGTCTGCTCCGGCGAGCGCCGCATCGTCGTGGTCTCCCGAGAGTTGGTCGTGGATCGCGGCTGCGTTCGTCGCGATCGTCGCCGTCGCGGTGGGCTGGCCGGTGCTCGCGTCGCTCTACGGCATCCACGTCGCCATCGCGATGCTCATCGCGGTGGGGCAGGCGCTCGCCGTCGTGCTCGTCGTTCGCTGGCCGGCGGCGGGCATCGCGCTGCAGGCGATCGCGGCGGTATCCACCGTGCTGGCGAGCTCGGCCACCGGTCTCTCGTGGCCGTGGCCGTGGCCGGTCATGGCGCTCCTCGTGCAAGCCGCGCTCGTGTTGCTCGTCGCGCTGCGCCGGCACTGGGTGTGGGCGGCGACCGCGTGGGTCGCACCGCAACTGGCGTGTGCGCTCGCCGCACTGCCGGGCGGCATCGATGGCGCCGGGTGGGCCAACCTCATCGTCTCGGCCTCGGTCTCGGGCGTGATGCTCGTCGCAGGCGTGCTCGGGCGGCAGTGGCTCGCGAACCGCGGCGCCCTCCGCGAGGAGCGCCGCATGAGCGCCGGGCTGAGCGCTCAGCGTCGGGAGCTCGAAGAGCGCAACCGCATCGCGCGTGAGCTGCACGACGTAGTCGCCCACAGCATGTCGGTCATCAGCGTCCAGGCGACGACCGCGAAGTACCGGTTCCCGGAGCTCGGTGACGACGCGGAACGGGAATTCGCGTCGATCGCCGGGTCGTCGCGGCAGGCGCTCGCCGAGATGCGCGGGTTGCTCACGCTGTTGCGATCCAACGATGAGGATCGCGAGGCGCCGCTCGCCCCGCAGCCGTCGATCGCGGATATCCCGTCGCTCATCGAGTCGACCCGCCGCTCCGGAGTGCCGATCGCACTCGTTGTCGAGGGGGTCGAGGGGCTCGAGGGGTCGGGCAGCGCTTCGTCGTCGCTCGCGCCGGCGCTCGGGCTGACCGCGTTTCGGATGGTGCAGGAGACGCTGAGCAATGCGATGCGTCATGCGCCCGGGTCGGAGATCGCCGTCTCGGTGCGATCCGATGCCGATGTGCTCGAGGTCGAGGTGGTCAACGGCCCGGCGGACACGACGAGTGCGCAGCACCTCGCGCCCGGCTCCGGTCTCGGCCTTGCCGGGGTGCGCGAACGCATCGAAGCCCTCGGCGGAACCGTCACATCAGGTGCCACCGCTGCGGGCGGGTTCGCCGTGCGCGCTCGCCTCCCACTGGGGTGACGGTGGCGCACTGCCCGGCGCAGGCTGCGCCCTACGGCACCCGGCGGATCCACTCCTCCGTCAAGAACTTCTTCTCGACCAGACGCTCGGCGGCGTCCCACTCGCCCTCGGTGACCTCACCGTCAGTGCCGCCATGCCGACGCTTGAAGACCTCGATCATGCGCTCGATGATCTCTTCGCGCGGCAGGCCAGTCTGGCTTCGCAACGGGTCGACGCGTTTCTCAGCGCTCGCGGTGCCCTTGTCGGAGAGCTTCTCGCGCCCGATGCGCAGCACCTGCGTCATGGCTCCCGCATCCATGTCGTAGGCCATGGTCACGTGGTGCAGCACCGCCCCCGAACCGAGGCGCTTCTGAGCCGCGCCCCCGATCTTGCCGTGCGGGCTCGTGATGTCGTTGAGCGGCTTGTACACCGCGTCGATGCCGAGCGACTTCAGCGCCTCGAGTACCCATTCGTCGAGGTACGCGTACGAGTCGGCAAAGCTCATGCCCCGCACGAGCTCGCCCGGTACGTAGAGCGCGTAGGTGATGCAGGCCTCCGGCTCCATGTACATGGCGCCGCCGCCTGAGATGCGGCGCACGATCTGGGCGTGCCTCGCTGCGGCCTGCTCCTCGTCGACCTCGTTCTTCACCGACTGGAAGCTGCCGATGAACACGGCTGGCGCGTTCCACTCCCAGATGCGCATCGTCGGCCCCCGGAGCCCCTCGCCGACGGCTGCGGTGAGCACCTCGTCGAGGGCGGCGTTCAGCACGGGGGCGATGGGCGGTTCGTGCACGATCTGCCAGTCGTAATCGCGCCAGTGCGCGGCGCCGGTGACGGCGCGGCGGATCGCGACGCCGACCGAGTCGGGCGTGAACCCGAGCAGGTGCACCTCGCTCGGGAGGGCCTGGTGAATCGCGGTCGAGAACTCTTCGATCGTTCCGTTCGGGTGGTGCCCCTCGATCGCCTCGTTGATGCAGCCGAGTGCATCATCGGGCTCCAGAAAGAAGTCGCCGGAGAGGCGGAAGTCGGTGATGCGATCGTCGACGACCTCGAAATCGACGACGACTAGCTTGCCGCCAGGAACCTTGTACTCGCCGTGCATGCTCATGACTTCAGAGTACGCCCGTGGGCGACGTTGCGACACTGCCTGCTGCGACGCGTGAGGTCAGTCGCTCGCGACGCGCTCCTGAATCCACGTCGCGACGTCGGCGAACACCTCGTCGCGGTTCGTCTCGTTCAAGATTTCGTGCCGGGCGTCGGCGTAGATCTTGACGGTCACGTCGCGCACGCCCTTCGCGCGATACGCCTCGGCGAGCAGACGCAGACCGTCGCCGCGCGTCAGGGGATCGTGCGATCCGGAGACGATGAGGATCGGCACGTCAGGCGCGAGGCCCGATGCGGGCTTGCCGAATAACCGCAACCCATCGGCGACGCCGAAGAGCCGTAGGATGTCGGCCTCGAAGCACAGGGGATCGTTCGCGAACGCCTCGGAGACCGCGGTGTCGCGGCTGAGCCACTCGAACCCGTTTGCTTCGGGTGAGGCCCACTTCGCGTTGAGATTGCCGCTCTCCATGTGGCGGAAGGTGCGGAAGGCGGATCCCGAGAGCACCACGGCGTCCCAGGTGCGCGGGTGCTCGTTCATGATGCGCTGGGCCATGAGCGAGCCCCACGAGTGCGCGAAGGCGACGAGCGGCAAGCCGGGGTGCCGCTCGCGCGCGATCTCAGCCAGCTGCCGCACCGCCGCTTCGGCGGCGAGCAGCCCGCCGGGCCCGAGCCGGCCGAGGCGGGAGAGGTCGCCCTCGTGCTGGCGGCGCCCCGTCTCGCCGTGACCGCGGTGGTCGTCGGCGACGACGGTGAACCCGATGTCGGCGAGGTGGCGCGCGAACGCGTCGTAGCGCAGCGCATGCTCGCCGATGCCGTGGGAGATCTGCACGATGCCGACCGCATCGGACGCACGCCACTCGTAGCAGCGGATCTCGACACCGTGTGCGTCGACGAAGTCGAACTCGACGCGCTCTCCCGTGATGCTCATCTGCCCATTCTGCTGTCTCGGCGGTGCCCGCGCCAGGGAGCGCGCTGAACGCGCGTCGGGGTCACGCGCCGTCGCCGACACCCCAGCCGTACGCGAGCTTGTGCGCCTTCAACACGAAGAAGGACTCGGTCGAGACGACGCCGGGCACCTGCTGCAGGGTGCTGAACATGAGGTTGGTGTAGTGCTCGATGTCGCGGCACACCACCTCGACCATCACGTCGAACCCACCGCTGGTGAGCACGACGTAGCTGGTCTCGGGCAGTGCTGCGAGCGCCTCGCACACCCCGGGCGCGGTGCCAGCCTCGCACTTGATGCCGATGAGTGCGAGGCGGTCGAACCCGATGTTCAGCGGATTGGCGATCCCGACGATCTGGAAGAGCCCGCTGTCCTGCAGGCGCTGCACCCGATACCGTACCGACGACGCCGAAACGCCGAGATCCTGGGCGAGGCTGCTGAAGGGCGTGCGGCCGTCAACCTGGAGCGCGGCGATGAGTTTGCGATCCAGCTCGTCGAGATCGAGATGGGCTGCGGCGTGTTCGCGCTCCGTCATTGGGGCCTCCTCGGCTGATCGACGACGAGTCCAGTCTATTGACGCGAGGATCAGAGGTGCGGGATCAGCCGGCCGTCGCCACCTCGCCGTCGACGACCGTGAGCACCGCCGATGCTCCGAGGAGCAGCTCGGGGGCTTCGACGAGCGGGTTCGCCGCCCACACCACGAAGTTGGCGCGGTACCCCGGGGCGATGGTGCCCAGCTCATCGTCGCGACCGGTGGCGTACGCGGCGCCGACGGTGAACGCCTCGAGTGCCTGCGGCGGGGTGAAGACGCGCTCCGGCTGGTAGGGCGCGCGGTCGCGCTCGAGCACTGACTGCGCCGTGAGCGCGATGAAGAGGTTGTCGGCTGCCTCGTGCGGCGCCGTCGGGGCGTCGGTGCCGAGGGCGAGGCGCACGCCGGCCTCGCGGAACTTATGCCACGGGAAGCCGGTCACTGCCCGCTCGTCGCCGAGCACGGCCTGCCAGTTGTCGAGCACCGCCGGGTCGCAGTGCACCGGCTGCATCGATGCGGTAACGCCGAGCTCGGCCATGCGCGCGATGGTGTCGTCGGCGACGTACTCGAGGTGCTCGACGCGGGCCCGGCGATCGGCGCGGGGGCCGTTCACCCGTTCCGCTTCGGCGACCATGTCGAGCGCGATGGTGCTCGCCTCGTCGCCGATGGCGTGCAGGGCGAACTGCAGCCCGGCCGCGTCTGCCGCGACGGCGACGGGCAGGGCGAACTCGCGCTCCCAAATCGGGCCGGGGAGCGCGCCGTTCGCGTACGGTGCCCGCATCGCGGCGGTGCAGGCGTCGATGACGCCGTCGAGAATGAACTTGACGCCGACGATGCGCAGCCACTGGTCGCCGTACTTCTCGGCGACCTCATCGCGAATGCGCGCGACCTCTGCGATCTCGGCGAGGTCGGTGTCGAGGTCGCCCGATGCGGTGAGCAGCCAGTGCGCGTTCACGGGGAAGGGCAGCCATCCATCGCGGTCGAGCATGCGGCTGTAGGTCGCGAGTTCGGCCTGCCCGAACGACATCTCCGTCGACCCGGTGACGCCGGTCTCGAGATATGCGGAGAACGCGTTGCCGAGAAAGCGGTCGCGATCCTCATCAGTCGCCATCGACTCCAGGTAGCTCCAGGCGTACTTCACCGCCGCTGTCTCGAGCAGGAAGCCTGTGGCGTTGCCCTCGGAGTCGCGCACGATCTCGCCGCCGACCGGGTCGGGGGTCTCGCGGGTGATGCCCATGGCGTCAAGGGCTGCGGTGTTCACCCAGACGGAGTGCAGATCGTTGGCGTCGAGTACGACCGGAACATCGGCGACGACCGCATCGAGCATCGCGGCGGTGGGGCGCTCGCCCTCGCCGAAGATGTCGAAGCGCCAGCTGACGCCCGTGAGCTTCACGGCATCGGGGTTCGCCTCGCGGGCGGCGGCGAGGCGGCGCTGCACCTCGGCGACCGAGTCGGCGTCGCGCAGCTGCACCTTGCCCAGTGCTTCGCCGAGCATGAGCATGTGCGCGTGGCCCTCGGTGATCCCGGGCGTGACGAACGCGCCGGCGAGGTCGATCTCCCGGGCATCAGGCCCCGCGGCTGCGCGCACCGACTCCAGGTCGCCGACGGCGATGAAGTGTTCTCCCGCGACGGCGAAGTTCTCCAGCGGAGCGGTGTCTGCTGGTCCGGTGAAGACGACGGCGTTGCGGTAGACGGTGGTGGGGACCGACATGAGGGCTCGCTTTCGGTGCGGGTGCGGGTGCGGGGTGCGGGCTTCGGGCCGTTAGGCGCTCACGGGTTCGGCGTCGCGCGCAGCAGACCGGGCGAGCGCGCGCTCGGCGCCGGTCGACACGCGGGCGACGAACACCATGGGAACGATCACCACGAAGCTGACGATACCGGTAATGAGCGTGAACGGTGCGATCCCGATGCCTTCGATCAGCACGCCGCCGATGAGCGGCGCGAAGCTGGATCCGACGAGATAGGCGCCGAGCAGCGGGCCCGACCAGCGGCCGCGCGCGTCGAGACCGGCCGCCGTGGCGATGAACAGCGCGAACGCGAAGGCGTAGATCGAGCTCACGGCGATGATGAGCACGGCGAACGTGACGGGATCAGCGGTCACGCCGGTCCAGATCTTGAGCGCGCCGCCGATCACGAGCGCGATGGCCAGCGGCCAGGCCCGCCCGAAGCGGTTGCCGATCACCGCGGCGATGAGCATGCCGAGTATGCCGCCGGCGGCCGAGAGGCTGAGCGTGAAACCGAGCGACTGCTCGTCGATGCCGAGCGCATCGCCGAGCACGGGAGCCATGGTCCAGATCGCGTCTTCGCTCGTGCCCCAGATCGGGAAGAGGAACAGGATCGCAATGCCGGCGATAGTGATGCGCCGGGGTTCGGCGATCTGCAGGCTCTGGGTCACGTCGACCGGGGCCGCGTGCTCGGGCGCGTTCGGCAACCAGACGGCGAGCGCGAGCCCGACGAGCGAGATCAGCGCGAGCGTGCCGAACACGCTGCCCTGGGTGATCCCGATCAAGGGAATCACCGCGAGAATCACCGTGATCAGCGCGCGGTTGACGAGTCCGCTCGTCGCGGAGATGCGGTTGGGGTTGCGCAGAGCGGCGATCGCGGCGCCTGAGGTGGAGATGGCCGCGCCAACGCCTGCACCGCCGACGATGAGCCCGGTCACGATGACGGGCGTGGCGGGCACGAGCGCGGCGGCGCCGAAGGCGACGACGGCGATGATCAGCCCGGCGATCGCGAGGGGGCGGCGGAGCCGACCGGAGGCGATGCGGCCGGTGCCGAGACCGACGACGGCGGAGGCGAGCAGTGCCCAGGTGAGAATGTTTCCCGATGCGACGGCGTCGAAGCCGAGCGAGTCGAGCGCGGTGATGATGAACGGCGCGAGGTTCGCCATCATGAGGCTCGCGAGCGCGATGAGGAAGGTCGCGCTGCCGTTGCGCAGGGTCAGTGGGAGTCTAGGATCGGCGTCGATCTGCGTGCGAGACACGTGAACTCGTTTCTCCGGCTGCATCGCCGGTTCCGTACATAACCGAATCAGTTTCGGTTTAACCGCCTACATGGTCTCCCGATGTGGGAGGATCTGTCAATACGGCCCGCTGGGCGGGGCATTCAGGAGGGGCAGGAGGGGCACTGTGGCGCGACCGAAGACCGCACGGCTCAGCCGCGAGATCATCGGGCGTGCGGCCATCGAACTCGCCGAGTCGGGGCGCGAACTCCAGCTGGTGCCGCTCGCGAAGAAGCTCGGCGTCAGCGTGTCGTCGCTCTACCACCACGTCGACGGACGCGATGGCGTGATCCGAGCGATGCGCGAGGTGCTCGTGCCCCGATACCTCGCAGACGTGCCGCATGGGTCGGGGTGGGAGCAGCGCATCCGCCTCGAGGTCGAGCGCACGTGGCGCATGTACGCCGACCACCCCCGGGTGCTCCAGTACATGGTCACCTCCGTCATCGACGAGCCGGACGTGATGCGCTTCTACAACGCGCTCGCCGACGCGCTCGCAGAAGCGGGGCTTCCGGCGAGCGAACTGCTCACCACGATCGAGGTGATCGACGCATTCACCTTCGGCGCAGCACTCGACACTCTCTCGCCTGACACCATCCTCGATGCGTCGAGCGCCGGTGATGTGCTCAGCGGGCTGCTCGCGGATCACCCATCCGGTGCCGAGCGCAACCGACGACTGTTCGACCGGGGCCTCGATCTCTTGCTCGCTGGTATATCGGCGCGCGTGGCGTCGCCGACACGGTAGGCCCCCGCGCCCGTCCCGCTCGCCCAAGGGAGGGCGTTGCGAGGAGAATGAGGGCATGGCTCTCGATCACCCGGGCACGCTCAGCGGCTCCCTCGTCACGCTCGACCCCCTCTCGCTCGACCACCTGGAGGGGCTCGCCGCGGCGAGCTCCGACGGGGAGTTGTGGAAGCTCTGGTACACGGCGATTCCGGCTCCCGACGAGATGGAGACCGAGATCCGCCGTCGCTTGAGGCTGCAGGAGGAGGGTTCGATGCTCCCGTTCACCGCACGCCGCACTGACACGGGCGCGATCATCGGCATGACGACCTTCATGAACATCGATGCGCTCACGCCGCGCGTCGAGATCGGGTCGACGTGGAACGCCGCCAGTGCGCAGGGAACCGGCACCAATCCCGAATCGAAGCTGCTGATGCTGCGGCACGCATTCGAGGTGTGGGGGTGCAGCGCCGTCGAGTTCCGCACCGACCATAACAATCACCAGTCGCGCGCAGCGATCGCCCGGCTTGGGGCGAAGCAGGACGGCATTCTGCGCGCGCACCTCCGGCTGGCCGCGGGGTACCAGCGCGACACGGTCGTGTTCTCGATCACCGAGCCCGAGTGGGCCGGCGTGCGGCTCGGGCTCGAGCATCGTCTCGCGAAGCGCCTGGCGGCGTAGCGGTTCAGGGGCGCGGCGGGCCCACGGCGACGGTGACGAGAGCCGCGATCGCGTCGTCGTCGAGCGGGGTGCGGCTCAGCGCGCGGAGCAGGAGGGCCCCGACGAGTGCCTCGGAGATGTCGTCGACCGGAGCGCCCGGCGGCAGATGCGGTTCGCTTCCGAGCGCGGCTGTGAGGCGCGTCGAGAGCGCGCCGGATCCCGATCCCGCGATCACGTCGCGGAGACGCTGACCGACATCGGCGTTGTCGGTCGCCGCTGCGATCAACGAGCGCGCCAGGCTCTCGCCCTGCGGGCTGAGCAGCACTTCGCCGACAGCGCGCAGCCACGCGGTCAGATCCCGGCGCACATCGCCCGTGTCGGGCACCTCGAGCCGTTCTGCGAGGATCATGCCCTCGAGCAGGGCCTCGGCGATGATCGCGCTCTTCGACTTCCACCACCGGTAGATCGTCTGCTTGCCGACGCCCGCACGCGAAGCAATGCCTTCGATCGCGAGGTGGTCGTAGCCGCGTTCCGCGAGCATCTCGACGGCTGCCTGCAGGATCGCCTGGCGTGCGGCCTCGCTGCGCACCGGGCCGCTGCGGGATGACGCTGCCACGAGCACTCCATTCAGTAAAGACGAGACGGTCCGTGTTATCTTAGCCCCTGCTGGTCGACGACGATGGCGGCCCTTCAGCTGCGGTCGCCGCACGATGTGGGGAGATTGCATGGCCGAGTTGCTGCACCGTCTGGGAACGTTCGCCGCAAGGCGCGCCTGGACGGTGATTCTTGCGTGGGTCGTCATTCTCGGCATCGCGGTCGGCGGGTTCCTCGTCGGGTTCAAAGGCCTGAGCTCCAGCTTCGATGTGCCGGGCACCGCCTCGGGCGAAGTGCTCGAGGAGCTCGAGCAGTCGCTCCCCGACTTCAGCGGAGCCTCGGGAACGGTGGTCTTCCACTCGGAGGACGGGGCGCCGTTGACCGACGCCCAGCGATCCGACATCACCGATCTGGCCGAACGCGCGAAAGACCTGCCCGACGTGGCCGACGTGATCGACCCGTTCGAGGCGCAGCAGCAGCTCGCGGACCAGCAACAGCAGATCGTCGACGGCCGCCAGCAGATCGACGACGGGCGTGCGCAGGCCGAGGCCGGCCAGCAGCAGCTCGAAGCCGCCAGGGCGCAGATCGCCGAGGGGCAGGCGCAGCTCGATGCGGCCGGCGCGCAGCTCGCCGCGATCGAGATGCCCGAGGAGATGCGGGCGCCCCAGCTCGCCGCCCTCGAAGCCCAGCAGCAGCAGCTCGACGCGGGCAACGCCGAGCTCGACGCGCAGCAGGAGCAGCTCGATGCCGGCATCGCCGAGCTCGACGAGAACCAGGAGCAGCTCGAGAAGGGCGCCGAACTCGCCTCGTACGCCGAGAACATCGGCGTGGTCTCAGACGATGGTGCGACCGCGCTCGTGAACGTCTCCTTCTCCGAGCCGCGGCTCGATCTCTCGCAGGAGACGAAGGACGCCGTCGTCGAGCACTTCGAGGGGACCGCGATCGACGGCGTGGAGGTGGCGATCTCCACCGACATCTCACAGGGCGTGCCCGAGATCCTCGGCGTGGGCGAGGCGGTCGGCGTCGTCATCGCGGCCATCGTGCTGATCGTGGTGCTCGGTTCGATCCTTGCCGCCGCGTTCCCCATCGTCACGGCGCTCGTCGGCGTCGGCATCGGAGCGATGGCCACGCTGGCGTTCTCCGGGGTGACGCAGATGGCCTCCGTCACCCCGATTCTCGGGGTGATGCTCGGCCTCGCGGTCGGCATCGACTACTCGCTCTTCATCCTCTACCGGCACCGCAAGCAGATGCTGCAGGGCGCAGGCGTCGTCGAGTCCATCGGTCTCGCCAACGGCACCGCGGGCAACGCGGTTGTGTTCGCGGGCACGACGGTCGTCGTCGCACTGCTCGCACTCAACATCACCGGCATTCCCTTCCTCGGTCTCATGGGCACCGCCGGAGCCGTCAGCGTCGCCGTCGCGGTGCTCATCGCGATCTCCCTCACCCCGGCGCTGCTCGGTCTCGCCGGCACGCGACTGCTGAGCAAGAAGGCACGCGCGCGAGCATCGCTCGCAGCCACCGGCGAAGCCGGCGCTGAGCTCGGCGCCGCAGCGGGCACCGCCCCCGACGCGAATCGCGGCTTGAAGCCCATGACCAACGTGCGAGCCATCCTCACAGCGATCATCGCGACGGTGGTGCTCCTGGTCATCGCGATTCCCTCGATGTCAATGCGTCTGGGGCTGCCAGACGGCGGTTCGGAGGCCGAGGGGTCCACGGCATACCAGGCGTACGTGCTGACGAACGAGGCGTTCGGCGAAGGCGCGAACGGCCCGCTGCTCATCACCGCCGACCTGCCGGAAGGGCTCGACGACGACGGGGTCCTGGACGCGCAGCTCGCAGTTGCGAGCGAGCTCGCCTCCATGGACGACATCGACGCCGTGGCTCCGGTCGCCGTCTCGGACGACAATCGGCTCACCGCGTTCCAGGTGGTGCCCGTCGAGGGCCCCAACAGCCTGTCGACCGAAACGCTCGTGCGCGACCTGCGCGAGCTGCCGCCGATCGACGGCGACATCGCGCTCGGCGTTGCCGGTCAGGCCGCGATCAACATCGACATCTCCGAGGGGCTCCAAGACGTGCTTCCGCTCTACCTCGTCGTGGTCGTGGGGCTCTCGTTCCTCATCATGGTGATGGTGTTCCGGTCGCTCGTGGTGCCGCTCATCGCGACCGGAGGCTTCGTGCTGTCGCTGTTCGCCACCTACGGCGCCGTCACCGCGGTGTTCCAGTGGGGTTGGCTCGGCGAGTGGCTCGGCGTGCACAACCCCGGCCCGATCCTGAGCTTCCTGCCCGTGCTGCTCGTCGGTATCCTCTTCGGGCTCGCGATGGACTATCAGCTCTTCCTGGCCACCGGCATGCGCGAGGCCTACGCCCACGGTGCGCCGGCGAAGCTTGCCGTGGCGCAGGGGTTCCGGGCCGGGCGCACGGTCGTCATCGCGGCGGCGATCATCATGGTGGCCGTGTTCGGCGGCTTCATCGCGTCGGATTCGGTGATGATCAAGTCGATGGGCTTCGGCCTGGCGCTCGGCGTGCTGCTCGACGCGATCGTCGTGCGGATGCTGCTCGTGCCCGCGCTGATGCACCTCGTGGGGCGCGGGGCGTGGTGGCTGCCGAAGTGGCTCGACCGCATCATCCCGAACGTCGACGTCGAGGGCTCGGCGCTGGAGCGCCGCCACCCCGTCCACCACTAGCGGCGCAGCGCTGCCGCTGCCGCTGCCGCTGCCTCTGCCGCTGCCGCTGCAATCTGCGAGCGGGGTCACTCTTCGTGCGTGTTGGACCAGCGACACGCACGAAGAGTGACCCCGCTCCGCTTATGGGGGAGTGGCGCAGTCAGTTCAGTTGGGCGCGAGCACGCCCGACCGCCTCTGCGAGCGCCGCGATGAGCGTCGATGCGTCAGTGACATCGTCGTCCATCGCGACGATGACCGTCCAACCGGCGTTCACCATTTGTTTGCGTCGTATCGCATCGCGACGCAGCTGGAGATCGCTCGAGAAGTGATAGCCGCCTTCGTATTCGATAGCGATGCGGAGGTCTGGGTACCCGAGGTCGGCGTGTAATACCCGATGCAGCGTGGCGACTGGACAGTTCACGACGGGCTCATCGAAGCCCGCGTCCGCGAGGATCAATCTGATGAAACTCTCCGGAGGGGAATCGACGGGGGTGCGCAGCAGTCCGATTGCACGGTGACGTGCTGGCGCTCCGAGTGTGTTGCGATGACGGGAACGAGCGATCGTGAGCTCGCTCGGGGTGCAGAGCGACGGTGTCCGCGCACCGCCGCTGTCGGGAAGCCGCTCACCAGACAGCAGGTAGTCTCCGGCAGCTACGAGTTCAGGGAGCGATACGACGGCCGCGATTTGGCACCATACGTCGGCAGGCGAGGGAAGGGTGAGCTCATCTTGCACAGCCCAGAGCAGACCGCCTGATTTCACACGATGGCCGTGAATGAGCCGGTGGCGAGGGGCGCGGTGCGGCGAAAAGGACCCGACGTCGACTCGTCCTTTCGGCGGCTGAGGGCACGGAATGCCGTAGACCGCGGCCGCAGACCTCCGAGACAGAAAATGCTCAGGCCTGAGCGTTTGTCCGACCGCTATGCAGCGGTCTCGGTAGCTGAACTGGTCGAGTTCGTAGTCGGGGTGCACCACGAGGCCGTACCCGATACGGCGCACATCGTTCGCTCGAAGTCGGTTCGATGACGTACCTGTGGCAATGATCTCGGATGCGCGGTACACGCCTGGGGCAATGGGGATGTTCTTGCGTTGTGACACCTCTCCAGACTTGTCGTCTGCGTGGCGGTGCCACGCGCCTGACCGAAGTTGTGGACAGGTTGCGCCTCATGCGGCTCGTTGTTTCGGTGTGAGCGACGATTGTTGCGATGCGATGGACCGCCCACCCACACATCTGCGAGCGGGGTCACTCTTCGTGGGGGTGGGGGGGGGGGCACGCCCCAAGGGTGTGCCCCCCCGCACG
>NZ_JBFBML010000006.1:0-175405 GCF_040687075.1 Leucobacter sp. NPDC077196
AAGACGCATCGTCACCGACTGAACAGGGGTGGCGACAGGCAAGCAAACTCTGCCCTGCACATCATCGCGATCGGGAGACTCAGAACTGACCCGCGCACCCAGGACTATGTGGCGAAGAAGCTATCTGAAGGGCACTCGAAGATGGAAGCGCTCAGATCTGTGAAACGATACTTGGCGCGGGAAATGTTCTACGTACTCAGAGCGAGAACCGAGGTGATCAATCAGACCCAGATTGCTGCTTGACACTTAGAAGGGCGTCCGTGGATGCTGCCGAGATCACTCGATCATTCGTCAAAGATGCGCTTGCGTTGCCTCTCAGTATCGAAACGCTTCAGATGCACGTGGCGCGACAGCCGAATACCCGGCTTGATGAGGAGTTGCACGCTGCCGAAAACGAAGAACCAGGTTCCGATGAGCGATGTCGCTTCTCGCAGGAACAGCAGGCTCCCCACGACGAAGAGCACACCGATCCCGATGTCGTTGACAAAGCTGAGCACCTGGTATCGGTTGCGAATCACCAGCTCATTGCTGCCGAGCGCAACTTCGATATCGTGAGCGCGGTCATCCGACGACGTATCAGAAGCCATTGCTCCAGTCTCGCAGAACGCGCACCCGGATGCGGCGCGAACAACACACGCTAATGCCGCCGAAGCGCATTCAGTGCAAGCGCGCCAAGCGGCACGAGCGACACCAGGAGCAAGGTGGTACTGAGGGCCACATCGGCGTCCCGAACCAACGCACCACCGATGAGGAACGATCCGAAGAGGATCGCCGGGGTCTGGCTCCGCCGCCTCGTTTCACCCCGAGCCACGCGCTGTTCAAGCTGCGGCGTGCGCACCTCGAGTTCGCCGCTATCGATCCGGTCGAGTGTGGCGCCGAGGCGTGACGGCAGTACCACGAGAGCTCGGGCGGCTTCCAGAACGCGGCTGGCGACATCGCCGACCACGTTGCCGCGCTCCTCACGAATGAGCTGCTGGGCGTACGGCTCGATCGCGTCCCACAGATTGAATTCGGGATCGAGGGTGCTGCACACCCCAGAGGTCAGGGAGATCGCCCGAATGATAAGCAGGAAGTTCTCGGGAAGCTGGAATGGAAGCGTCCGGATCACGTCGCTGAACTCGTGACCGAAGTCGCTGAATTCACGCGGGTCGACGTCGCGCAGCTCGGCGAAGCCCATTCCGCCGAATCGGGCGAAGAGTTGCGTCATGGCTCGCTCCAGCTCGGAAGCATCCGCACTGGGCAGGAGCACGCCAACCTCGCGCATCGCCGCCACAAGACCGCGTCCGTCGCGCGTGGCTGCTGCAACGAGCAGCGAGCGCAGCGCGCCTCGGGTGCCGGAAGGCACCTCACCCATCATGCCGAAGTCGATGAAGGTGAGACGCCACTCCCCTGGCTCACCAGTCTCACTCGGTGTGACGAACACGTTCCCGGGATGCGGATCGGCATGGAAGAAGCCGTGTGTGAAGAGTTGATCGAACATGACCGATGCGAAACGCAACGCTACTTCGTGAGGGTCGATCTCCGACGCACGCAGAGCGTCAACGTCAGACACTTTGATCGCCGAGACATCTTCGAGCGTGAGCACCCGACGACTGGTGCGCTCCCAGACGACCTCGGGTACGGCGACGCCAGAGTGTTCGGCGAAGTTCTCGCGAAAGCGCTCCGCGTTCGCCGCCTCCTGCAGATAGTCGATTTCCTGGAGACTAGTGGCAGCAAACTCTTCGACGAGGGAGGGCATGTCGACGCGTCGGGAGACCAGGCGCACATGGCTCAACCACCGACCGACCTTGCGCAGCGCAGCGAGGTCGACCGCGACGATGCCGTCGATTCCCGGCCGCTGCACCTTGAGCACCGACCGCGAAAATCCGACGTCAGCTGCCAACGCGGGAGCGAGTACCGCCGCATGTGCCTGTCCGAGCGAGGCCGCCGCGAGTGGCGAAGCATCGATTTCTGGGAACACCGTGGAGAGCGAGACCCCCAGCTCTGCCTCGGCGAGCCTGCGGATGTCTTCGAACGCTTCAGCAGGAACTTCATCTTGCAGCCCTTCGAGCTCCGCCGTGATCTCCGGCGGCAAGACGTCCAGCCTCGACGACATGAACTGACCGACTTTGATCATGAGCCCGCCGAGCTCGATTGCGAGACCGTGAAACGCCCGGGCAAATCGCCGCATTCGACGCGCTCGGGTGCGCTCCGCGATCCGCTGGAGACCGAATCGCGGCAGCACGAGCTCGTACCACCACGCGTGCGCGAGGTGGCGCGAAGCGAACCTCAGAATGCGTCGATAGCGGGCCTGGTCGATCTCAGTCGGGAGGTCGCCGCTCGAGGCCTCGAACGACACCCCGCTCAGCCCTGGGCGAGGATGCTGTACAGGCGTCGACGCGTCTCTTCGAGCACCTCGACCGCCTCGGAAACCTGCTCCGTGTTCCCTGACCGGCCGACCTGTGCGGCCGCCTGTGCTAGTTCGAAGCCGGCTTGGGCGAGGGCTCCGTGACGCTTGGGGGCGCTTTCCGAAGCCGTATCCCAGGGAGCTTTCGCCTCGCCCGCAGCCACGGCTTCGCCGCCCGCGTCCGTCAGCGCGTACGTCTTGCGACCGTTCGACTCTTCAGCGGAGATGAGGCCCTCGTCGGCGAGCATCTGCAGCGTCGGATACACCGATCCAGCGCTGGGCTTCCACGAGCCGCCGCTGCGCTGCTCGATCTCGCGGATGATCTGGTAGCCGTGCATCGGCTCTTCTGCGAGGAGCGACAGCACTGCCGCGCGCACGTCACCACGCGCCATGCGGGATCCGGCGCGCTTCTCGAACCCGGTACGGAGCTGATCCATCGCCTCCCACAGCGACTCCCCCGGTGATCCTGAACCGAATCCGAATGAGTTGAATGACTGATGCATGGCGTCCTCCGTGTCTGTCGTGCGACGTTCGTGAGCGATAATCAACAACATACGCCGACATGCTGAACGATACATGTCAACCCGCGACGAATCCGCCCTCGTGGCAAGGTGACACCGGCGGAATGCAGGCTCAGTACTACGCCGCATCACGTTTCGGTGACTTCCGTGCCGTCGCGCGCTTCTTCGCGGCGGATTTCGTCGTGGTGCTTTTCTTCGCCGTCGCTTTCTTCGCCGTCGTCTGCTTCGCCGTCGTTTTTTTCGCCCCAGCACCGGACTTGGAGCTGGCCGACCGGCGAGCTCCCGAGCCGCCGCGCCCGCGCTTCTTCGCAGCCCGTGAGCGCTGCACGCTCTCCTTCAGCGCGGCCATGAGGTCGATGACCTCCGCGTCGCTCCCCTCGTCGCCCTCAGAACCGCCGAACGTGGCATCCGTATCCAGCGCGTCCCCCTCCGCGAGCTTCGCCTGCACGAGCTTGCGCAGCTCTTCCTGGTACTCATCGTGGAAGTCGGCGGCGTCGAAGTCTCCCGAGAAGCTCTTCACGAGCGCAGCAGACAGCTGGAGCTCTTTCGCGGTAATGCGCACCCGCTCGTCGAGCTCGGGAAACTCGGCCTCGCGCACCTCGTCTGGCCAGAGCAGGTTCTGCACGACGAGCACATCGTCGCGCACGCGGAGTGCGGCGATGCGCGTCTTCTGCCGCAGCGCGAACTGCACGATCGCGGTGCGGTCTGTCTGCTCGAGCGTGCGCCGCAGGAGCACGTAGGCCTTCGACGACTTTCCGGCGGGTCTCAGAAAGTAGCTCTTCTCGAACATGATGGGGTCGAGCTGGTCGGTGGGCACGAATTCGACCACCGAGATCTCGCGGTTGCGTTCCTGCGGGATCGCGTCGAGCTCATCCTTCGTCAGAATGACCGTTTCGTCTTCCTCGACGTAGGCGCGATCGATATCGGCGTACTCGACCGTCTCGCCGCAGACCTCGCAGCGTCGCTGGTAGCGGATGCGCCCGCCGTCGCGCGCGTGCACCTGGTGCAGTTCCACGTCGTGATCCTCGGTCGCACTGAACAGTTTCACCGGCACATTGACGAGCCCGAAGGTGATCGCCCCGGTCCATATGGCTCTCATACGTACAGTAGAGCCGAATCGAGTGTCAACGGGCTACGCCTTGTGCCTCGGCGGAGGAATGCTGTAGCCATGGCCGCTGCACAGCACACCGTGCGCATCGACGGGCGCTCGATTCGGTTGTCGAACCTCGACAAGGTGCTGTATCCGGCGAGCGGCACGACGAAGGGCGAGGTGCTCGGCTACGTCAGCGCGATCGCGGAGACCATGATCCCTCACTGCCGCGACCGCGCGGCGACGCGCAAGAGATGGCCGGACGGCGTGGGCGAGAACGGCGAGGCCTCCAGCTTCTTCCAGAAAGACATCGGCGAAGATGCGCCGGCCTGGGTGCCACGGGGAAGGATCGACCACAGGAACCACCGCAACGCGTACCCGGTGGTGAACGACGAGTCGACCCTCGTCTGGCTGACCCAGCTCGCGGCCCTCGAGATCCATGTGCCGCAGTGGAGATTCGCATCGACGTCCTCGGCTGCGGACGGCGGCGAGCCCGACGCCCGCAGCGCCCCGGATCGCCTGGTTCTCGACCTCGACCCGGGACCCGGCGTGGGTCTGCGGCAGTGCGCGCGCGTCGCGTTTCTGGTGCGCAACCTCTTGGCGGGCATGGGACTCGATGCGGTTCCGGTCACGAGCGGAAGCAAGGGCATCCACGTCTACGCGCCTCTCGACGGAAACCAGACGTCAGAGGAGGTCTCGGCCGTGGCGCGCGAACTCGCTCGGGCTCTCGAGAAGGATCATCCCGACGACATCGTCAGCAGCATGAAGCGCGACCTGAGACCCGGAAAGGTGTTCATCGACTGGAGCCAGAACAACGGCAACAAGACGACAATCGCCCCGTACTCACTGCGCGGTCGCGCTCGGCCGACCGTTGCCGCACCTCGAACCTGGCGCGAGCTGGCCTCGCCCCACCTGCGTCACCTCGAGTTCCGGGAAGTACTCGATCGCGTCGAACGTCGAGGCGACCCGCTCGCGGCACTCACCCGAGAGAGCGCATCGGTGCGCACGTCCGAGCGCCTCGAGGTCTACCGGTCCAAGCGAGACCCGACGCGCACGCCCGAACCGGTGCCGGAGGCGTATCGCAGAAACGAAGCGCCGGCGCGTGCAGACAGCTCTGCGGCGGACACCGAACCCGGCGCGCCGGTGTTCGTGATCCAACGCCATCAGGCACGCCGTTTGCACTTCGACTTCCGCCTCGAGCACGACGGCGTGCTCGTGAGCTGGGCGCTCCCCAAGGGCGTGCCGACCGACCCGAAGCAGAACCATCTCGCGGTGCCGACGGAAGATCACCCCATGGAGTACCGGCACTTCGAGGGCACGATCCCGAAGGGAGAATACGGGGCGGGCACCGTGCGCATCTGGGATTCCGGAACCTTCGTGCTCGAGAAGTGGCGGGATGATGAAGTGATCGCCACGCTCACCGGATCCGCAGAGCACGGCATCGGCGGTACGCGCACGTACGTGCTCTTTCGCACCCAAGTCGACCCGCCGCAGTGGATGATCCACCTGAAGGGCGAGACGGGGTCGGCGAAGGCCCGACCGACCCCACGGCGAAAGCCGGCGAGTGCTCCGCTGCCGTCGGCGCTCCGCCCCATGCTCGCAACGCGATCCTCTGCCGCCGCACTCGAGCGCCTCGAAGCCGACGACTGGTCGTTTGAGATGAAGTGGGACGGAATGCGGGCCGTCGTCGCAATCGACGGGGATGACGTGACCGTTACCAGCCGTTCTGGAAGAGACGTCACGGAGGGCTTTCCAGAGCTGCTCGCGGCGGTTGACGCCGTCGGGGCCGACTCCGCCGTCATCGACGGAGAGATCGTCGCACTCGGGCCGAACGGGGCGCCGAGTTTCTCGAAACTGCAGGAGCGCATGGGTCTCACGGGCGCTCGCGACATCGCGAAGGCGCGACGCTCGGCGCCGACGCGGTTTCTCGCCTTCGACGTGCTCGCGATCAACGGAACCGATTGTCGAGCGCTCCCGTACGAGGCGCGGCGTGAACTCTTGCTCGACGCAATCGCCACGGAAACGGACGTCGAAGATGACGCCGTTGATGCGAGCGCGATCTCGGTGCCACCCGCCTTCGACGGCGATGCCGAGAGCGCGCTACGCGCGAGCGAGCGGCTCGGGCTCGAGGGCGTTGTCGCGAAGCGGCGATCCAGCCCCTACCGCCCGGGCACGCGCTCGCAGGACTGGCTCAAGGTGCCGCTCTTCGACACGACCGAGGTGATCGTGATCGGGTGGCGGGCGAGCGACGCAGACCCTTCGGGCTTCGCGTCACTACTCCTCGCCGTTCCAGAGGCGGGGGGTCTGCAGTACGCGGGCCGCGTCGCGAGTGGATTCACCGCTGCCGAACGCCGTCACACGAGGCGTCGACTACAGACGACAGAGCGACCGGACGCGCCGATCGACGTGCCCAGCGAAGCTCGGCTCGAAGCGCACTGGGTCGCACCTGAGTCGGTCGGCGAGGTGACCTTCAGGGAACGCACCCCGGAGGGACGACTGCGACATGCGGTGTGGCGCGGTTGGCGGCACGACCGCGATGCGTCGGAGTTCGTCGCCGACACGTAGCGACACGTAGACTCGTGCGTTATGGCAATCGGATCGACTATGCACACGTTCGAGGTGGAACTCGCCGACGTGGATCGCGGGGTCTACGAGCACTTCACCCTGCGAGTCGCGCGACACCCTTCTGAAACCGAGCCATTCATGGTCACGCGGATCATCGCGTACTGCCTGGAGTACACAGATGGCATCGCGTTCGGCGGCGGCGTCTCGACGAGCGACGAACCCGCGGTGCTGGTGCGCGACCTCTCCGGCGCGTTGCGAGCGTGGATCGAGGTCGGCGCTCCCGACGCCGCCCGGGTGCACTCCGGCAGCAAGTCGGCCGAGCGGGCGGTCGTCTACACGCACCGCGACCCCGAGAAGGTGATCGCGAGCTGGCGCGGCAAGACGATTCATCGTGCCGCCGACATCGCTCTGTACGCCGTCGACCCGGCACTCGTCGCGGGTGCCGTCGCCGTTCTCGAGCGCCGGAACACGCTGACGGTATCGCGCACCGAGGGGCAGCTCTACCTCGATCTCAACGGCGCGAATCTCTCCGGCACTGTGGTCGAGCACGGCCTCGACTAGGCAGCGCCGCACTCAGACGATGATCGTCGCGGACCCGGGGTCGACGCGGCGTGGCTTCGCGGCGCTCCAGATGATTCCGACGCCCACGGCGGTGAGCACCAGGCCGGCGACCACTGCGGCGATCGAGAGCGCGATCCCGGGCCAGACCAGCGCGAGGATGCCGCCTGCGAGCAGCACCGCGCCGGGCACGATGCCGATGCTCGGCCGGCTGCGACCGAACTTCATTCCTATCGCGAGCCACAGTGCACCGAATGCGATCAATCCGAAACCGGCGAAGCTCACGAGTGCGCGCGCGGTGATCCCTGTGAACGCCATGGCGATCACGCCCGCGACGATCAGCAGGATCCCTCCGATCGACCCTCCGCGAGCGAGCAGCATCACTCCGTTCGCGATGAGCGCCGCACCGAAGAGCACGACGAGAATCCAGCTCGCCGCGAAGAACGGCCACACGACGAGCCCGAGTCCGATCAGGGCCACGATCACTCCGATCGCGACCACCGTAGCCTGTGGAAACGCCCGCCCGCCCGGCGTGTTCGAGCCGCCCTGCATCGGGCGCGGAATGGGTGGCTGGGACACGGAAACCTCCGAGTTCGATTGGACGCTGCATGGCGGGCGACCGAACTTGCGCGCACGCGCCGTTCGGGCCATGCCGCTACTGTACGGGGTCAGCCTTTGCGGCTTCGCCGCGCCAGGCACCTGATCGCCGTCGGCGTATCTCGGTGCAGATCGCGGGTGGTGGCGGCAGAATGGAGTCGATGGATCGCGATGACTTCTCCCGGCCGGCCCTCGAAGTCGCCCCCCAGATCCTGGGTGCGCGGCTCACCGTGCACTCCCCCGATGGCACGGTGTCGATTCGGATCACCGAGGTGGAGGCGTATCACGGAGTGGGCGTCCCCGGGGTGCACGACGCCGGATCGCACGCGAGAAACGGGCGCACGGAGCGCAACGCTTCGATGTTCGGCCCACCGGCGCACGCGTATGTGTACTTCAGCTACGGCATGCACTTCGCGCTGAACCTCGTGTGCTCTCCGGAGGGCATGGCCTCCGGAGTGCTCGTGCGCGCCGGGGAAGTCGTCGCCGGCGCGCAACTCGCCGCGCAGCGACGCACAGCCCGACGACCGGGAGCGGAGATTCGATCCGTGCAACTCGCACGCGGGCCGGGCAATGTCGCCCAGGCGCTCGGCATTCGCCGAGAGTCGCACGACGGCCTGCAACTCTTCGCAGACCCGTTCGCGCTCGAACTCCCCGAGCACCCAGCGCCCGAAATCGCCGCGGGACCCCGAGTCGGCGTCGCGGGCCATGCTGGCGGCCCCGACTTCCCCTGGCGATTCTGGATTCCCGAAGACTCCACCGTTTCCGCGTTTCGACCGGGTAGAGGCGCCCCGAAACCGACGAGACCGGTCTAGCGCGCCTCATCCGCGTCGGGCTTCACCAGTGCCGCGAGCGCTGACGCGCCGGTCTGGGGGTGGAACTTCGCGAGCCCGACCACACCGATGATGGCCACGGCACCGGATGCGATGAAGGCGATGATCGCCCAACCCGGCGCCCCGGCGGCCTCATCGAGCACCACGATGCCGATCAGCACGGCAACAATCGGATCGATGACGGTGAGGCCCGCGACGACGAGATCGGGCGGCCCGGATGAGTAGGCGTTCTGCACGAAGACGAGGCCCAGCAGCGCACCTGCGAGCAGTGCGGCCACGCAGGCCCAGGTGAGCCATTCGAACTCGCCCTGCTGCAGCCGTCCGATCACGGACTTCGCGAAGGTTGCGACGAACCCGTACAGCACGCCGGCTCCCACGATGTAAATGAGCGCGACGCCGCGATGACGAAAGATGAGTGTGAGCACCGCAATTACCGCGAACACGACGCCGAACGTGATGAGGATCTCGATGAGTTTCGAGTCGGTGACAGGCTGATCCGAAGCGGTGAAGGCTGCAATGGTGACGAACACCACGATCCCGAGCACGGCGAGGCCGATCGACGACTGCACCCGCTTTCCGAGCTTCACTCCGCTGACGCGAGAATTGAGGATCGACGTGATCACGAGTCCGACGACGCCGATCGGCTGCACGATGATGAGCGGCGAAAGCGACAGCGATCCGATTTGAAAGACGACCGCCAGACCGAGCAATAGCGTGCCCGCCACCCACGAGGGGCGCGTGAGCAGACTCGCCACGTGGCGGAACGACAGGCCCGCTCCAGCACTCTGGCCGGTAATGCGCTCGACCTTGTTCAGGCCCCGTGACTGGTACTGCGCGCCGAACGCGAGCAGCGCAGCACCAACGAGCGCAAGCGGAATGCCGATGAACTGCCTCGGATCGAGCGAGGTCATCTCGCTCACGGCGTCGGTGAGACCGAGGTCTCCCATGTGCCGGGCGGCGTCAATCAAGCTCGAATGCACAGCACCACCCTAGCGCCTGGGTTGCGCCTCACGGAGTCGTCGAGCCGGACGCGGCGAAGGCGGACGCGCACCGGTTACGCGTCGTCACCGCGCATCAGCTCGACCAGTCGCGCCGCCGCGCGCGGCACCTCGTCATTGACGATGACCTCATCGAATTCGTCAGCGGCAGCGAGCTCCACCTTCGCAGTCTCGAGACGACGCTCCCGCTCCGCCTCGTTCTCCGTGCCGCGCCCGACCAGTCGGTCCACGAGTTCTTCCCAGCTCGGTGGCGCGAGAAAAACGAGGCGCGCTTCGGGCATGCTCGCGCGCACTTGGCGCGCGCCCTGCAAGTCGATCTCGAGCAGCATGAGCGCCCCGCGCTCGGCTGCCTCGAGCACGGGACGGCGCGGCGTGCCGTACCGGGACTGGTTGTGCACGGTCGCCCACTCAAGCAGCTCGTCTGCGGCGAGCATCCGATCGAAGCCTTCGTCATCGACGAAGAAGTAGTGCCGCCCGTGTTCCTCGCCGGGGCGAGGCGCGCGGGTCGTCGCCGAGACCGAGAGCTGCACCTCGGGATAATGCTCCCGAATGTACGTCGCGACGGTCCCCTTACCCACCGCTGTGGGCCCGGCGAGCACCGTAAGCGGGGGGCGCGGTCCGACGCGACCGCTTCCGGTGCGTTCGCGCACGAACGACTCCAGTCGATCCCGCTGCAGTTTGCCCAGGCCTCCGAGGCGCTTCCGGTCGGAGATGCCGAGATCGTCGCGCACACGCTCGGCCTTCACCGAGCCGATCGCCGGAAACGACAGCAGGAAATCGGTAATGCGCAGTGACGCCGCAGCGGTGTCGGGGACGCGAGACTGCTCGAGCACGCGAAACGGCGACACCTCACCGGAGCGCAACCGCCGCTTCAGGTCGGCCCTCGCCTGTCGCGCCGCGATCGCAGCGCGATTCGCCGCCACACGATCCACCTCTGGCATCGTCCGAGCAGTCGTCACCGTGTCACTCCCTCGTCGTCATCACTGCGTCATCTGCACGCAATGCGTCATAGCCTAGGCCGGTTCGCCGTTCAATGCGAAGCGAACTGCGGCTGCGCGCTCGCGAAGCCGCTCGCTCAGCCCGTTCGGCCCCCCGTTCAGTATGCTTCGCGACTCGTTTGCGAGCAGCGCGTTCCCGATGCCCCCGAAGATCGTGCCCGCTTCTTCGATGCGCGCGCCCTGGTGTCCGAATCCGGGAGCCAGAACCGGGAGGGCCGGTCCGACTGGCCGCTCGGAGATGTCGATGTCGAACGCGGCGAGGTTGAGCGTCGCGCCGAGCACGACGCCGACGCTTCCCACTGCGGCATTCCCCATGTGCGCCGCGTTCCATTCGAACGCATCCTCCACCATCGACGCTGCGACCGTGCGTCCGTCAGCCCGCCGCGCCCGCTGCACGTCGGCGGCTTCGGGGTTGGACGTCGCCGCCAGCACGAACACCCCCTTGCCGTCGACCTCAACGCGATCCAGTGCGCCCGACAGCGTGCCGAAGCCCTGATAGGCCACCACCGTCATGGCGTCGGCTTCGAGGGGTGAGCCGGGGGCGAGCCAGGTTTCGGCGTAGGCAGCGAAGCTCGAACCGATGTCTCCGCGCTTCACATCGGCAATCACGAGCAGACCCGCGGCCCGTGCGTCGGCGAACACCCGCTCGAGTGCCGCGAAACCAGCCGAGCCGAAGCGCTCGAAGAACGCGACCTGCGGCTTCACGCACGCCGCTGTGCCGGCGGCCGCCGCAACGACGTCGCGTCCCATGCGCTCGGCACCGGCAGCGTCGTCAGCCACTCCCCACTCAGCGAGCAGGGGGCCGTGCGGGTCGATGCCCGCGCACAGGTGCCGGCCCGCGGCGAACTCCGCCGCGAGCCGGTCCCCGAACGATCGGTGCGTCATCGAGCGGCCAGAGCCGTGTCGCGATCGATCTGGTACTCCTGCAGCGACTTCACATCGAATCCGCTCCTCTGCGCCGAGATCGCTCCGACCGCAGCTGAGAGCTCCGACACGGTGGTGAAGATCGGCTTGTCCGCCGCCACCGCCGCCGCACGGATCTCGTACCCGTCTGCGCGAGCCGAGCTGCCCGACGGCGTATTGATGATCATGTCGACCTCGCCGCGGTTGATGAGATCGACGATCGTGTCGCCCTCGGCGACCGCGCTGTGCTTGCGCACGACCTCAGAAGCGATGCCGTTGCGCCCGAGCACCACCTGGGTGCCCTGCGTGGCCAGGATGCGGTACCCGAGCTCCTGCAAGCGGAGCGCGGGCAGCACGATGGAGCGCTTGTCGCGATCTGCGACCGAGAGGAACACTGTTCCGCTCTCGGGCAGCGCGCTGCCCGCCGCCGACTGGCTCTTCGCGAATGCGGTCGGGAAGTCGCGGTCCATGCCCATGACCTCTCCCGTCGAGCGCATCTCGGGTCCGAGCAGCGAATCGACGACGAGCCCCTCGTGCGTGCGGAAGCGCTTGAACGGCAGCACGGCCTCCTTGACCGCGATCGGCGCGTCGATCGGCGCACGCGAACCGTCGCGCTCGGGCAGCAGTCCCGCCGCGATCAGCTCGGCGATCGTCTCACCGGCCATGATCCGCGAGGCGGCCTTCGCCAGCGGAATCCCGAGTGCCTTCGAGACGAACGGCACGGTACGCGATGCACGCGGGTTCGCCTCGAGCACGTACAGCACGCCCTGGCCGATGGCGAACTGCACGTTCAGCAGTCCGCGCACGCCGATACCCTCGGCGATGCCGAGCGTCGCCTCGCGCACGCGTGCGATCTGGTCGTGACCGAGCGTCACCGGAGGCAGCGTACAGCTGGAGTCTCCCGAGTGCACGCCGGCCTCCTCGATGTGCTCCATGACGCCGCCGACGTAGAGCTGCTCGCCGTCGAAGAGGGCGTCGACATCGATCTCGATCGCGTCGTCCAAGAACCGATCCACGAGGAGCGGGTGGCCCGGTCCGACAAGAGCGTGGCCCTCGATCCGACCGAAGTATCCGCGCAGCGACTCGGTGTCGTACACGATCTCCATGCCGCGGCCGCCGAGCACAAACGACGGGCGCACGAGTACGGGGTAGCCGATCTCCTCGGCGATGCGAATCGCACCCTCCTCGTCGATCGCGGTGCCGTTGCGCGGTGCGAGCAGACCGGCACGATCGAGGATCCGGGAGAACGCGCCCCGCTCCTCAGCGAGATCGATCGCCTCGGGCGTCGTGCCGAGGATCGGGATCCCGGCGTCCTTGAGCGGCTGCGCGAGACCCAGCGCGGTCTGGCCGCCGAGTTGCACGACGACGCCGAGCAGCTCACCAGACGCCTGCTCGGCGTAGATGACCTCGAGCACGTCCTCGAGCGTGAGCGGCTCGAAGTACAGGCGATCCGAGGTGTCGTAGTCGGTCGACACGGTCTCTGGGTTGCAGTTGATCATGATCGTCTCGTACCCCGCGTCGGAGAGCGCGAACGAGGCGTGCACGCAGGAGTAGTCGAACTCGACGCCCTGGCCGATTCGATTCGGGCCGGAGCCGAGAATGACGACCTTCTTGCGGTCGCTCGCCGCGACCTCGGTCTCGAAGTCGTACGACGAGTAGTGGTACGGCGTCAGCGCGGGGAACTCGCCGGCGCAGGTGTCGACGGTCTTGAACACGGGACGCAGACCGAGGCCGTGCCGCAGGCCGCGGATCTCCGACTCCGAGACCCCGCGAATCGAAGCGATCTGCACGTCGGAGAAGCCGTGATCCTTCGCCTCTCGCAGCACGTCGAGTGTGAGCTGCGGTGAGCGCTGCACCATCTCGGCGACCTCGTTGATCAGCTGGATCTGGTCGAGGAACCAGGGATCGATCGAGGTCGACTCGAAGACCTGCTCGATGGTCGCGCCGAGCCGCAGCGCCTGCTGCACGTCGACGATGCGGCCGTCGGTCGGGCGCTTGATCGTCTCGAGAATGTCATCGACGGGGCGCGACTCATCCCCCCAGTGGAACGAGGAGCCGCGCTTCTCCAGCGAGCGCAGCGACTTCTGCAGCGCCGTCGTGAAGTTGCGGCCGATCGCCATGGCCTCGCCGACCGACTTCATGGTCGTCGTCAGGGTGTCGTCGGCCGCCGGGAACTTCTCGAACGCGAACCGAGGAGTCTTCACCACGACGTAGTCGATCGATGGCTCGAAGCTCGCCGGCGTCTTCTGGGTGATGTCATTCGGGATCTCGTCGAGGCGGTACCCGAGAGCGAGCTTCGCAGCGATCTTCGCGATCGGGAAGCCGGTGGCCTTCGACGCGAGCGCCGAGGAGCGGGAGACGCGCGGATTCATCTCGATGACGATGATGCGGCCGGTCGCCGGGTCGACGGCGTACTGGATGTTGCAGCCGCCGGTGTCGACGCCCACGCGACGGATGATGTCGATGCCGATGTCGCGCAGCTTCTGGTACTCGCGGTCGGTCAGGGTCAGCGCGGGGGCGACGGTGATCGAGTCGCCGGTGTGGACGCCCACGGCATCGACGTTCTCGATGGAGCACACGACGACCGTGTTGTCGGCCGTATCGCGCATGAGCTCGAGCTCGTACTCCTTCCAGCCGAGGATCGACTCTTCGAGCAGCACCTCGCTGGTGGGGCTGTAGTGCAGACCGTCACCCGCGATGCGGACGAGGTCCTCCTCCGTATACGCGAACCCCGAACCGAGGCCGCCCATGGTGAAGGACGGGCGCACGACCAGCGGATACCCGAGATCCTTCGCGAACTCCTTCGCCTCTTCGAGCGTGTGCGCGATGTGCGAGCGGGCGACCTCTGCCCCCGACTCGATGACGAGGTCCTTGAAGATCTGGCGATCCTCGCCGCGCTGGATCGCCTCGACCTTCGCACCGATGAGCTCGACGCCGTGCTTCTCGAGGATGCCGAGATCATGCAGCTGGATCGCCGCGTTGAGCGCCGTCTGGCCGCCCAGCGTGGGGAGGATCGCGTCGGGTCGCTCCTTGATGATGATCGACTCGATCACCTCGGGAGTGATGGGCTCGACGTACGTCGCATCCGCGAAGTCGGGGTCCGTCATGATGGTCGCCGGATTCGAGTTCACGAGGATGACGCGCACGCCCTCCTCGCGAAGCACGCGGCAGGCCTGGGTGCCCGAGTAGTCGAACTCGCACGCCTGGCCGATGACGATCGGCCCGGAGCCGATGACGAGTACTGAATTGATGTCTGAACGCTTGGGCATCGGGTCAGGCCTCCTGGGCGTGTGCGCCGGTCGAACGGGTGGAGCGGCTCGAGACCAGCTCGCGGAAACGGTTGAACAGGTAGAAGGCGTCGTGCGGTCCCGCCGCGGCCTCGGGGTGATACTGCACCGAGAACGCCGGGATGTCGAGGCATTCGAGGCCTTCGACGACTTGATCGTTCAGGCTGAAGTGGCTCACCTGCACGCGGCCGAAGCCTTCAGGCGCTTCGATCTCTCCCTCGATCGGTGCATCGACTGCGAAGCCGTGGTTCTGCGCGGTGATCTCGACGCGGCCGGTGCGCTTGTCGAGCACCGGCTGGTTGATGCCGCGGTGGCCGAAGGGCAGCTTGTAGGTGCCGAACCCGAGCGCACGGCCCAGCAGCTGGTTGCCGAAGCAGATGCCGAAGTACGGCACCCCGTCGCGCAGCAGCTCGCGCAGCACGTCCACCTGCAGATCGCTCGCAGCGGGGTCCCCCGGGCCGTTCGAGTAGAAGAGCGCATCGGGAGCGATCGCGCGGATCTCGTCGAGCGAGGTCGATGCGGGAAGTACCGTCACGTCGAAGCCGTGCTCCGAGAGGTAGTGCACGGTCGCGCGCTTGATGCCGAGATCGAGCACCGCGATCGAGCCGACGCGATCCACCCCTTCGGCCGCCGGTACGTCGTAGCGCTGCGGCGTCGTGACGAGCTCAGACAGGTTCTTGCCAGCCATCGGCTCCTGCGCGCGCACGAGGGCGAGCTGCTCGTCGTCCGAGAGATCGAAGTCGGCGCCCGAGAACACCCCGGCGCGCATCGCGCCCGCCGAGCGGATGTGGCGGGTGATCGCGCGCGTGTCGACGCCCGAGATGCCGACGACGCCGTCTTCGACCAGGTCCTCGTCGAGCGAACGCTCGGCTCGGAAGTTCGACACGCGGCGCGCGGGATCGCGGACGATGAAACCGGCCACCCAAATCTTGCGCGACTCCATGTCGTCGGCGTTCGCGCCGGTGTTGCCGATGTGCGGCGCCGTCATGAGCACGATCTGGCCCGCGTAGGAGGGATCGGTGAGCGTCTCCTGGTACCCGGTCATGCCGGTCGAGAAGACGACCTCACCGAGCGTGCGCCCGGTCGCTCCGTATGCGCGCCCTACGTATCGTCGCCCGTCTTCGAGCACCAGCACGGCTTTGCCCGTGGGCACTGCAGAAGCTGGGGGCGCGGTGACGCCCTGGGGCGCCACGGCGTCGTTCGCCGTCTCTTCGGTCGGGTTCGTAGTCACGCATCCTCCTGGGTGGTGTGGGAAGTGGAATGGGTCTGGGGGCCGGAGGTCGGCAGCGCCGTCCCGGCAGGAATGATCTGAGCGACCGTGTCTGCGAAACGTAATTGCTCAGCGGCCTGCGAAAATCTGAAGCTCGACTCGATCTCGGTGCCATCGGCGGCGCGCCACTGGAGCAGAGAGAGCCCGTCGCGCTCGACTGCCTTGCCGACCCGCCGGCTCGCGACCCCGCTGCCGATCAGTCGTTCGACCGGAAGGTGCACTTCGGGCTCGCCGGTGACGGCGATGGTGGCGCCGTCTGCGCGCAGCGTGAGGTCGGCGAAGCCCTTGAACTGGAGTCCAGGAATCGACAACCGGTCGAGCGGGGCGCCGACGCGGGTCGTCGACACGTAGCTCACTCGGGGGAACGTGGCGAGCACCATGCCCACGAGGGCGTCGCCATGCTCGGCGAACTCGGTATGACGCCGTGCGCGCCCCCGCCAACCGAGCCACATCGCGAGCAGCACCAGCGCAGCAATGGCGATCATGACGAGCGCGAAGGTACCGCGGCTCACTGCAAGGCTCCGATCCCTCGCGCCGCGGCCGCAACCGTCTCGGCCGCCACCACGTCCCCGCCATCCACCGTGAGGTATCCGCGGCGCAGCGTGTACGCCACACGACCGGGCAGCTCCATGCCGAGGAACGGCGAATTCACGCTCTGGCCGCGCAGATGGTCGGTCGAGAACGTGCTCGTGCCAGACGGGTCGACGAGCACGAGATCGGCGGGTTGGCCGGCCTCGATCGCCGTCGGGTGCCCTTCGAGACGCCCGATCTCGGCGGGCCGCTGCGACAGCAGCACTTCGAGTTCGGCCCAGCTGGCGTGCGCCTCCTGCACGAGGGTCAGGAGCGAGATCGGTAGCGCCGATTCGAGGCCGACCATTCCGAATGCGGCGGCATCCCACTCACAGTCCTTCGCCTCGACGGGGTGCGGCGCGTGGTCGGTGGCGATGATGTCGATGATGCCGTCGGCGACCGCAGCGCGGAGGGCGAGCACGTCCTCCTCGCGACGAAGTGGCGGGTTCACCTTGTAGCGCGCGTCGTAGCTGCGCGCCAGCTCCTCGGTGAGGATCAGGTGGTGGGGCGTCACCTCGGCGGTCACCTGCACGCCACGGGCCTTGGCCCAGCGGATGACCTCGACCGACCCGGCCGTCGAGAGATGGCAGATGTGGAGTCGCGCTCCGATGTGCTCGGCGAGGAGCACATCGCGCGCGATGATCGATTCCTCGGCGACCGCAGGCCACCCTTTGAGGCCGAGCTCGCTCGAGAGGGCGCCCTCGTTCATCTGCGCACCCTCGGTGAGCCGTGGATCCTGCGCATGTTGAGCGATGACGCCGTCGAAGGTCTTCACGTATTCGAGTGCTCGTCGCATGAGCAGCGGATCGTGCACGCACTTGCCGTCATCGGAGAAGACGCGCACCGCGGCGCGCGAATCCGCCATCGCGCCGATTTCGCTGAGTCGCTCTCCCGAGAGATCTTCGGTGACCGCACCGATCGGCCGCACGGTCGCGTAGCCTGCCGCGTCACCGAGCGCCTGTACCTGCTCGACCACGCCCGCCGTATCTTGCACCGGCAGGGTGTTCGCCATCGCGAAGACGCTCGTGAATCCGCCGGCCGCGGCGGCGCGCGTGCCCGTGAGCACCGTCTCGGACTGCTCGAAGCCCGGCTCGCGCAGATGCGTGTGCAGATCGACGAGCCCGGTCAGCGCGACGAGCCCTTCGGCGTCGATGACGCGCTCGCCCTCTCGGGGCTCGAGCCCGCCGGCCGCCTGCGTGGCGCGCTCGACGATCACGCCGTCTGCGATCCGCACGTCGACGGCGGCGGCATCGTTCACGTGCTGCCCGCGCTCGGTGAGCGCTGCGGCAAGGCGTGCGCCGCGGATGAGAATCCCGTTCGTCGGGGTGGTGTGCGTCATGCTTGCTCCGTTCGCTCGCCGGAAAGTAGAAGGTACAAGGCCGCCATCCGCACCGAAACGCCGTTCGCGACTTGCTCGAGCACCGTCGATCGGTGCGAATCGGCAGCACCCGAAGATATTTCGAGCCCGCGGTTCATGGGGCCGGGATGCATGACGATCGCGCGATCCTGCAGACCCGAGAGCCGGGTGTCATCGAGCCCCCACACACGCGCGTACTCTCGTTCGTTCGGGAAGAACGCGGCGTGCATCCGCTCGCTTTGAATGCGCAGCATCATCACAACGTCGGGGCGCTCCTCACGGAGGGCGGTGTCGAAGGAATGGTGTACCTTCACCGGCCAGGTGCGCGCGCCGTATGGCAGCAGCGTCTCGGGAGCGACGAAGCTGACGTGAGCGCCGAGGGCGTTCAGCAACCAGAGATTCGACCGGGCGACGCGGGAGTGCGCGATGTCTCCCACGATCACCACGGAGACACCGTCGAGGTCGCGACCGCGACTCGCCTCACCGCTCTGCGACGCCCCGAAGAGCCGGCGCCGCATCGTGAACGCGTCGAGCAGTGCCTGCGTCGGGTGCTCGTGAGTGCCGTCGCCCGCGTTCAGCACACCGGCGTCGATCCAGTTGCTTGCGGCGAGCTTCGCCGGTGCGCCTGATGCCGGGTGCCGGATGACGACGCCATCGGCGCCGATCGCCTGCAGCGTCTGGGCGGTGTCCTTGAGCGACTCGCCCTTCGAGACCGAGGAGCCCTTCGCGCTGAAGTTGATGACGTCGGCGCTGAGGCGCTTCGCCGCCGCTTCGAATGAGATGCGGGTGCGCGTCGAATCCTCGAAGAAGAGGTTCACCACGGTCTTGCCCCGCAGTGTCGGCAACTTCTTGATCTCGCGCTGCTGCGTGGCCGCCATCTCTTCAGCGGTGTCGAGAATCAGGATCGCCTCATCCCGCGAGAGGCTGCGCGTATCGAGCAGGTGCCTCATGCGATCGGCTCCGTGCTCGCTCCGGGCTCGGCACTGGCATGGGCGTCGCCGCTCGCGTGGGCGTCGACTCGGTCCTCCGAGGTGATCGTGACCTCGTCGCTCCCGTCATGCTCTTCGAGTCGCACGGCGATGCGCTCGTGCTTCGCGCTCGGCAGATTCTTGCCGATGTAATCGGCGCGGATCGGGAGCTCCCTGTGGCCGCGGTCGATGAGCGCCGCCAGGCGCACGACCTGCGGGCGCCCGTGGTCGTTCAGCGCGTCGAGCGCGGCACGCACGGTGCGACCCGAGTAGAGCACGTCGTCGACGAGCACCACCGTCGCTCCGTCGACGCCTGACGCGGGCATCTCCGTGGGGCGCGGCGCCCGAGTGGGATGCTGGGCGAGGTCGTCGCGGTACATCGTGACGTCGAGACTGCCGACGGGTACGTCGCGGCCCTCGATGCGCGAGATGATGTCGCCGATGCGCCTGGCGAGCAGGCTTCCACGAGTCGGAATGCCGACGAGAACGAGCCCGTCGACGCCCTTGTTCGCTTCGATGATTTCGTGCGAGATTCGAGTCAGCGCGCGCGAGATCTCAGCACGTTCGAGTACTGTTCGCGTTCCCATAACCGAGCCCCCCTTCCCCGCCTCACTGGACGGAACTTAAAGAAAAGCTTGCAACCGCGCCAGTCTATCGCATGCGGCGACACCCGGCATGCCGCGGCCCTGCGCCACCGCCGAGTCCCTGCGCTCCTGCCGATTCCCCGCCGAAAGTTGAACATCTCTGCGGGGACTCGGCAAGCGGGCGGGGACTCAGCGAACCACGGGAGACTCGGCCATCGCAATGGCGACGGTGCGCGCGGGATCAGGCGTCGGCGTGATCTGCGATCTTGCCGAGTACGCCATTGACGAAGCGACCGGAGTCGTCGGTCGAGTACTCCTTGGCGAGTTCCACTGCTTCGTCGATCGCGACCGCCGCGGGCACCTCCGCATTGAAGAGAATCTCCCACGAAGCGAGCCGCAGCAGTGCCCGATCCACGTGGGGCATGCGCTCGAGCGTCCACCCCTGGGCGTAGCTCATGATGAGCTCGTCGATGTGATCGCGGTGATCGGTCACACCGTCGACGATCTCGCGAGCGTACAGCCAGGAGGCCGCACGGTCGGGTTCGCTCGACGCGCGCTGCGCCTCGGCGTTCACGATCACGGCGATGGACTCGTCACGAAGATCGGCCTGGTACAACATGTCGAGGGCGCGCTTGCGCGCCTTGGTACGTGCAGACACCGAGGACTAGTCGTTGACGCGGCCGAGGTAGTCACCCGTGCGGGTGTCGACCTTGACCTTCGTGCCGGTCTCGAGGAACAGCGGCACCTGAATTTCGGCACCGGTCTCGACGGTGGCGGGCTTCGTTCCGCCGGTCGAGCGATCGCCCTGCAGGCCGGGCTCGGTGTACGTGACCTCGAGCACGACCGATGACGGGAGTTCGAGGTAGAGCGGATCCCCCTCGTGCAGCGCGATCTGCACCTGAAGGTTCTCGAGCATGAACTTTGCGGCGTCACCGACGACTGCACCGGAAACGGTGAGCTGATCGTAGTCGGACTGGTCCATGAAGACGTAGTCGGCGCCATCCTGGTACAGGTACTGGTAGTCGCGGCGGTCGACATTCGCGGTCTCGATCTTCGCGCCTGCGTTGTAGGTCTTATCGATGATCTTGCCCGAGACGACGTTCTTCTGCTTGGTGCGAACGAACGCCCCGCCCTTGCCCGGCTTCACATGCTGGAACTCGACCACGCTCCAGAGCTGGCCGTTCTCCTTGATGACGGTGCCATTCTTGATGTCGTTCGTACTGGCCATGCAGTGATTCTCCGGATTCTATAAAGTTCGAGCGCCTGAATACGCGCCGAACCAGCATACATGCCACTCTTCTTGGATGCTTCGCACAATCGCGAGGCTGTGTGCTTGACGATCCCTCTAAGCTCTCTTCCATGCACATGTTCTTCCGCACTCTGTGGCACCAGTGGTTCGTGGGCCGGCGCGGCTCGAAGCTCGGCTTCGAGGGTGTTGCTCGCTCTCGCTTCCGCGTCTGGCCCACCGACCTCGACATTCTGCGACACATGAACAACGGCAAGTACCTCTCCATCATGGACGTCGCGCGGTTCGACCTCATTCAGCGCAACGGCGTGTGGGAGCTATTCGCGCGCGAGCGCTGGTACCCGGTGGTGGTCGGACAGACCATCTCGTACCGCAAGTCACTGAACCCGTGGCAGCGATTCTGGATCGAGTCGCGCATCCTCGGCTTCGACGATCAGGCCGTCTACATGGAGCAGCGTTTCGTGCGCCCAGACGCCCAGCGGCGACCCGACATCCACGCACGCGCGGTGGTGCGCGCTCGCATCCTGCGCCGCTCGGGCGGCGTCGTTCCTGTCGCCGAGGTCATTGCGAAGAGCGGGGCCGACCCGAGCCGGCTCGTGGTTCCCGACGAGGTGCTCGAGTGGGGGCGCTCCACTCGCCTCCCTTCCACCCGCGTCGACGCCATCAGCATTTGGGAGTAGCGACGTTCAACTGATCGGGGTGCGTGCGCCGAGATGCGGGCCCTGGTTTCCCATCTCGCGGCAGGTGATGCGGATCGCGCGTTCGCTCTCGTCGTACACGTGGCGAGCAGCGAGACGCCCCCCGGCAAGCGGCCCGTCGAGCCAGGTGAAACTTGCGGCGTCAACCGGTGCCGAGCCAGCCGCAACCAGCATGAGCTGCAGCATGAGCATTTCGGGCAGCGTCACATGGGGTCCATACGAGAACCCGAGCCCCAGCACCGGCGGCCGTGCTCCGGCGGGCACCAGGCGCAGGGTCCAGGTGACTCCCGATTCCGTCACCACCGGAGCGCCCGCTGGCGCCGCATCGAGCAGCTCGAATTCCTTCTCGGCCTCCGTCGCGAGCACGAGCGGAGACGCCCCGCTCGCATCGACCGCGAGCGGTGCTGACGAGGCACCCGACGGCGAGCCGGCAACTGCCTCCGCGGCACGCGTGAATGCCGCCTGCCAGGCTGTCGCACCGCACCCGAATGGTGCCGGCACAGCGGTCAGGGAGGCGTCTGCCGCAAGAGCGCTCCCCAGCTGCCCAAGATCGACACCGGCAGCGGCGAACGCTTCGACCTCTGGCACATCGATGCCGAGCCACGCACTCGCCTCACGGGCGGCCCCGAAGCTGCGCTCGGCTCTGCGCGCGGCATCGGGTTCTGCGACATCGGCGAACGCTGCGTGCGGCATCAATCGCGCCGCCGCGGCGTCGAGGCGCTCATCCAGAGCCTCAGCAGCACCCGGTACTGCGTAGCGCGCCGCCGCGGCATCGAGCTCGGCCGCGAGGTCGGGAAACAGAGCTCTCACGAGCTCGACGCGGTCGCGGCCGCTACGTCGACCAATCGGCCGAGTTCCAGAATCCATCACATCCCCCTGACTCAACTCCGCTTGCGCAACTTGAATGATTCAACTCTGCCGACTCAACCTGCCGCGCTCGCCGCTCCTCACGCTAGCGGATCCGGCGCGACTCTTCGTCGAACACGAGGCTCTGCAGCACCTCGGGCAGCGTGCGCGCGTCGAGCACCGTGCGCCCCTGCGGGGCGTACCGCGACGCGAGGTCCCCCGGCCCGATGCCAATGCCATGCACCTCCACACCCTCGGCGCGCAGGCGATGCAGCGCGTGCTCTGCGGCGACGGGATCATTTGATCCACCATCGCTCACCAGGATCACAATGCGTCGACGTTCGATCCCGTCGACCGACCGTAGCCGGGAGGCGCGGGCCGGGTTCAGGCCGAGCTGCACGCCGAGCTGCTCCGCCGCTGCTCGCAACGCAGCCCCGTCGTTCGTCGATCCCCGCGGAACTCGGATCGCACCGTGCACCGCTCGGCGCACGGCGTCGTCCAGGCCACTCGACAGCGGCTTCACCACGTCGACCGCAGAGTCGAAGACGATGAGCGCGGTGCGAATGTCGAGATCGAGGGCCACTCCGCTCGCGCGTTCGGCCTCTTCGATATCACGGGCGACCCCCGCGAGCGCCTCCGTCATGATGAGCATCGAGTCGGCTGCCGCTTCGGCCGCGACACCCTGCATCGAGGCCGATCGATCGACCAGCAGCACGTAATCGGTGCTGCCCGAACGGCGAGTGCGGCGCAGTCGGATCGCGCGATCGCGAAAGGCCCGCGGCCGAGCCACGCCGGCACGCGACTCGGCAATGGCAGCAGCGAGCGACTCCGCGGCGAGGTCGTCGCCTTCTGCGCGTGGTCGCGCGCTCGCCACGCGACGCGGTGCCGCCCGTTCGGCGATCACCCGTGACCAGACGGCGCGCATGCGCTCGATCGCGTCCGCCAGTTCGGCGGCGCGTCTCCGATACTCGGCCAGTGCGGTATCGGCGGTTCCACCTGCGGTACCACCGCTCGCGCCATCGACCGGTGGCTGTGGCGCAGACGGATCCTCCGCCGTCGCTGCCTCCGGAACGGGCCCTCGGGAGTCAGTGCGCCCGCCACCAGGCATTGGCGTGGCGAGCACCCGGTCCAAGAAACCGGCCTGCTCGGCAGCGAAGAGATCGGCGCCCTCTGCGGTCTCGCGCCCGTCTCCGGCGCGGGCGCGTTCGTCGCCGGAATCCCCTTCGGCGCCAGCCCTATCGGGCGTCTCGGGATCCTCAGTCGAATCGTTTTCCCCGCCCCCACCGGGATCGGGTTCGGCTGCGTCGTCGTCCTGCTCCTCCCCGCTCCCCGACACCCCACTCGGCGGGGCGTCCTGCTCGCCCATTCCTCGGCCTCCGCTGCCACCATCGAGCCCACGCTCCAGCGCGTCGAGCGCCGCGAGTCGATCGTAGGCGCCGAGCAGCCAGGCGACGGCGCGCTCATACCTGAGCACACTGCTTCGCTGCGCGTCTGGCGCCATCACCCGGCGGAACGCGCTGAGTCCGTCGATCGCTTCGTCCATTTCGCACGCTCCGCGCTCGCTGGAGGTGATCGGAGCCGCAGGTCCGATAGCTTCGACCATGAGGGCGCGCCACGCCAGCTGCACGTCGGAATGGGTGCCTGCCAGGAGCGCGCCGAAGTCAGCGCGGCCGACGAATGCCGCGCGCAGCACGACAGCAGCCCACTGCAGGTGACGCGGCCACGCGGTCACATCGGTCGGTACACTGCGGTACGCCGCCGCGGCGAGGGGCGCGCGAAGTCCGGGCATGGCAGTGAGCAGTTCGGCGCTTGACTGCACGCGATAGACGGCGTCGAACAGGGGCGCAGCGTCGGGGCGCACCCGCACGAGCGAGCTTCGCCGCCGTGCGCGAGCCGCCTCAACACGGGCGTTGCGCGGTCCCTCCCACAGGTGCAGGAACGCGAGCGCCGCAGCTTCGGAGTGGCCGTGACCACGAGCACCGTACCAGCCGAGACCCACCTGCAGTCCCGAGTCGGTGAGCTCCCACGTCTCATCGTCGGTGACGCGTACCGACATCCCGACGATCGCACCGACCGCTTCGAGGCGAGCACGCAGTTGCCCGCTCATCGAGCTCGGCTGTGACTCCATTCCCTCACCCTAGCCCGGCCCGAACTGCAGTCCGTTCGCCGTGGTAGCGTGACGCCATGCTCCCCGTCGACTCAGACCCTGTTCTCGGAGAGGCCGCGGCGCTGCGCGAGGAGACACGCCGCATTCGGCGTGCGATCGCGATCGATGATCCTGCTGAGGCTGCATCGCTCCGGTCAGAACTCGCGCGGGTCAGCGGCCGTCTCACGGCCCTCGCCGAGGAGCCGTCGAACCGGCAGATCTTCTCCGCGGCGCTCGACGAACGCGCGGCGTCGCTCCGCGTCGCTGTGCGGGCACACCGCGCTGCAGCAGCCGTGGTGCGCGACCGCACTGCGGCCGATACGATCGTCGCCCGCGCGATGCGCGGTGCGCGCCCGTTGACCGCCGGGGAGAGCGACCGCATCCGCGAACTTCGCACGCATCGTCCCGACGCTGCCTGGCAGGCGTCCATCGACAGCGAGAATCGCCGAGATGCCGTACTGGTGGCACTTGGCACCCTCCGCATTCGCGAGGCGCGTCGACAGCTGCGCGACGGTCTGCTGCAGACGGCGCAGATGCGCGGCATCATCGCCGAGGCCATTCCCGCGCTGCGGCAGGGCGACCCCGTGTTCCTCGTCGGTGAGACCGGCGGCGCCAAGACGGCGCTTGCGGAGCATCTCTCCCGCACAGGCCTCACCCTCGAGCCCGAACTCATTTCGGGCTACGGCGATATCACCAGCGCTCAGGTCATCGGCACGCACGAGCTCCGCACCGAGGCCGGCGCAACCGTCAGCATCTTCACGCCAGGTCCGTTGCTTCGCGCCATGCGCGAGGGCCGCCCGGTGATCCTCGACGAGGTGAACGCGATGCCGCCCGAGTTCTTGAAGCGGCTCAATCGAATTCTGCAGTTGAGGCCGGGTGACACACTGCACGTGCAAGAGGACACGGGGCGTCCTGTCACCATTGCATCCGGTTTCGCCATTCTCGCCACGGCGAACGAGCAGACCCCGCACCGCTACCGCGGCCTCGATCGGCTGAGCGCCGAGCTCGTCAATCGCTTCGGGGCGAACACATACCGGGTCCACTACCCCGATACCGGGCGCGACTATGCCGAGTTCCCCGCTGAGAACGGCTTGCTCGCGGTCGCCGCGGTCGCCGACCATCACGGTGAGATCCCCGACCATGTCGCACCCCAGGCGCTCATCCGTGCCGCGCGAGCGGCCTTCATCAGTCAACAGGTGTTCGCGGGCGAGCACGGTTCGGGGTTCGCCGACTATGTGAGTGCGGAACGAGAGATCGACGGTCGGCCCGGGCTCGAGGAGTCCGTCATCGCGCCGCGCACGCTCGTCGCGATCCTGCAGAAGGTCGCTCGTAGTGCGGGCGAGATCAGCCTTGACCGCGCGTTCACCCGCTTCGTCGAGGGGGTCATGCACCGGGAGGATCGACGCGTGCTCGCACTGATCCTCGAGGGCCAGGGGTTCAGGATCGCCTGACCAGAGTTCGCGTCAGCCTTTCTCCGCGCTGAACAGACCTCCGGGCGAGGTGTCGGATCAGAGATCCCCACCCTCGCCCGGAGGTCTGCGGTCAGGTTACCCGGTCGCCCGAGCAGTGGTACTACTCGGAGCCGTCACCGCGTGCTCGTCGCAGACGCGACTGCGCGAGGAACAGCACCAGGCTGAGTGCTGCGAGCCCGAGCCCCATGCCCAGCATCGGCATCATCTCTGAGCCCGTCGTGGCGAGGCCCTGCGGCGTCTCGGCGTCCGCCTGCGGCGTGCCGGGCTGTGTCGGCTGCTCAGGCTTCGCCGCCGCATCCTGTTCAGGCTCCGTCGACTCCTTCTTCGGGTCGGAGGGGAGCTCGACCGGAGTCGTGGTCGTCGCCGAGCAGGTGCCTTCGATGAGGCAGAACTCCTCGGGCACCGAGGCCGCATTGACGAGACTCAGGTCGCCCGAGCCGGTGACCTCGACCGAGTACGAGAACGACGTCGATGCGCCCACCGGCAGGGGGCCGCTCCACGTCAGCATCGGCTCCGTGTACGAGACCTCACCCGTCTCGGCTGTGGCATCACCGTTGTAGGTGGCGTCATCGAGGACCGCGGAGAGGTCATCATGAGCCATTGCAGGTTCGGCGTCGGTGAATGCGACTCCGCCGGTGTTCTTCACCGTCACGGTGTAGTCCACGCGATCCCCGGGCGCCGCGACGCCGGTGAACAAGGATGACTTCTCGATGCCAAGACCGGGAATGCCGTGGCTCGTGCAGTCCGCACGCTCACCGTCGGCTGGTGCGCACGTCGTCGGCTCATCGCCGGGGTCGCCCAGGAAGTTCGCCAGAGCCATGTCTCCGAGCTCGGCTCCCGGCTTCACCGTGACGGAGTAAGTCACCTCGGCGTGCTGCCCCGGGAGGAGCGTCCCTTCGATGGTGAAGCGTCCATCGGCGATCGGCGACACCGTCAGGCTGTCCGTGCTCGAGACCGGAGCCGAAACTACCTCGGCATCGTCGAGCACGCCGCTCAGGTTGTCTTCGCGGAGCAGTTCGACCGGGGCCGTGCCGATGCCCTCGAAGTGGAGCACGTAGTCGATCGTCTCGCCCGGACGCACCACCGAGCCGCTCGCCGGGTTGCTCTCCTTCCAGTCTTCCCAGGCTCCCGAGCCCGTGATGCTCGAGGTCGCACAGGGAGATTCAGGATCCGCCGCGAATTCCGTGAGGCAGACCGTGTTCAGAAGGTGATAGTCGCCCGATTCGTTCGGCTCCGCGGTCACGGAGTACGTCACCGTCGCGGTCTCGCCCGAGGCGAGCGAACCCTCCCACGTCAGTTCGGACCCGTCGACCGCGACGGTGCCGCTGCTCGCGGCAGCGTCGTCGTTGTACGATGCATCGTCGAGCACGCCGGACATGTCGTCGGTGAACGAGCAGGGCCGTTCGGCGGTGCACTCACCGGGGCCGTTGTTGGTCACATCGATCGTGTACTCCACGCGTCCGCCGGACGCGGGAAGTTCAGTCACGTTCGCCGACTTCTCGATCACGAGCTCGGGGTCGAGCGGAGTCGCGGTGTTCATCACGGTGCAATCGACCATGCTGCCTGGCGGAAGGGTTCCAGCTTCGACGACGAGTGAGGTCGCCCCGTCTGCGGGAGCCAGAACGGCGTCGGGCTCTCCGTTGACCGAGCACTGCCACGCCGGCTCGTATTGGCCGAGATCCGTCGCCCCGTCGCCGACTTCCGAGAGTTCGACTCGCGTGTTGGAGAGCACGACGACCTCGTCGGTGGACGCGGTGTTGCCGGCGGCCGTCGAAGCCGACGACAGCACGTTGCCGTCGCTGGCCGCCTGCACCGTGAACGAGTCCTCCGGGGCGATGCGGGAATCCACCTGCTTCGTGAGGCGCACCTTCGACGTCATGATGCCGAACGCGACGGCCTGGCGGGAGTTGACCGTCTCCCCCAGTCGCTGGGTGAGGTACGACGGCTCGGTCGCACTGACCACGGTCGCGAGCGTCGCGCCGTTCGCACCCCACGTGCCGTCGCAGAGCACCTGGGTGGTGCCTTCTCCGGGCATCGGATCGGGGCAGCCGCCCGGGTTCGCAGGATTGGTCTTCGGACCACGGTCGATCACGTTGATCGGCGCGTCGGAGGACCAGGTGATCGTCTCACCGCCGTCCAACTGTGGGCCATCGGTCGACTCGGCATCGGCACCGACGAGGGCGTAGCCCGTCACCACGTTGCCTGCCACGTCCTTCACCTCGATGTCGCGCAGCGTCAGCAGATTGGCGCCATACGACCCCTCGCCCGCGGTCATCAGCGCCGGCTTGCCCGGAATGTCGTTGTACGTGCCCCCGCCCAGCGCGCCACCCGTCGCACCCCCCAGAGTCGGCACCTCGGAGGCGACGATGTCGCGATGCGTGTGCGTGATTTCCGGCGTGTCCTCCGCCGGTGTGTCCGTGATGTTGAACGACACCGTGTACCCGCCATCGAGGCCGATCTGCATGTCTTGCCCGGCATCCGATTTCGCCTGCGCGTGATCGAAGCCGGACATGTCGAGCCAGAAGATCGTGTCGGCGTACTTCCCGCTCGTTGCGTAGCCGCCGCCTGCGGCCTCCCCCACCGCGTTGGCACTCGTCGGCGTCGAAGCCACCAGCGATGTCCCCGCGATCACGGCGCTGATGAGGAGTGCCCCCGCCGCCCGTACTGGCCGACGAAGCCAGTGTTCCCTATTCGTTTGCATGTCAATCCTCTGAACCAAAACTGGACTACGCGCAGCACAGAAGGACCTGCACGCTGCGCAACGACCAATTTCTCATCAGAGTCGGGACGGGCTGCCTCAATCAGGAGAAGGCAGTACTGGGTGAACGATTCTTACGCACGCTGACGCCGCTCTAGCGTATGAGACGCGCGCGAATCGCGGCTCAGCGCGCTCCGAGCGTCGACGCTAGTTCGCGATTTCCTGGTAAGCGAACTGCAGCATCGACTCGTCGACACCGGCGAGTACCCGCGGCTTGCCGATCTCGTCGAGCACGATGAATCGCAGCATTCCCGCACGCGCCTTCTTGTCGCGCTGCATGGCCGCGAGCAGGCCGGGCCAACGGCCTGCCGGATATGCGAGCGGCAGCGTGAGCGAGGTGAGAATTCTGCGGTGCCGGTCCACGGCCTCATCGGAGAGGGCGCCCGCCAGGCGGCCGAGTTCTGCCGCGTACATCATGCCGATCGAGATTGCGACGCCGTGCCGCCACTGGTAGCGCTCGGCGTGCTCGATCGCGTGTCCCAGCGTATGTCCGTAGTTCAAGATCTCGCGCAGGCCGCCCTCGCGAAAGTCCTCAGAGACCACGCGCGCCTTGACACCGATCGATAGCTCGACGACGCGCTGAAACTCGGGCGTCGTCGGGTCGGTCGCCCGTTCGACGTCCCGCTCGAGGATCTCGAGGATCTCGGGCTCGGCGATGAAGCCGCACTTCGCGATCTCGGCAAACCCCGCAAGGATTTCGTTGCGGGGCAGCGTCCCGAGCAGTTCGAGGTCGCAGATCACCGCAGACGGGGCGTAGAAACTGCCCACGAGGTTCTTGCCCTCGGTGGTGTTGATCCCGGTCTTACCGCCCACCGATGCGTCCACCATGCCGAGCACGGTCGTGGGAATCTGCACGAGGCGCACGCCGCGAAGCCACGTCGCCGCGACGAAGCCGGCCAGATCGGTCACGGCGCCTCCGCCCAGCCCAATCACCGCGTCGGTGCGCGTGAAATCGGATTGGCCGAGAATTTGCCAGCAGAATGCCGCCACCTCCACGCGCTTCGCCGACTCGGCGTCGGGAACCTCTGCGAGCAGCACTTGGGTGTAGCGATCCTGCAGCGCTTCGCGCAGATCGTTCGCGATCTTCCCGACCGTTGGCGTGTGCACGATCAGCACCTTCGCCACGCGCTCTCCGAGCGCCTCCGGTACGCGGTCGAGGATGCCCCGGCCGACCGCAACCGTGTACGGGTTCTCGCCGGTGACTGAGATCTCGGTGACATCCGTCATGACTGCTCCTTCTCGCCGCGGCGGGCGCTGCGCTGGTGGCGTCCGCCGTTACGGGCCCACTGGGCCACGCGGCGAACGAGTTGGTCCTGGGTCGCACGGTCGGTGCGATAGGTGACGTCGGCAACCGCCTCATAGAGCGGACGACGCTCCCGCAGAATCCGCCCCCAAGCCTGCGGGTCGTCGCGAAGCAACGGTCGCCGTGCGAGGTTCGCCGTGCGCAGTACAGCTTCCTGAGTCGTCATCAGCAGCACCACGGGATGCTGCGCAAGCAGTTCACGCGTGGATTCCGTGAGCACCGCGCCGCCGCCGAGTGCCACGATGCGACACCCCTCGGCCGCCAGCTCATCGGCGATGACCTCCGCCTCGATGCGCCGGAACTCCGCCTCGCCGTGCGTTGCGAAGAACTCGGTGATCACACCGTGCCGACGCACGATCACCGCATCGGTATCCACGAATGGCACGCCGAGCTCTCGTGCGACGCGCTTGCCGAGGCTGGTCTTTCCCGCTGCCATCGGACCGACGAAGACGATGGCGCGATCGGGAAGCCGCGCGCCGGGTCGCCGGCGCCGACGTCGGCGACCGCGCGCACGGGCGGAGGTCGTCGCACCGCTCGCTGAAGGATCGTTGCCGGTGCCCGATGCGCCAGAAGCGTCTCGGTTCGCCGCTCCACCGGAATTCGCCGCCTTCGCTTCCTCTGCCACGGCCGGAGGAATCACCTGCAGCGGACTCGTCGGCGGTGAGGGCTTCGGCTTCTGCGCGGGCGGCCCGACATCACGGGCCACCCGGCGGTGCCCGTTCATCGTGTTCGCCCGTTCACGACTCGATGACGGTTGACAGGCGCTCCGGGATCGCCGCGACGAACGCCTCGAGGTTCCGACGGGTCTCGGCGACGCTGTCGCCACCGAACTTCTCGGTCACGGCATCCGCGAGCACCAGCGCGGTCATCGCCTCCGCCACCACTCCTGCAGCGGGTACGGCAGAAACATCGCTGCGCTGATGATGCGCCTTCGATTCCTCACCTGTCGAGATATCGACCGTTGGCAGCGCGTGCGGCACAGTTGCGATGGGCTTCATTCCCGCGCGCACGCGCAGCACCTGGCCGGTGGTCATACCACCCTCGATGCCACCGGCACGAGAGGTCTCACGCGCAATGCGACCGTCGTCGAGGTGCAGCTCGTCGTGCGCTGCAGATCCACGGCGCCGCGTCGTCTCGAAGCCGTCGCCGACCTCGACTCCCTTGATGGCCTGAATTCCCATGAGAGCCCCGGCGAGACGCGAGTCGAGACGGCGATCCCAGTGCACGTACGAGCCCAGTCCGGGCGGCAACCCATAGGCCAGCACCTCGACGATGCCGCCGAGCGTATCGCCCGACTTCTTCGTATCGTCGACCTCCGCGACCATGCGTTCGCTCGTCTCGGCGTCGAAGCAGCGCAGCGGATCAGCATCAAGGGCGCCGACGTCTTCAGGTCGCGGCAGCTTGGCTCCGGCGGGGACGACGACGTCTCCCATCGAGATGGTGTGGCTGACGAGGCGAATGCCGAGTTCACCGAGAAAGGCTCGAGCGACCGCTCCAAGGGCTACGCGAGCTGCAGTCTCACGGGCACTCGCCCGTTCGAGCACCGGGCGCGCTTCGTCGAAACCGTACTTCTGCATTCCCGCGAGGTCGGCATGGCCCGGACGTGGGCGCGTGAGCGGCGCTCCTCTGCCGCGCGATTTCTCCGAGAGCTCCGTGGCTTCGGCAGACATGACCTCTGTCCACTTCGGCCACTCCGTGTTGCCGATACGGATGGCGACGGGACCGCCGATCGACACCCCCTGCACCACTCCGCCTGAGAGACTGAGCTCGTCCTGCTCGAACTTCATGCGCGACCCGCGCCCATACCCGAGCTTGCGGCGCGCGAGATCTTCACGGATCCCGTCGAGCGATACGGGGACGCCGGCAGGCAATCCCTCGAGGACGGCGATCAGTTCGGGGCCGTGAGATTCTCCGGCAGTCAGCCAACGCAGCATACCCGCTATCCTCCCACACCCCGCGGCGTCCGTCAGACGGCGCGGCGCATTGCGCAGCGTACGGCATCTTCATTCTCGAGGGGAAGCGCAGGATCGCCATGGGTGAAGATGCGCACCTGCACGAGCGCCTGTTCCACGAGCATTTCGGTGCCTGCATAGGCGACGCCTCCCGCCGCACGCCAGCGCGTGGCCAACGGGGAGGGCCAGGGATCGTAGGCGACGTCGAACAACGGCACGACGGCCAGGCTCGCCGGAATCTCGATCGCGGCGGTGGCGGGGCCCGGCAGTGTCGAAATGACCAGCGTCGGCGCGTTCGGTCCCGTCGGCTCGACCGCGTCGATCGGGCTCCCCGCGCCAGCGCCGCCGTACACGAGGTCCAGCGCCTGCTGCTCGGCGCCGACAGCATGCGTTCCGGCGAAACGGGCGACGAGCGCCTGCCCGGCCGCAGCATTGCGCGCGAGCAGCGTCACATGCTCGGCGCCGAGCCCGCGTACGGCGAGTATCGCCGATACCGCAGTCGCGCCAGAACCCAGCACCACGGTGCGTCGCACATCGAGTCCGGCTCCCGAGATCGCCGACGCGAGGCCGGGCACATCGGTGTTTGCGCCGAACCACCGGCCGTCGTCCAAGCGCCGCAGCGTATTGACGACCCCACTCTCGGTTGCCACCGGGTCGAGGGTGCTGGCGAGCCGATGCGCTTCGCTCTTGAGCGGCATGGTGACAGAGAATCCACGCCAGTCGTCGCCCCTCCCTGCAAGGAACGCCGAAAGGCCGGCCTCCGCGCATCGCACGGCCGAGTAGTGCCAGTCGAGCTTGAGCGCGCGGTACGCCGCCATGTGGATGCGCGGTGATCTCGAGTGCGCGATCGGCGACCCGAGCACCGCGAGTCGCACTGGCACTCAGCAGCCCTGATCCGGATTCGCGGCGCACCACTCGTTGAGCTGGCCGATCGCTGTCTCGTGCTCTTCCTGAGTCGTCGAGAAGACCGACTCCCCCGTCGATAGGTTGACGGCGACGAAGTAGACCCAATCGCCGGCAGGCGGGTTGAGCACAGCGGAGATCGCGTCGCGACCAGGGTTCGCGATCGGACTCTGGGGAAGTCCCTTGTGCACGTACGTGTTCCACAGGTTGTCGTCGGCGAGTGCCTCGTCCGTCGACCAGACGCTGCCGTCGGCGTGCTGACCATAGCCGTACTGAGCGGTGGAATCCATCTGCAGCAGCATGTCCTGCGCGAGCCGGTTCTCGATCACCCGAGCGACCTTCGGGAAGTCCTCAATGCGGCCGCCCTCCCGCTGCACGATGGAAGCCTTGGTGAGCACCTGCTCGCGCGATTCGGGGGCGACGCCCATCTCGTCGAGCACTTGGATCTGGGTATTCACGAGCTCTGCGATCGCCTCGGCGCCGGTCGTGTCTTCCTGGAACTCGTATGTCGCTGGAAAGAGCCACCCTTCCAGGCTCGCCACGCCTTCGGGCAGCCCGTAGGCTCCGACGTCGGCAGCCGCGGCCTGCAGCTCCTCCATGGGAATGCCGCCGCCCGCGGAGACCAGTTCGAGCGTCTGCTCCACAGTCTTGCCCTCGGGAATGATCGCCGTGAACGCCATACGATTATCCGGGTTCTGCAGTGCGTCGAGTGCGGCCTGGGCACTCATTTGCGACTTCACCTGATACGAACCGGGCAAGAACGCAACCTCTTCCGGCTGTTCGAGCAGCAGATCGTAGAACGCCTCCGAAGTCTTCACGACCCCGGCCTCCTCCAAGGAGGCCGCGATGTCTTCACCGATCTCCCCCTCGGTGATCACCACCACGACTTCGCCCGAACCGTCGCCCTCGTAATCGTTCGTGCTCCAGCCGAACGCTTGCGAAATGCCTGCACCGTAGTGCGACCAGAGGTAGGCGCCGGCCCCCGCCAACCCCCCAAGCAGCAGCACCGTTACGAGTAGTGAGATGAGCACTCGCCGGCCCGTGCGCCGTCTATCTTCGCGCGTCCGTGCGTTCATTCCGCGACCTCCCCGGTCCCCATCGTTGTCACTTCTACGGCATGCCCGGCCGCCGCTCCGCTCGCCCGCTCGATGTCGAGGGCGTGCTGCAAGATCACCACAGCCGCCGCTTGATCGATGATCGATCGGCTCTGTTTCGTCCGTTTTCCCGCAGCCCGCAGGTGTCCCTGCGCCGAGACCGTCGACAATCGTTCATCGACCAGGCGCACGAGCACGCCCGAGGGTGCCAGGTGCGCTGCGAGGCGGTCGGCGAATCCTGCTGCATCGTCAGTTGACGGCGTGCGTTCTCCGCGCAGGTTGAGTGGCAGTCCGACCACGGCCTCGAAGCCGTCGTGTTCTGCAACGATCTCGGCGATCCGCGCGATGTCAGCGCCATGATCTGCTGCGCGTGGCACGGTTTCCAACGGCGTCGCGAGCATGCCGTGGGGATCACTGCGCGCGACGCCGATGCGAGCCTTGCCCACATCGACGCCGATTCGCACACCGACTCGCACGATCACCCGCCCAGACTGCGACGAATCTCGGCGAGCGCGGCGTCGATTCGCGCCGCGTCCGTGCCGCCGCCCTGTGCGAGATCATCCTTGCCGCCACCACCACCGCCGAGCACCTGGGCACCGATGCGTACGAGCGCTCCCGCCTTCGCACCTGCCTCACGTCCAGCCTGGGTCGTGGCGGCGATGACAACCGGTTTGCCCGCGGCCACTCCGGCCAGCACCACGACTCCCGGCTGAGCGCCGAGCTGCTCACGCAGCGTGAGCGCCAAGCTGCGGATGTCATCGGCGGAGCCGACCGCACCGAGCGATGCGAGCACGGCGCGCACCCCACCGAGCTGCTCAGCGTCCGCGAGGAGCTGCGGCACGCGCTCGCGCAGCTTCTCGGCTTCGAGCGCGGCAATCTTCTTCTCCGCGGCGCGCAGTTGCGCGCCGAGATCCTGCACCTTGGTCACCAGTTCGCCGCGCGGCACTTTGAGGCCGCCCGTGAGCTGCTGCACGATCGCGCGTTCTGCAGCGAAGTTGCGGAACGCCTCGATGCCGACGAGCGACTCGACGCGCCGATTCGTGGATCCCACCGAGCTCTCGGAAATGAGATTGATCATCCCGATCTCCGCCGAGCTCGTCACGTGGGTTCCAGCGCAGAGTTCGCGCGACCAGGGCCCGCCGATGTCGACGACGCGCACGCGGTCGCCGTACTTCTCGCCGAAGAGCGCCATGGCGCCGAGCGCCTTCGCCTCGTCGAGGGGCATCTCCCGCGTCACCACCTCGTAGTCCGAGCGGATGGCGAGGTTCGAGATCTCTTCGATTTCGCTCTTGGTCTCGCTCGACAGGGCTTCCGTGTGCGAGAAATCCAGCCGCAAGTAGCCGGCCTTGTTATACGAACCGGCCTGGTGCGCGCCCTGTCCCAGAACGTCGCGCAGCGCCGCATGCACGATGTGCGTGCCCGAGTGCGCCTGCGTGGCGCCACGCCGGTAGTCGGCGTCCACCCGGGTCTCCGCTCGTACATCGAGCCCGATCGTGCCGACGTCGACGCGCACCGTGTGCACGATGAGGCCGGGTACCGGCTTCTGCACATCGAGCACCTCGGCTTCGAAGCCGTCACCGATGATGAAGCCCTGGTCGGCATCCTGGCCGCCGGACTCGGCGAAGAGCGAGGTCTCTGACAGCACGAGTTCGGCGATGTCACCCTCGCGCGCCTCGTTCACGGGCGCTCCGTCCACCACGATGCCCAGCACTCGGCTTTCATGCACGAGTTCGTCGTAGCCGGTGAAGAGCGTCTCACCGAGGCCGCGGAGCTCCTTGTAGATGGAGAGGTCGGCCCGCTGGCCCTTCTTCGCCTTCGCGTCGGCCTTCGCCCGATCGCGCTGCTCCTGCATCAGCGAGGTGAACACCTCCGCGTCGACCGGCACGCCGGCCTCCTCGGCGATCTCGAGCGTCAGTTCGATGGGGAAGCCATGCGTGTCGTGCAGCAGGAATGCGGTGTCGCCCGGCACAGGGGCTCCGGCGCTCTTCGCCGAGCCCACCGCGGAGTCCAGAATCTGAATGCCAGAGGCCAGCGTACGCAAGAACGTCTTCTCCTCGGCGTAGGCGGCGCGCGCGATGAACTCGAAATCCTCCGCGACGGCAGGGTAGGCGGCACTCATCGCATCCCGCGAGGCGGGGAAGAGTTCCGAGAAGCACGGCCCCTCCACGCCCAGGAGTCGCATCGACAGGGTCACGCGTCGCAGCAAGCGACGCAGGATGTAACCCCGACCCTCGTTCGACGGCGTGACTCCGTCGGCGATGAGCATGAGGCCGCTGCGCACGTGGTCGGCGATAACGCGCAGGCGCACATCGTCTGCGTGGTTCTCGCCATAGGTCTTGCCGGCGATCTCGGCCGCGCGGTCGAGCACCGGGCGCACCTGGTCGATCTCGTACATGTTCTGCACGCCCTGCTTGATGAACGCCACGCGTTCCAGGCCGAGACCGGTGTCGATGTTCTTCTTCGGCAGCTCGCCCAGAATCGTGAAGTCGGTCTTCGACTGAACGTCCGCGACCTCGTACTGCATGAAGACCAGGTTCCAAATCTCCACATACCGGTCGTCGTCCGTCGCGGGCCCGCCATCGATGCCGTGCTCGGGACCGAGGTCAAAGAAGATCTCCGAGCAGGGACCGGCGGGCCCGGGCTGACCGGTCGACCAGTAGTTCGTGTCCTTGCCGAGCCGTTGGATTCGCTCGTCGGGCAGCGTGGAGTGTTCGCGCCACAGCGCGATCGCTTCCTCGTCCTCCTCGTATACGGTCACCCAGAGATCCTTCGGCTCGAAGCCCAGGCCCCCATCCGCCTCGCTCGTCGTGAGCAGCTCCCAGGCGAAACGGATCGCACCCTCTTTGAAGTAATCGCCGAACGAGAAGTTGCCGCACATCTGGAAGAACGTGCCGTGCCGCGGAGTCTTGCCGACCTCTTCGATATCGTTGGTGCGAATGCACTTCTGCACGCTTGTGGCGCGAGCGTACGGCGCCGGAACGAGACCGGTGAGGTACGGCACGAACGGCACCATGCCGGCGACCGTGAACATCAGGCTCGGATCGTCGCTCACGAGCGATGCCGAGGGCACGATCGTGTGCCCCTTCTTCTCGAAGAAGTCGAGCCAACGGCGGTGGATTTCGGCGGTCTTCATCCGGGGTCCTTCTCTGGAAGTCGGTGTGGTGTGTGCGAGCGGCAACCGGTGCGAGGATCAGCCGCGCGCACGGACGGCGGCGCCCAGTGCTTCGGCGTCGGCCTCGTCGTCGGCATCCGCTTCGCGGTAGCCGGATGCGAACGCGCGCCCGAGCTCGTCCATGCCTCGGGTGACGCGCGCGAAGAATCGGCGCCCCTCGGTCGTCTGATTGACGAAGTGCGCGCCAACGAACCCCACCGCGACTCCGGTGACCAGCCAGAACAGCTTGCCCATGTTTCGATCCTTCCGTCGGCGTCGGTGCGCGGCCGCGCGCCCGCGCGTGTTCGAGCACTCGACAAGCTTAGCGGGTGGCTTCTGACCGGCGACGTGCTCCGGATACGGCAAACGGGGCGCCGGATCGAATCCGACACCCCGTTGACCACGGCAATACGAGTGCTTAGCGTCCCGAGTAGTACTCGACCACGAGCTGCACTTCGCAGGTCACGGGGACCTCGGCGCGCTTCGGACGACGCACCAGACGCGCCTGAAGCTTGTCGAGCTCGACCTCGAGGTAGCTCGGAACGTTCGGGAGCACCTCGGCGTGACCGCCGGCAGCTGCGACCTGGAACGGCTCGATCGCTTCGGAGCGTGCCTTGACGTGGATGAGCTGACCCGGCTTCACGCGGAAGGAGGGGCGATCGACGATCTTGCCGTCGACGAGGATGTGACGGTGCACGACCATCTGACGGGCCTGAGCCGTGGTGCGAGCGAAGCCGGCGCGCAGCACGAGCGCGTCGAGACGCATCTCGAGCAACTCGACCAGGTTCTCACCGGTCAGTCCGTCCTGACGACGGGCTTCCTTGAAGGCGATGGTGAGCTGCTTCTCGCGGATGCCGTACTGGGCGCGGAGACGCTGCTTCTCACGCAGGCGGACGGCGTAGTCGCTGTCGCTCTTGCGCTTCGTGCGGCCGTGCTGGCCGGGGCCGTAGGGGCGCTTCTCGAGGTAGCGAGCCGCCTTCGGGGTCAGCGCGATGCCGAGCGAGCGCGACAGGCGGGTCTGGGAACGGGTACGCGACGTAGTCGACACGTGGATCCTTTCGGGTTTCTGAAATATGACAGCGCGATCTGAACTTCGGATCGCGCAGGTTCTCTCGGCCAGGCTGCGCCCGCATCAACCAGTGATGCACGCGACGCAGCGAACCGTTGTTCGGTGAGGGAACGACCAGTGCAGAAACCCGGCTACAGGGCGACTGCCATCCGGTCCCCGCGTGCAGCCAGCAGCGGGGGCGGTGTTGGCCAGCGGCTAGCTTATCATCTTCTCGACCGCGATGCTCACCGCGACGCGCTCCGCCGTTTACCCCTGAGAGCCCCGGGTGATCCGGCGAATCTTCTCGAGCCTCTCCGAGATCTCGCGCTCGTTTCCATGCTGCGTGGGCTCGTAATACACCTTGTCGCGGAGCTCGTCGGGGAGATACTGCTGCTGCGACACCCCACGCGGATCGCTGTGCGGGTATCGGTATCCCTTTCCGTGCCCCATCCGCTTCGCTCCGGGATAGTGCGCGTCGCGCAGATGCTTCGGCACCAGCCCGAAGCGACCCGCCTTCACATCCGAGATCGCAGCATCGATGGCCGAGATCACGGCGTTCGACTTCGGCGCCGTAGCGATGTAGATGGTCGCCTCGGCGAGCGGGATTCGGGCCTCGGGCAGACCGATGAGCTGAGTCGCCTCGGCAGCCGCGACCGCGACGCTCAGCGCGTGGGGATCCGCCATGCCGACGTCCTCCGCAGCGTGCACCATGAGCCTGCGCGCGATGAAGCGGGGATCCTCACCAGCCTCGATCATGCGGGCGAGGTAGTGGATCGCCGCATCGGGGTCCGATCCGCGCATCGACTTGATGAAGGCGCTGATGACGTCGTAATGCTGGTCGCCGTTCTTATCGTATCGGAGCAACGCGCGATCTATCGAGATCGCGACCGTCTCATCGGTCACCACGGGGGTAGCGTCATCAGCTGCGCTCGCGATCGCCGAAGCCCCGGCGGCCTCGAGACCCGTGAGCGCGCGCCGCGCATCGCCCGAAGCGACCTGTACGAGCGCCTCGAACGCGCCGTCGGTCACTTCGACCCCTGCCGCGAGACCCCTGGGGTCGGAGACCGCGCGCTCCAGCAGACTGCGCAGGTCGGGGTCGGCCAGCGGCTCGAGCGTCAATAGGAGCGAGCGCGAGAGCAGCGGACTGATCACCGAGAACGAGGGATTCTCGGTCGTCGCCGCCACGAGCGTCACCCACCCGTTCTCGACGCCGGGCAGCAGGGCATCCTGTTGCGCTTTGGTGAAGCGGTGAATCTCATCGAGGAACAGCACCGTCGCGATGTCGTACAGATCACGATCGTTGAGGGCACGTTCCATGACCGTGCGCACATCCTTGATGCCCGCCGTCACCGCGGAGAGCTCGACGAATCTCCGGCCGCTCGAATGCGCGATCGCCTGTGCCAGCGTCGTCTTCCCGGTTCCTGGCGGCCCCCAGAGGATGACGGAGACTGCTCCACCACCGCCCGTTGCGTCCGATGCGAGCGTGCGCAGCGGCGATCCAGGCTTCAGCAGATGCTGCTGACCGACGACCTCATCGAGCGATTGCGGGCGCATGCGCACCGCGAGCGGTGCCGTGTGCGCGGGCGCAGGTCTCGATTCCACCCGTCCATCGTATCGACCGCAGCTGCTCGGGCCCTCGGCGCCGCACTGTGGCATAGTGGTGGTGACAATTCCGTCCGGTCGGCCCGCCGACCCCACACACGACAGGTGAGCACAATCGTGAGCGAAGCGAGCAACGAAACGTCCTGGGGACGAGTCGACGAGGACCGCACCGTCTACGTGCGCGACGGCGATGCGGAGCGCGTCGTCGGTTCCTTCCCCGACGGCACCCCCGAGGAGGCGCTCGCCTACTTCACGCGCAAGTTCGCCGACCTCGCCGGCCAGGTGACGCTGCTCGAGGCGCGCATCGCACGCGGCACCGCTGACGCGTCGGCGGCCGATACGGTCGCCAAGCTCCGCGAGCATCTCGTCGAGCCCGCAGCCGTCGGCAACATCGCGGCGCTTCGCGAGCGCGTGGAGAAGCTCGGCGCGAAGACGGCCGAGCTCAGCGAGAAGCAGACCGCTGAACGCGAGGCTGCTCGCACTGAGGCCGTGGCGCAGCGCGAAGCCATCGCAGTCGAAGCCGAACGGCTCGCTGCTCAGCCCGAGGCGTCGATCCGTTGGAAAGACACGAGTCAGGCCTTCGAGCAGCTGTTCACCGACTGGCAGACCGCTCAGCGCAGCGGCCCCCAGATTCCGAAGTCGCAGGCCGACGCGCTGTGGAAGCGATTCCGCTCGGCGCGCCAGACGTTCGATTCCGCGCGCCGCGCGCACTTCGCCCAGATGGATGCGACCAACAAGGACGTCAAGCAGCGCAAGGAACGGATCATCGCCGCAGCGGAGGCCCTTGCGCCTCGCGGAGTCGAAGGAATCCCGGCGTATCGCGCTCTGCTCGACGACTGGAAGGCCGCCGGGCGCGCGAGTCGCAAACTCGACGATCAGCTCTGGGCCCGCTTCAAGGCCGCGGGCGACCTGCTCTACGAGGCGAAGGCTGCCGAGGCAGCACAGACTAATGAGGAGTATGCCGAGAACCTGACGGCAAAGCAGGCGCTGCTCGACGAAGCAGCTCCCATTCTCGAGGTCAAGGATCACGCTGTCGCCCGCAAGCAGCTCACCGCGATCCAGCTGCGCTGGGACGAACTGGGGCGGGTTCCTCGCGAGGCGCTTCGCGATATCGAAGGTCGGCTGCGCAAGATCGAGGATCACGTCAAGCAGCTCGAGGACGAACACTGGAGCAAGACCAACCCCGAGACGAAGGCGCGCAGCGAGGGCCTGCGGGGACAGCTCGAGTCGTCGATCGCAGACGTGACTGCCGAGCTCGAAGCGGCTCGGGCTGCAGGGGACGCACGCAAGGTCAAGGACGCCGAGGAGAAGCTGGCCACCCAGCAGTCCTGGCTCGCCGCCATCGGCGACTGATCTCCGCTCGCGCGGCTCACGCTGCTCACTCCGCTCACTCGGGCATCGCGTGAGGGATCGGCCCAGTTCTCCACAGATTCTTCAGCACGCCCCTCGGACGGGTCATGCCTCCCCCAGGATGGAAGTATGACCGGCCCGTTGTTGTCTTCTCAGAACTCTGAAACCGACCATATCTGGATCTTGCCGCACTCGGCTCGACGCCCGAGGCTTGCCGTTCCGCGCACGCACGAATGGCCACCCGCGGTGCGCTCCGCCGAGCGGCTGCGCGGCTCGCTCGTCAGCTGCGGTCCGGGTCTGCGCCCCGCAGCCTGGCCGGAGACGCCCAGAGTCCGACTGGCCGCGCTCGCACCATGGCTCGGTAACCAGTTCGTCGCCATCGGAACGACCGCGGCTTGGGTCTGGGGCGTCACCCGTCGCCCCGCAGTGCCCTTGCAGAGTTCTACAATGGGGAGAAAGCGCCCGCCGGCACGCGCCATTGCCGGTATCGCGGTTCACGAGCACGCGCTCACTGCTTCCGACATCGCGCAATTCGGCGACGGGCGCGTTACGACACGCACGCGCACGCTCTGCGACCTGCTGCGATCGGCGACTCCCCTCTCACGCGTCGACCGCGTCGCATGCCGACTCTTGCTCCTGCAGCACGAGGGAGGCAGATCATCGGTGCAGGCCGCCTTGGACGCGGGTGCTCGGCGCTACCGGCGGGTCGCGACCACCCGCCTCCGCGACCTCTGACACCCTGCGCAGTCGCAGTCGCAGTCGCAGTCGCAGTCGCACTCGCAATCGCGGATCGCCCGCGCCGCGGCGATACCGACGACCGCTCCTGGCTAATTCGTGATGCGGTACACGTCGTACACGCCGTCGATGCGTCTCACCGCGTTCAATACATGATCGAGATGCGTCGCATTGGCCATCTCGAACACGAACTTGCTGATGGCAAGACGCGAACTCGACGTGTTCACCGACGCCGACAGAATATTCACGTGGTGCTCGGAGAGCGTGCGCGTAACGTCGGAAAGCAGGCCGGCGCGATCGAGCGCCTCCACCTGAATCTGCACCAAGAATACGCTCTTGGACGTCGGCGCCCACTGCACCCCGACCACGCGATCCTCTTGCTCGCGGAGGGTGATGAAGTTATGACAGTCCGTCCGGTGCACTGAAACTCCCTGCCCCTTCGTGACATAGCCGAGAATCTCATCCCCAGGCACCGGAGTGCAGCACTTCGCGAGCTTCGCCAACACATCGGACGCGCCGGCCACCACGACCCCGCTCGAGTCGGTGGTCTTCGGTGCGCGAGGCGCCTCGATGATCGGCAGCGTCGCCAGTGCCGGCTCGGTGGACGTTTGCTCGTCGAATACGAGCGCGGTCACCTTCTCGACGACGGACTGCGCGGAAACATGCCCTTCGCCCACCGCGGCGTAGAGCGCGGTGACATCGAGATAGCGCAGCTGCAATGCGATCTGTTGCAGCGCCGCGGAATTCATCACTCGGTGGAGCGGAAGCCCTTGCTTGCGCAGCGCCTTGGTGATCTCGACCTTGCCGGTTTCAGCCGCCTCTTCGCGGCGCTCCTTCGTGAACCACTGCCGAATCTTGTTCTGCGCGCGCTTGCTCTGCACAAAGGCGAGCCAGTCGTGATTCGGGCCGGCGTTCGGGTCCTTCGAGGTGAACACCTCGACGACATCGCCGTTCTGCAACGCGGTTTCGAGCGGAACCAGGCGGCCGTTGACGCGAGCGCCCATGGTGCGGTGCCCGACTTCAGTGTGCACCGCATACGCGAAGTCAACCGTGGTGCCGCCGTCGGGCAGGCCGATGACGCGGCCCTTCGGCGTGAAGACGTACACCTCTTTCGCACCGATCTCGTACCGGAGAGCGTCGAGGAACTCGCTCGGATCCTCGGTCTCGGCCTGCCAGTCGGAGATGTGCGCCAACCAGGCCATATCGTTCGACGACTGGCTCTGATTCTGCTGTCGTTGCTTGTACTTCCAGTGCGCCGCGACCCCGTACTCGGCGCGCTGATGCATCTCGACTGTGCGAATCTGAATTTCGACAGCGCGGCCATCCGGGCCAATGACGGTGGTGTGGAGCGACTGGTACAGGTTGAACTTCGGCGTTGCGATGTAGTCCTTGAAGCGACCGGGAATCGGCGTCCATCGTGCGTGCACCGCGCCCAGCACGGCATAGCAGTCGCGTATGGAATTCACGAGCACACGAATGCCGACGAGGTCGTAGATGTCGTCGAATTCGCGGCCGCGCACGATCATCTTCTGATAGATCGAGTAGAGTTCCTTCGGTCGACCCGTCACTTCACCACGGATCTTCGACTCGCGAAGATCACCCTCGATCGATCCGATGACCATGCCCACCAGCTCATCTCGCTGCGGGTTGCGCTGCGCGACGAGATTCTGGATCTCGGCGTACAGCTTCGGCTTGAGAACCGCGAAGGACAAGTCTTCGAGCTCCGTCTTCATCGACTGGATACCGAGCCGGTGCGCGAGTGGCGCGTAGATCTCGATGGTTTCCTGCGCCTTGCGCTTCGCGGAGTCGCCCGAGACGAATCCCCAGGTACGCGCGTTGTGCAAGCGATCCGCGAGTTTGATCACGAGCACTCGGATGTCTTTGGACATCGCGACGACCATCTTGCGAACAGTCTCGGCCTGCGCCGAATCACCGTATTTGACCTTGTCGAGCTTCGTCACGCCGTCGACGAGCATCGTGATCTCTTCGCCGAAATCGATCGTGAGCTGCTCGAGCGTGTACTCCGTGTCCTCGACCGTGTCGTGGAGCAGAGCAGCTGCGATCACCACCGGTGCGATGCCGAGTTCAGCGAGAATCTGGGCGACGGCGATGGGGTGAGTGATGTACGGTTCGCCGCTGCGACGCTTTTGCCCGCGATGTGCGCGCTCCGATACGACGTAGGCGCGCTCGATCACCGTCAGATCTGCTCGGGGATGGTTACTGCGAACCGTACGGATCAACTGATCGACAGCGCCCGGAGCGCTGCCGCGGGAGAAGATTCTGGGCACCAGACGCCGAAGCGCAGTGGTCCCGCTGATCGTTGTATCTTGAGTTGCCACGAATCACCTCCCTCGAATGATTGAACGCTACACCCGTCGCGAGGTCCGGAGCAAAGCGAGCGAAGAGCACCGTGCATATGAAGAGAGCCGGGGCCCGTCGGGGTGGGCGCACCGCGCCTCCCCCAACGTCCCCGGCTCGAACATGCGTACTGTGAAATCTACCGTGCGGAGGCGGTATCGGCCTGGATGACGGCCTCGTCAGTCTCTTCTCCCTCACGCTCGCGAATACGCAACACCTTGGCGTCGCGCTTCTTGATCGCATCATCCCGACCACGCAACTGGGCATAGGCAGGAGCGGCGATGAAGATCGTCGAGTACGCACCCACGAGGATGCCGATGAAGAGCGCGAGAGCAATGTCGCGCAGGGTGCCGGCGCCCAGCACGAACGCGCCGATGAAGAGGATCGACGCCACGGGGAGCAGCGCGACCACGGAGGTGTTGATTGATCGGACGAGCGTCTGGTTGACGCCGAGGTTGACGGACTCCGCGAATGTGCGGCGGTCGTTGAGCTCCCCCGGCGCGGTGTTCTCTCGAATCTTGTCGAAGACCACCACGGTGTCGTAGAGCGAGTACCCGAGGATCGTCAGGAAGCCGATCATCGCCGCAGGCGTGATCTCGAAACCGGAGATGCCGTAGATGCCTGCGGTGATTACGAGGTCGTGCATCAGCGCGATGATGGCTGCGAGCGACATCTTCCACGTTCTGAAGTACATCGCCATGACCAGTGCAGCGAACAGGATGAATACGATCAGCGCGATGATCGCCTGGCGCGTGATGTCCTGTCCCCACGCAGGCCCGATGTAGGACGTCGTCACTTCTTCGACGGGCACGCCGTAACCGTCGGCGATTGCCTCGGCCACGGTGCGGTTCTCCGCGTCGGAGAGCGCTTCCGTCTGGACCCGAACATCGGTCAGTCCGATCTGGGACACGCGGGGAGCACTCGAGGGCAGCTCCTCGCGCACAGCCTCCTCGGCGATCGCCGGATCGCGATCCTGATTCTCACCGAGATGCACCTGGAACTGGCTTCCGCCGGTGAATTCGATGCCGAAGGTGAAGCCGCCGCGCAGCAGCGGGCCAACCACGCAAATGATGATCAGGATGAGCGAGACGGTGTACCACGTCTTACGACGGCCGACGAAGTTGATCGACTTCTCACCGGTGTAGAGCGCGTTGCCGAACTCTGAGAATGAGCGGGCCATGGTCAGCTTTCCTTTCCGGCTGACGCGTCGGCCATGAGGGCCTTGCGTTCGGCGATGGTCTGTCGACGGGCGGCCTCCGCCTGGCTTCGGGCGTTCTTCTTGCCAGCACCGCGAGCGGAGACGGTCGGCTCGCGGAACTGCAGGCGTCCGCGGTACACCGCGCCGAGTTTTTGCGGATCGAGCCCCGAGAACGGATGGCCGCCCTGGTAGAAGCGGGTGCGCGCGAGCAGCGTCATCACCGGATGCGTGAAGAACGCGATGACGATGACGTCGACGAGCGTGGTCAGGCCGAGCGTGAACGCGAAGCCCTTCACGTTGCCCACTGCGAGGACGAACAGAATGACTGCGGCGAGGAAGTTCACGCCGTCGGACGCGAGCACGGTGCGGAATGCCTTCTTCCAGCCATGCTCCACCGCGCTCTCGATTGAGAACCCATCGCGCAATGCATCACGGATTCGTTCGAAGTAGACGATGAACGAGTCGGCCGTGAAGCCCACCGCGACGATGATGCCCGCGACGCCCGCGAGTGAGAGTCGATATCCCTGGCGCCAGGAGAAGAACGTCAGCAGCAGGTAGGTCAAGATGCCTGCGACCACCAGAGACGCGATCGTGAGCGAGCCGAGCGCACGGTACTGGAACGCCGAGTAGACGACGACCAGGAGCAGCCCGATCAGGCCTGCCAGCAGACCTGCCGAGAGCTGGCTCGTGCCCAGCGTCGCTGAGATGTCCTCCTGGCTCTGCACCGTGAAGTCGATCGGCAGTGCGCCGAACTTCAGCTGGTCGGCGAGGGCGCCCGCGGACTCCTGCGTGAACTGACCACTGATCGAGGGGCGGCCGTCGAGGATCTGCGCCTGCATCGTAGGCGCAGAGAGCACTCGCCCGTCGAGCACAAACGCGAACTGGTTCTGCGGTTCTGCAGCGCCGAAGAGTCGCGTGCTGATCTTGCCGAAGGTCTCGGTGCCCTGCTTGTTCATGGTGATCTGCACGACCCACTCGCCGGTGGACGCGCCGGTCGACGTGGTGCCGACCTGCGCGGTCGCATCGGTGATCACCGAGCCATCGAGCTCGACCGGGCCGAGGATGTACTTGGCGGCGCCGGTGTCATCGCACGTGATGAGCGGCCGATCTGCCGGCGAATTGCCGGCGTCGAGCGCCGCGTCCGACGAGCACGTGAAGGCATCGAACTTCTCCTGGAGCGCGGGGGTGATCCAGGCGATGTCCCCAGCGCTCTCGGGAATCGTCTCAGGATCGAGGCTCTCATCGTAGGCTTCCGATTCATCTTCAGCGGCCTCGCTGGCGGGCGCCTCATCAGCGGCCCCATCTTCCTCCGCGGTCTCGTCCGTGGAGTCATCCTCTGCAGCGCCGGCTTCGTCGCCCTCCTCAGCCGTGGCCTCGTCGATGCTCGCCCCGATGCCGTACGTCAGCACGGGCCGGAAATCGAGGTTCGCGGACGCCTCGATGCGTTGCATGGTCGCTTCGTCAGCTTTGCCCGGGATCGACACCGAGATGTTCTGGCTGCCTTGCGTGGTGATCTCCGCTTCGGAGACACCGGCCGCATCGACGCGCTGTCGAATAATCGACACCGCCTGCTGCAGCTGATCGCCGGCAACAGCCTCGCCGTCGGTCTGCTCCGCAGCGAGGAGCACCTGCGTACCACCCTGCAGATCGAGCGCGAGCTTCGGAGTCCAGGTTGCGTTGCTGTTGAAAACGCCGTATGAGATCAATCCCACGAGACCAACGATGAAGACCAGGAGGAGAATGAGGGAACGACGGGCCCTCCGGACGGCGGGTGAAGACGCCAAGACAGACTGCTTTCTCTAAACGTGGACAGAGATGGCCTCGGCATCACCGCGGCCATCGGTTCAGGCCTTCGGGGCCGAACCGTTCCCCTGCTCATCGACGTCGGAGCCCTTGTCGCCTTCGCGACGAGGATCGGCTTCAGGTGCGAGCGGGGCATCGCCTGCTGCGGTGGGATCCACGAGCGGCGGCGCGTCGGTCGCGCCGAAACGCTCCCCGAAGGCGGGATCGTCGTCGGGTGCGAGCTCGGAGCTCTCGGCCTCCTGCGGCGCATCGACCGGCGCGACGACCTGTGAGACCGCATTGCGGTGCACGACGAAGGTCGAGGTGCCGCTGCGCAGCGTGACCTTGTTGTCCTCTTCGTCGATCGAATCGATCGTGCCGAAGATGCCCGACTGGAGCATGACCTCGGCGCCGGGTTGAACGTTGTTCTGCAGCTCCTGCTGCGCCGCCTGGCGCTTCTTTCCGTTCCGGAACATGAAGAAGATCAACAGCGCGATCAGCGCGAACATCACAAGAGTGATCGGGTCCAGAGCCACAACGGTCCTTTCAACAGGCGAATTCATGCCTCTCATGAGGCACAGATTCGACCAGTTTAACGGGTCGCCGCTGGGAACACTCCATCTTATTCTGCGGGTATGCCCGGAGGCACCGCGCCGAGGTGCTCCCAGCCCAAGCGCGTCGCCACACGACCGCGCGGTGTGCGCGAGAGCAATCCGGTGCGCACGAGGAACGGCTCGACCACCGCTTCGATGGTCTCCGATTCCTCTCCTACTGAAACCGCGAGTGTCGAGAGGCCGACGGGCCCTCCGTTGAAGCGCTCCACCACAGCGCGCAGCACTTCACGATCCAGACGATCGAGCCCGTGATCGTCGACGTCGTACAGCGCGAGCGCAGCCTGAACCGTCGACGTGTCCCCCGGCACACCGTGCACCAGACCGTAGTCGCGCACGCGACGCAGGAGGCGGTTGGCGATTCGCGGGGTGCCCCGCGAGCGCCGTGCGATCTCGTCGATTCCGCTTTCGGAGAGCCCGAACTCGATGAGTCCGGAGGCGCGGCGCACCACGTTCGAGAGCTCGTCGTCGGAGTAGAACTCGAGGTGGGCGGTGAACCCGAAACGGTCTCGGAGCGGATTCGGCAGCAGGCCGGCCCGCGTCGTTGCTCCCACGAGCGTGAACGGCGACAATTCCAGTGGCACCGAAGTCGCCCCGGCACCCTTGCCCACCATGATGTCCACTTTGAAATCCTCCATGGCGAGGTACAGCATCTCCTCGGCGCTGCGGGCCATGCGGTGAATCTCGTCTATGAAGAGCACCTCACCGGGAGTCAACGCGGAGAGCACGGCGGCGAGGTCGCCCGCGTGCTGAATCGCGGGCCCCGATGTCTGGTGCAGGGGCTTGTCGAGCTCCGTCGCAACGATCATGGAGAGCGTCGTCTTGCCGAGGCCGGGCGGACCGGCGAGCAGAATGTGATCCGGCGTATGCCTCCGCATGGTTGCGGCGTCGAGCAGCAGACCCAGTTGGCGCCGAACCTTCGACTGCCCGACGAACTCGGCCAGGCTGGTCGGCCGCAGCGCCCCCTCATAGCCCTGCTCCGATGCGGTGGCCTGCGCCGAGAGCTCCCCGCTCATCGAGCGCCTCGCGATCCTCGGCCGCCGCTGCGACCCGCTTGCAACAGGGCGAGCGCGGCCCGCAGCAACCCGGCGCTGTCATCGGGAGCACCGGCCTCACGCGCGTCCTGGACCGCCTGTCCGGCTTCGGCGTCGCCCCAGCCCAGGCCGACGAGGCCTTCGCGCACCCCATCGGCGACCGCGTCGGACTCGCGCGGCACCGATTCGGACGAACCGTCGACGTTCAACTCGAGGTGCGAGAGCTTGCCCGCCAGCGAGAGCGTGATGAGTTTCGCAGTTTTCGGGCCGATGCCCGAGACCTTGCGAAACGGCTTCTCGTCGTCGAGGGCGACTGCGGCCGCGATCTCCGCGGGTGTGAGAGCCGAGAGCACGCCGAGCGCGCTGCGCGGGCCGACGCCAGACACGGCGATCAAGTGGCCGAAGACGGCGAGTTCGGCCTCGGTCGCGAACCCGAACAACGTCAGGGAGTCCTCGCGCACCACAAGCGACGTCTGCAGGTGCAGCTGATCGCCGGGCACCGCGGCCGAGACGCGTCCGCTCGGCACTTCGACGCGCATCCCGAGCCCTCCGAGCTCGACGACGACCCACCCGGCACCCGCAGCGAGCACGGGCCCGCGAATCGAAGCAATCACGTGATCAGCCTAGAAGACCAACGCGCGATCGACCGCCTCGCCACACCGCACATTCGAACATATCTACGAAAACTCCCTCAACCCCGCGAGCGGGGTCACCCTCGGTGCGTGTCGCCGGGGCAACACGCACGAAGAGTGACCCCGCTCGCAGGGGGAAGGGGTGGATCGAGCACTCAGGCGTGGATGGACTCCGCAGCAGTGCCGTTGCGCACAGCTCGATTCACCGCGCTCACGATCGCCTCGAGCGTCGCGCGGCTCGTGTCCGCGTCGATGCCGACGCCCCAGAGACGCTGACCATCGACCTCGAGGTCGACGTACGACGCGGCGACGGCATCGCCGCCCGAGCTCATCGCGTGCTCCACATAATCGAAGAGCGTCACCGCATGCCCCGCCTCGTTGAGCGCGTTCAAGAACGCGTCGACCGGACCGTTGCCCCGCGCGGTGAGCCGCTGATCCTCGGATCCGACGCGGTAGTCCACGATCAGCTCGGTCACACCGTCTCCGGCGCTCGTGGTTGCGGTACGGAAGATCTTGTACCGCCCCCAGTTCTCCGCGTCCTCGACCTGCGTCGGAAGGTACTCGTCCTGGAAGATGCGCCAGATCTCGTCGCTCGACATCTCTCCGCCCGCCGTGTCGGTCACGCGCTGCACGACCGAGCTGAACTCGATCTGCAGGCGCCTCGGCAGGTCGAGGTGATGGTCGGTCTTCAACAGGTAGGCGACGCCTCCCTTGCCCGACTGCGAGTTCACGCGAATCACGGCCTCGTACGAGCGTCCGAGATCCTTCGGATCCACGGGCAGGTACGGCACCGCCCATTCGATCTCGTCGACGCTCGTTCCAGCCGATGCCGCGTCCTGCGCCATCCGCTCGAAGCCCTTCTTGATCGCATCCTGATGCGATCCCGAAAATGCGGTGTAGACCAGGTCGCCCGCCCACGGGCTCCGCTCGGGCACGCGCAGCTGGTTGCAGTACTCGGCGGTGCGGCGAACTTCATCGAGGCGCGAGAAGTCGATCTGCGGATCGATGCCCTGCGTGAACAAGTTGATGCCGAGCGCGACGAGGTCGACGTTGCCGGTGCGCTCGCCGTTGCCGAACAGGCAGCCCTCGATGCGATCGGCCCCTGCCTGGTACCCCAGCTCGGCGGCCGCCACAGCGGTGCCGCGATCGTTGTGCGGGTGCAGCGAGAGAATCACGTTCTCGCGGTGGGCCAGGTGCCGGCTCATCCACTCGATCGAATCGGCGTAGACATTCGGTGTCGCCATCTCGACCGTCGCCGGCAGATTGATGATCACCTTGCGCTCGGCGGTCGGCTCGAGCACCTCGAGCACCTCGTTGCAGACCTCGACGGCGTACTCGAGTTCGGTGCCCGTGTACGACTCGGGCGAGTACTCGTAGTAGACCTCGGTGCCGGCGCAGATGTGCTCGCTCGCCTTGCAGATCTTGGCACCGTCGACCGCGATCTGCTTGATGCCGGCGCGGTCGGAGCGGAACACGACGTCCCGCTGCAGAATGCTTGTGGAGTTGTACAGGTGCACGATCGCGCGCTTGGCCCCGATGAGCGACTCGTAGGTGCGCGTGATGAGGTGCTCGCGCGCCTGAGTCAGCACCTGAATGGTGACGTCGGCGGGAATCGCGTCGTCCTCGATGAGGTGCCGCACGAAGTCGAAATCAGTCTGGCTCGCCGAGGGGAACCCGACCTCAATCTCCTTGTACCCCATCTTGACCAGCAGATCGAACATGATCCGCTTGCGCTCAGGGCTCATGGGATCGATGAGGGCCTGATTGCCGTCGCGGAGGTCGACCGCGCACCAGCGCGGCGCCCCGGTGATGCGCTTCGAGGGCCACGTGCGATCGGGCAGATCAACGTCGATGATCTCGTGGAACGGGCGGTACCGATGGGTCGGCATCCCGGAAGGCTGCTGCAGGTTCTGCATGTGCTCGTCTTTCTCGTCGTGGTCTTGCTCAGCCAAACACGAACACCGCGACGAGGGAGGCCAGAGACTGATTAATTCGAAGTCGAGGACTCGTCGCGGCAGCTAAGGAGAAGCGAGCCGAACAGCATGCATGTCACTCTAGCAGCTGCGGCGCCGCTTCGGGCTCTGGCCGCTGGGCGCGGGTGTGCCCTAGCCTGATTCGTATGACCACAGGCATGCGCACCTCTCGCGGCATCATCGTCGCTCTCGCAATCGTCGCCGCGGCAGCCGCGTGGGTTCTCCCGCAGCCCGCCGTTCCCGCTGTAGCCGACGTGTCGGATTTCTCGTACCGCAGTTGGGATGTCGCCTACGAGATCGACGTCGACAAGGCGGGCAGGGCGGTCGCCCAGGTGACCGAGACGCTCGTCGCCGAATTTCCCGACTTCGACCAGAATCGCGGAATCGTGCGGGGCCTGCCCGAGAAGTACGAGGGCAGCTCGACGAATCCGTCGAATTTCACGGTGACTGACGCGTCGGGCGCATCCGTGCCCTTCGAGATCGAAGCAGACGACGGCTTTGTGGCGGTACTCACCGGCGACGATCGCTTCGTGCGCGGTGTGCAGACCTACGTGATCTCGTACACGCTCGAAGATGTCGTGCTCGCGCGCGACGACGCGGCCGCCGACGAGTTCAACTGGGACCTCGTGGACTTCGAGCACGAGCAGCCGATCGACAGCTTCGGCGCGACGGTCGCTTTCGGCCCCGGGCTGGCGGATCGCGTGAACGGCGACGCCCGCTGCTACGTCGGCCCGCCCGGCTCGACCGACGAATGCGCGATCGAGGCCTCGACAGACGGGGCGGAGTTCTCGATCAGCGGTGTCGAGCTCGGAGCGCAAGAGGGCGTGACCGCCGCCATCGGCCTCGAACCGGGGTCCGTCGTGCAGCCGTCAAGTCGCCTCCCGAACTTCACACTCGACACGCTCCCACTGCTCATCGGCGGCGCCGCGCTCGGCGCGTCAGGAATCGCCGCAGGATCCGCGATCCGCCTGCGGAGTCGCCGCAAAACGGGCCGCGGAACCATCGTCGCCCAATACGACGTCCCCGAAACGCTGCCCCCTCTGGTCGCAGGGCCCGTTGCCGGCGTCTCCGCGAAAACGGCCCCCGCCCAACTCGTGCACCTGGCGGTGCGCGGGGCGATCCGCATCGAAGACGGCGAGGCGGAGAACGGGCTGTTCGGGCCGAAAGACGCCCAGCCCGTGCTGCGCCTCGTCGATCCGAATCGCGCCGCAGATCCCCTCGACGCGGCTACCCTCACCGCGCTCTTCCCCGATGCGGCGCCGGGTGACGCGATCACGCTTCCCAAGAGCGACGAGCACTTCGGCAAGCAGATGCAAGAACTGGAGTCATCGGGACCGAAGGCTGCGCTGAATCGCGGATACTTCGAAACGGTGCACGTTGCGAGCGCTCGGCGCTGGGGCTGGATCGCGATCGGGCTCGTCCTCGTGCTCGGCGGATTCACGGTCGCGGCCCTGGCGGTCCGTGAGAACGCCCTCCCGGCGATCTTCATCGTCATGGGGATCGTCGCCCTCATCGCCGCACTGGCCTCGATCGTGAAGCAGCGCGTGTACACGCCGCTCGGCGCCGAGACGCGCGAGTACCTCCTGGGAGTGCGCGAGTTCATCTCGGTCGCTGAAGCCGATCGTCTGCGGGTGCTGCAGTCCCACAGCGGCGCCGAGCGCCAGGCCGACGGCGAAGTCGACGTGGTGCACCTCTACGAGCGGCTGCTTCCGTACGCGATGATCTTCGGTCTCGAGAAGGAGTGGACGAGTGTGCTGCAGGTCGCCTACGAAGAGCGCGCGGGCTACGTGCCGCTCTGGTACCCCGGCGTCGCAGCGGCGGGAATGTCGTCGTTCAGCAGCACGATCTCGCAGTTCACGAGCTCCCTGAGCTCATCGGTCAGCTATACCTCGAGCAGTTCGGGCGGCTCGACCGGCGGAGGCTTCGCGGGTGGCGGAGGAGGAGGCGGCTTCTCAGGCGGCCGGTGAGCGCTCGAGCTCAGTTGAAGCCGAGTTTACCCAGCGCCTTCGGGTCGCGCTGCCATTCCTTGAGCACCTTCACTCGCAGCGAGAGGTAGATGCGTCGGCCGAGCAGCGCTTCGATCTCGTGCCGAGCGCGCTCCCCGACGTCGCGGAGACGCGAACCACGATGCCCGATGATGATGCCCTTCTGGCTGTCGCGCTCCACGTACAGGTTCGCGTAGATCTCGAGCAGCCCGTCCTCCCGCTCCTCACGGTCCTCGACCGTGGCGGCGAGCGAGTGCGGAAGCTCGTCGCGAACGCCTTCGAGCGCCGCTTCGCGGATAAGCTCGGCGATGCGGTCATCCTCGCCTTCATCGGTGGTCTGCTCGGCTTCGTACAGCGGAGGCGACACCGGCATGAGGCCGAGCAATACCTCGGTGAGCACGTCGAGCTGCTCACGGGTCACCGAAGAAATCGGCACGACCGCGTCCCACTCTCTGAGCTCCCCGAGCCGGGTGAGCTGATCGATGACCTCACTGTTCGAAGCCTCGTCGACCTTCGTCAGCACGGCCACCTTCTTGGCGCGCGGAAAGTCGTTCAGACGCTCGTTGATGAATCGGTCTCCCGGCCCGAGCTTCTCGTTCGCAGGAACGCAGAACCCGATCACGTCGACATCGCCGAGCGTGGCCTCGACGAGCGCATTCAATCGCTCTCCGAGCAGCGTGCGCGGACGATGCAGTCCCGGGGTGTCGACGATGATCAGCTGCCCGTTGTCACGATGGGCGATGCCGCGAATCGCCCGCCGCGTCGTCTGCGGCTTCGGGCTCGTGATCGCGATCTTCTGCCCCACCAACGCGTTCGTCAGCGTCGACTTGCCGACGTTCGGTCGCCCCACGAAAGAGACGAACCCCGCACGATAGTCGCTGTGCGCAGCGCTCGAATCGACGCCAGCAGCGTCTGTAGCAGCGCCGGACTCGACGCCCGCGTCCGCCTCGACTGCTGCGCCCTCGATGTGCTCTTGATGGCTCATGCGCCGTCCTCTCCTTCGGTTTCCCCGATCCAGCGCGCCTCGACGGTGAGCAGGCGCTGACGGCGACGCTCCGTATCGATCGCGGTCAATTCGATGCCGGACACGACGACCGCGTCACCCGGCTCTGGCAGGCGGCCGAGCGACTTGGCGACCAGCCCTCCCACCGTGTCTACGTCCTCGTCTTCGAGCTCGAGCCCGAAGAGCTCGCCGAGCTCGTTCACCGACAGGCGTGCGCCGATGACGAATGATCCGTCCGGCCGCATCGACATCTCAGGAATGTCGCGGTCGTGCTCGTCCGAGATGTCGCCGAGCAGCTCCTCGATGAGGTCCTCGAGGGTGACGAGCCCCGAGATGCCACCGTACTCGTCGACCACCAGCGCGAGGTGGTTCGATTCCCGCTGCATCTGCCGCAGGAGATCATCGGCGCGCTGCACCTCTGGGACGAAGATGGCGGGTTTGGTAATGCGGGTGATCGGAGCGCGCTCCGACTCCTCCGGCCGACGCAGAACGAATCCGCTCGCATCTCGCAGGTAGGCGATTCCGACCACGTCGTCCACGTCGCCGTCGACGACAGGCACTCGGGAATGGCGCGAGGCGAGCAGTTGCTCGAGCGCCTCGCGCACGCTCTGATCGGCGTCGACCGTAATCATGTCGATGCGGGGAACCATGATCTCGCGCACGAGGGTGTCTCCGAATTCGACGAGCGAGTGAATGTAGTCCCGGTCGTCGCTCTCGAGCACCGCTTGCTCTGCCGCTTGATCGACCATGGAGAGCAGCTGCTGCTCATCGCGGATGCGTCGATTCGTTCCTCGACCGGGTGTCACCCGGTCACCGAACCTCATGAGCCCCGATGCGAGCGGGCCGAGCAGCAGTCGCAAGCCGCGCAAGAGCGGAGCAGCGAAGCGGATCACGGCGTCTGCGTGGTGCGAGCCGACCGTTCGGGGACTGGATCCGACGAGCACGAACGTCACCGCCGTCATCACGAGCGTGGCGATGACGAGTTCGAGCCACAGCGTCTCGAGCTGATAGGCCAGGACGAGAGTGATGAGCACGGCGGAGAGCGTCTCCGCGAAGACACGGGTGAACCCGAGTGCGTTCGCGTGCCGGCCCTCGTCTTCAGCGATTGCGCGGATCGCGGCCCCCGAACGCGGTGATTCTTCGGCCAGCGCCATGAGTTCGGCGCGCGAGCGCACCCCGAGGGCCGCGTCGGTCGCCGCGAGCAATCCGCCGACTGCGAGCAGCGCCACGGCCGCCGCGAGGAAGAGCAGTGCCAGAGGCAGGCTCATCGAGAGCGCTCGCGCATGGCGAAGGAGAGCAGCAGGTCGCGCTGGAGGCCGAACATCTCGGCTTCCTCTTCGGGCGTTCCATGGTCGTATCCGAGCACGTGCAGCATGCCGTGCGTCAAGAGGACGGAGATCTCCTGCTGCAGATCGTGGCCTGCGGCCTCCGCCTGCACCTCTGCGACCTGCGGGCAGATCACGATGTCGCCGAGCAGACCCGCGGGCGTCTGCGCATCCACGCGACCGGGGCGCAGCTCGTCCATGGGGAAGCTCAGAACGTCGGTCGGGCCGGGTTCGTCCATCCACTGCACGTGCAACCGTTCGATCGAAGTCTCATCGACGAACATCACGCCGACCTCGGTATCGGGATGCACGTAGAGCGACTCCAGCACGAACGCCGCGAGCCGCTGCACGCGGCCGACCTCGACCTCGATGCCCGACTCGTTGTTGATCTCGACGCTCACGAGGCGTCTCCCTTCTGCCGTTGTGCGGACTGGTCGAACGCACTGTACGCGTCGACGATGCGACTCACGAGGTTGTGCCGCACGATGTCGTCGGATCCCAGCTCCGCGAAGTGAATGTCTTCAACGCCGCGAAGGATGCGATTCACGACGCGCAGACCGCTCGCCGCGATGGGCAGGTCGACCTGAGTGATGTCGCCGGTCACCACCATCTTGGAGCCGTAGCCCAATCGCGTCAGAAACATCTTCATCTGCTCGGGCGTGGTGTTCTGCGCCTCGTCGAGCACCACGAACGATTCGTTCAAGGTGCGCCCGCGCATGTAGGCGAGCGGAGCGACCTCGATCGTTCCGCTCGCGAGGAGCTTCGGCACGACATCGGCGTCCATCATCGATCCGATCGCGTCGAAGAGCGGTCGCAGATAGGGATCGATCTTGTCCTCGAGCGTGCCGGGCAGATATCCGAGCCGCTCACCGGCCTCGACCGCGGGACGCGTCAGGATGATCTTCGCCACCTCGCGTCGCTGCAACGCTTGCACGGCCTTCGCCATCGCCAGATACGTCTTGCCGGTGCCCGCCGGCCCCACACCGAACACGATGGTGTGCGAGTCGATCGCGTCGACGTACGCGCGCTGGCCCCGGGTCTGCGCGCGAACCGCGTGCCCGCGCACACTCACAATCGGCTCGCTCAACATCTGCGCTGCCGTGGGGCCCTGTCCGTCATGCACCATTCGCGTCACTTCCTGCACGTCGCGTCGCGAGACCGTACCGCTGCGCCTCGCGAGTTCGAGTATCTCCCTGACGACCTCTTCGGCGGTTCGCACGCTTCCCGAAGGCCCGCGCAACGTGAGCACCTGATCCCTCGCGTGAAACGACACCTCGGGGTGCTGTGCTTCGAGATCGGAGATCAGCTGGTCGCGATGCCCGAGGAAGGAAGCGAGGTCGACGCCCGCGAGCATGATCGTGCGTTGCAGGTCGGGATCGCCCCCTGCGGCGGCGTCACTCGGCTGCGCGTCGGGTACGGCGTCGATCGGGAATTCAGGATCCACCGAGTGATCGCTCCTCAAGATTGCCTGCAAGGAGGTGGGCGTGGACGTGGAAAACCGTCTGGCCGGCCGTCGCGCCGCTGTTAAAGACGAGCCGGTACTCGCCGTTCGCGTGTGATTCGGCGAGGCGCTGCGCGACGGCGACCATCTCGGCGAGTGTCCCCGGCTCGGCGGCGGCGAGCTCGGAGACGTTCGCGTAGGCCGTGGTCTTGGGAATGACGAGAATATGCACAGGAGCCTGCGGACTGATGTCGGGAAAGGCGAGTACCCGATCGGTCTCCGCGAGGATCTCGACGGGAATCTCACCGGATACGATCTGTGCGAACACGGTCTCTGCTGCCATGGTTCCAGTGTAGACGCTGGTGGGATCGCGCTCAGCGCGGGTCGGGCGGATCGGGCTGGCGGCGCTCGGACTCTTGAGGCCTGGCCTGTGCCCTCCAGCGGTATTCGGTCTGCGGGCGACCCCGCGCCCCGAACCGGGCACACCGTTCCGCTCGATGATGGTGTGCGAGGTACTCCAGATATCGTCGACTCACTTCGCGCGAGAGCCCGAGCCGCCGGGCGAGCTCAGAAGCGGTGCACGACCCGATTTCGCTCAGTATCACCGAGACCTGATCGAGCGTGCTGGCGGCGAGCCCTTTCGGCAGTGTCGCGATCGGGGTGGTGCGCAAGGAGGCGAACATCGTGTCGATGTCGTGCTGCGTCGCGGCCCCGCCGGCGGCCAGGCACCGACGGTGATACTCGCGAAATGCCTCGATCCGGTCCCTGAACAGTGCGAAGGTGTACGGCTTGATCAAGTACTGCACAGCACCCAGCGCCACCATCTCGCGTACGACTTCGACATCGCGCACCCCGCTCACGGCGATGACTTCCGTGCGCACGCCTCGCGCGCGCACGTGGCGCAGCACGTCGAGGCCCGTGCCATCGGGCATCGTGATGTCGAGCAGCGCCAGGTCGGCCCGAAGCGTCGGTCGAGTGAGCGCAGCGACGGCAGACCTGGCGCCGGAGCACTCGGCCACCACGGAGAATCCGCCTACGCGATCCAGATGGGCGCGATGGAGTTCGAGCGCGAGCGCATCGTCATCGGCGATGATCACCCGTATCGAGTCGCTCGTGTCACGCACGCCTGGAGACATCACAGCTGCTCCGCCGCAGACGCCGAAATCGCACCTGACGATGGCGCGGGCGCCGGACTCGCCGTACGCCCGGTATCAGAGCGCGGCAGCCGCACGACGAAGGTGGTCGGCGCCTCGTGGGCAACGATGGTTCCGCCGCAGTCGCCGACGATGCGATGGACGAGCGCGAGACCGACACCTCTGCCTTCTGCCTCGCGGCCCGGGTGCGCCTGCTTCGTGGAGACGCCCCAGTCGAACATTCGCCTCCGAGCTTCGAGCGTGAACCCCTCCCCCGAATCCGACACGGTCAGTTGCACATGTCCGCGCTCTCCTGGATGCATCCGCAGTTCGACGACCCTGGGCCGGAACTTGCTCGATGCCGCGGCGTCGATCGCGTTGTCCATCAGGTTCCCGATGACGGAGACGAGTTCCATTGCGCCGAGCGCAAGTTTCGGGAGCTCCGGAGCGATGTCGACTGCGACAGAGACGCCCCGCTCGGCCGCCTGGGCGGTCTTGCCGACGATCAGAGCGCTCACGGCCGGGTCGAGCGCTTCGGGAGCGGCCACGACGTCGGCCAGTTCTTGGCTGCGAAGCGCAGTCGCTGCGAGCATGTCGATGGCTTCGTCTTGCCGACCGAGTTCGAGCAGCGCAATCGCGGCGTGCAAGCGATTGCCGTGTTCGTGGGTCTGCGCTGCGAGAGACTCGCTGAGCGAGCGCAACGAGTCGTGCGAGATCAGCGCGTCGCGCACCGCTTCGGCTGAAAGGTCGCCGGTAATGCGACGCGTGACTCGTCGGGCTGCGAAGGCGGCGAACCCACCGATCACCGCGAACGTTCCGCTCACCGCAAGGGCGAGCGGAATCTCATCTGAGATCTTTTCCGCAATCGAGCTGACGGTGATGCCGACCGACACCCACCCGACCGTCGCACCAGAAGACTCCGTGACCGGGGCAATGGTGCGCACTGACGGTCCCAGCGTGCCCGTCCATCGCTCCGTCAAGCGATGCGGCGCATCGGGAATCGTGCCTCGGTAGCGTTTTCCGATCTGCTCCGGATCCGGGTGGGTGAATCGTGTTCCGTCGCGGTCCATCACGGTGATGTAGCTCACACCGACGTCGCGCCTGAGCTCCGACACGTGCTCCTGCATCAGCGCGACGCGCTCGGATTCGAGGCGTTCAGAGAGCGCGATCGCGGTCTCAGGCGCCGAGGCGATCGCGATCGCGAGCGCCTGCGTCGTGCGCTCGGTGTGCCGGTACTCTGCCCGCCGGCTGTCCCACATCAGCAGCGCTGTGACGATGACGCTCACTGCCAGCACTCCGGCCATCAAAATCGCGAAGACGCGCGAGGTGGCACTCGATCGACCTTCGTGACTCATGAGTCACATCATCTCATGTCGACGGGCCTGCTGTACCGGCTGGGGCAGGCCGAGTCCGATATGCCCGAAAAGAGCTGAAGACGCGGATGCGGCCTAGCGTGATTGCGCACCGCGGGTGTGCCGCAGAGGCGCTCTCGGATCGGTGCACACGAACAACGGCGTTCTCAGGAGGAACATCATGGCCGCGACAACACCCAGTGAATTCGGATCGTCACCGCGGAAGCAGCGAAGGAAGGCGTGGGACAGGCACACCTGGCTCTACGTCGCCGTCATCGCTGCCGTTGTGCTCGGCGCGGTCGTGGGGCTCGTGTTCCCGGGCTTCGCCGTCGGGCTCGAACCGCTCGGCAAGGCGTTCGTCGGCCTCATCAAGATGATGATCGCCCCGATCATCTTCTGCACCATCGTCATCGGCGTCGGCTCGATCGCGAAGGCCGCAACCGTCGGAAAGATCGGCGGGCTCGCCCTCGCGTACTTCATGACCATGTCGACCTTCGCTTTGGCGATCGGGCTCGTCGTGGGCAACCTGCTCCACCCGGGAACCGGTCTCGACATGCAGGGCGCGGAGTACGCGGTCGAAGGCGAAAGCAGCAGCACGCAAGACTTCGTGCTGGGAATCATCCCGACGACGTTCTTCTCGGCCTTCACAGGCGAGAGCGTGCTGCAGGTGCTCTTCATCGCGCTGCTCACCGGCTTCGCCCTCCAGGGTCTCGGCGATCGAGCGGCTCCCGTCATGGAGGCGATCCGGCACCTGCAGACGCTGGTATTCCGCATACTCAGCATGATCCTCTGGCTCGCGCCGCTCGGAGCATTCGGCGCGATCGCCGCCGTCGTCGGGAAGACGGGAGCGACAGCGATCTGGAGTCTCGGCGTGCTCATGATCGGTTTCTACATCACCTGCATCATCTTCATCGTCGGCGTACTCGGGACCCTGCTCTATGCGGTCACACGCATCAACATCTTCGCGCTGATGAAGTATCTCGGACGCGAGTACCTCTTGATCGTCGGCACCTCGTCGTCCGAGTCGGCCCTGCCGCGCCTCATCGCCAAAATGGAACACGTGGGCGTCTCGAAACCGGTCGTCGGCATCACCGTTCCCACGGGCTATTCCTTCAACCTCGACGGCACCGCGATCTACCTCACCATGGCCTCGCTCTTCATCGCCGCGGGCATGGGCGACCCGATGAGCGTCAGCGAGCAGATCGGGCTGCTCGTCTTCATGATCATCGCCTCGAAGGGGGCCGCCGGGGTGACGGGGGCGGGCCTGGCGACACTCGCGGGTGGGCTCCAGGCGTACCGGCCCGAGTTGGTCGACGGAGTGGGGGTCATCGTGGGCATTGATCGATTCATGTCCGAGGGACGAGCGCTGACCAATTTCACCGGCAACGCGGTTGCGACGCTGCTGCTCGGATCGTGGACGAAGCAGATCGATACTCAGCGCGTGCGTCGCGTGCTGAGCGGCGAGGTGCCGTTCGACGAATCGACGCTCAGCAGCGATGAGCACGGGGCGCGCACGCTCTCCGCAAGGCCCGCGGTCACCAGCGGGCGAATGCCGCGTTCATGACCGCAATCGCGGCGGGGCCGGCAGAGGAGGTACGGAGCACGGTGTCGCCGAGCAGCAGCACCGTTGCTCCGGCCTCCTGGAGCGCATCGAGCTCATCGTCGGAGAAACCGCCTTCCGGTCCGACCACGAGCAGCAGCTCCTCCGGCGGGCGCCCCGCTGTCGCTGCGGATCGCGCCCACGTCGAGAGTCTCGCGGTGCCGCGCGGGTGCAGCACGACCACCGCTCGATCCTCACGCGCGGCGAGCTCTTGCAGATCCCGCAGCACGAGAGGTTCGCGCACCACGGGAATGCGCGCGCGCATCGACTGCTTAGCGGCCTCGCGGGCGATGCGCTGCCACTTCGCGCGTCCCTTCGCGACCTTCTCCGGCCCGCCCGGGCCGTCCCAACGTGACACGGACCGCGCGGCCTGCCACGGCGCGATCGCGTCGACGCCGAATTCTGTGGACTGCTCGACGGCGCGCTCATCCCGGTCCCCCTTCGCGAGGGCCTGCACGAGCACCAACCTGGGCGTGCTCTCCGCTGCACGCGGGTGAGCGAGATCGATGCGCACCGTGAAGCGGTCCTTGGAGACGGCTTCGACCGTTCCCTCGGCGTACGCGCCCGCGCCGTTGCCGATCGAGGTGCGCTCACCGACCCGCAGACGACTCACCCGCACTGCATGGCGCGCCTCATCACCGCCGACCTCGACCAGCGCCCCAACCACGAGGTCAGCTTCGTCGAGATCTTCGCGGTAGTAGAGGTTCGCCACGATCAGCCCTGACGGAAGAAGCGATCGCGAATCTTGCCGAAGAAGCCCTGGTGGAACTCACCGAGGTGCGGAGCATCGTCCTTGCGCAGCGACGCGAGCTGCCGCACGAGATCCTTCTCCCGATTCGAGAGCTTCGTCGGAGTCGCGACCTGCACGGCGATCTTCAGATCACCGCGGGTGGTGCTGCGCAGGCCCTGGATCCCGCGACCGCGCACCGTAAGCATGTCACCCGACTGCACGCCGGGCTCGACCTCGACTTCGACCTCGCCGTCGAGCCCCGCGAGCTTCGCATCGGCGCCGAGAATCGCGTCGGTCATGGAGAGCTGCATCGTGCACAGCAGGTCGTTGCCGTCACGACTGAATATGTCGTGATGCATCACGCGGAACTCGATGAACAGGTCGCCATTCGGTCCGCCGCCGGGGCCGACCTCTCCGCCGCCGCGCATCTGCAGGCGCGTCCCGGTATCGATGCCCGAGGGCACCTCGATGGGGAACGTGCGGCGTTCGCGCACGCGCCCCTTACCCGCGCACTGCACGCACGGATGCTCGATGATGGTGCCGTAGCCCTGGCAGCTGCCGCACGGATGCATCGTGACCACGTTGCCGAAGAGCGAGCGCACCTGGCGCTGCACCTGCCCCTGACCACCGCAGACGTCGCAGGTGACGGGATGGGTGCCCGGCTGGCAGCAGCTGCCCTGACACACCTCGCAAAGCACGGCCGTGTTCACGGTGATCTCGCGCTGCGTGCCGAAGATGACGTCTTCGAGCGAGACGTCGACGCGGATCATCGCATCGTCGCCGCGCTCCGAACGTGACCGCGGTCCGCGCTGGCCCGCGCCCCCGAAACCGCCGCCTCCGAAGAACGTCTCGAAGATATCGCCGAACCCTGCCGCACCCCCCTGCGATCCTCCCATGTCGTAGTGCTGCCGCTGCTCGGGGTCGCTGAGCACGTCGTAGGCGTGAGTCACGCTCTTGAACTGCTCGGCCGCGTCCTCGCTCGGATTCACGTCGGGATGCAACTGACGCGCGAGGCGCCGGTAGGCCTTCTTGATCTCTTCGGCGGTCGCTTCGCGGGTGACGCCGAGGGTCTCGTAATGATCGGCCACGCTGTATCGCTCCTCAGGGTAGGGGGTGAAGTTCGGTCGGACGGGAGGTGCGGTGGCTACCGCTCCTCCCCCAGGAATCGGTTGAGGTAGCGCGCAATCGCGCGCACCGTGGCGATGTTGCCGGCGTAGTCCATACGCAACGGCCCCAAGACGCCGAGTTTGGAGATGGCGATGCCGTCCTCGTACTTCGAGGCGATGATCGACGTCTCAGAGAGGCCGTACGCCTCGTTCTCGCGACCGATCGACGCCGAAACATCGCGATCGTCGTGCACCAGCTCGCCGAAGAGCCGGAGCAGGGTGACCTGCTCTTCGATGGCCTCGAGCACCACCGGCAGCGATCCGGCGAATTCACCGCCGGGGCGCGACAGGTTGGCTGCCCCGGCGACCGCGATGCGATCGTTGCGGTTGGCCTGCAGCTGGCCAGATACCACCGCGAGTACGCGACGCACGAGATCGATCTCGTCGGGCTGCGACCACGCCGAAATGTCTTCTTCGAGCCGCGCCAACGCGGCCGTCGCCGTCTCCACATCGCTGCCAACTGCCGCATCGGCGATGCGTTGGCGCAGACCGTGCACCCAGGCCTCGGTCACTCGAGAAGCCGGCAGCAGGGCGACCTGCTGCTCGACCACGCCGCTTCCCAGGATGAGAACGCTGAGTACACGATCCTCACCGATGGCGACCAGGTCGATGTGGCGCACCACGGTGCGTCGCAGCGACGGATACTGCGCGACCGCGACCTGATTGGTGAGTTGCGAGAGCATGCGCACCGTGCGCGCCATGACGTCATCGAGATCGGAAGACTCGCCCAAGAACCGTTCGATGGCCGATCGCTGCGCAGAGCTCAGCGGGCGAATGCGCGCGAGCGTGTCGACGTAGAGGCGGTACCCCTTGTCGGTCGGGACGCGACCGGAGGAGGTATGCGGCTGGGCGATCAGTTCGTCTTCTTCGAGCAGCGCCATATCGTTGCGGATGGTCGCGGCCGAGACGCCGAAGCTGTGGCGATCGACGATCGCCTTCGATCCCACGGGCTCGTTCGACGATACGTAGTCGCCGACGATCGCGTGCAGCACCGCGAGGCTGCGCTCTGAAACCATCGCCCCTCCTGACCCTGGCACTCACTTGATCCGAGTGCTAAGTCTAGCGCAGCCCGGCCACTGCAGAGCCGGTCGCGCTCGCAGCGAACACGCCCACACACTGCGGCAGAAGTGCCAGGTTATGCGCCCAGCAGTCGGTGCACCACCGTGTCGGCGAGCAGTCGCCCGCGCAGCGTCGGCACGAGGCGACCGGCGATCGCGGAGCGCCCCTCCAGCAGCCCGTCAGCAATCAGCTGCGGGATCGCGCGGCGCTCTGCGGCGCTCAGCACATCCGCCGGCAATCCGTCGACGATCCTCGTCTCGAGCAGGATGCGTTCTTCGCGTCGCGAAGATTCCGAGAGCGTCTCACGAGAGTGCGCGGGCGAAATGCCCTGCGCCATTCGCTGCGCGTAGGCACCGGGATGCTTCACGTTCCACCAGCGCACTCCGCCCACGTGACTGTGCGCACCCGGACCGGCCGCCCACCAGTCCTCGCCCGTCCAATACGCCAGGTTGTGCCGCGAGCGCGTCTCGGGCGAACGCGACCAATTGCTGATCTCGTACCAGGAGAATCCCGCAGCTGCGAAGCGCGCCTCGGCCAGCTCGTACATCTCCGCGTGCAGATCCTCGTCTGGCTCGGCGACCTCTCCTCGTCGAATCTGGGCGGCCAACTTCGTGCCGCGCTCGATGATGAGCGCATACGCCGAGATGTGATCGGGCTCGCACGCGAGAGCCGCGTCGATCGAGCGCTCCCAGTCGCCGAGACTCTCGCCCGGCGTGCCGTAGATGAGATCGACGCTCACCTGGAGCCCGGCCTCGCGCGCCCATTGCGTGACCAGCGGCACGCGCTCAGGAGTGTGCGTGCGGTCGAGCGTGGCGAGCACGTGCGGCACCGCCGATTGCATTCCGAAACTCACGCGCGTGAACCCCGCGTCCGCGAGCGTCTGCAGGTATGCGGCGTCCACGGAGTCGGGATTCGCCTCCGTCGTCACCTCCGCTCCGGCCGCGAGCCCCCACTCCTCACGAATGCGACCGAGCATCGCGGCGAGGTCGGACGCGGGGAGGAGCGTGGGGGTGCCTCCGCCGAAGAACACGGTCGACACGGGCCGCTCGGGCAGCCCAGCACCGCGGAGCACTCGTGCGCCGAGCGCGAGCTCCTGCCCGACCTGCGCCGCGTAATCGTCGCGGGTCGTTCCTCCGAGCTCGCTCGCCGTGTAGGTGTTGAAGTCGCAGTATCCGCAGCGCACACGGCAGTACGGCACGTGCACGTACACGCCAAAGTTGCGTGATTCGGCGCCGACTGCGACTTCGGGCGGAAGGGAGCCGTCTTCGGGAGCCGGGTCGCCGTCAGGCAGCGCGCTGGGCACAGTGCTCTTCGGTGCGAATGTTACTCGCGATGCTCAACGTTCTCTGCGTCACGGGCGCTTGCTCGGCCGACGCTGATGAGCGACACCGGCCGGCTCAGCGCGATCGGCCGGCTCGGCGCGATCGGTCGGCTCAGCGCGATCAGTCGCGGGCGCAGTGTCGGGCTCCGGCTCCGGCTCTGCCTCCGTCGCGGGCTCTGGCGATACCGGCTGCTCCGGTTCGGGCTGCGGCTCAATATCATCAGCCTGCGCACTCTGGACCGCGGCCTGCTCGTCGTCAGCTGCCTGCCCGAGGTCGGGAGCGGGCTGCGCGCCAGGTGCGAGCGCGGCAATGCCGAGCTTCACGGCGTCAAGGGCAGCGCGCACGTCGGCGCGGCCGCGAAGTCCGAGCAATCCGTTCTTCGGCGCTGCGACGAATCCGCGCGCGACTGCCCACACCGTGTCGTCGGCGCGGAACTCGATGAGAAAGAGCTGCTCGCCGACGGCCCCCGCTTCGTCGCCCGTGCCCCACGCAAAGCCGACGCGGCGCTCCTCGTCGACGGTGTACACCACCAGCACGCTTCGGGGATCCTGACCCTCGACATGCAGCACCGCAGTGGTTCCCGCGACGATGTAGGGCTCTCCGTCGGGGCCGAACTGCTCCTCGACCTCCCCGGCGGCCTCGGGCATTCCATCATCCGTGAAGCTCGGGCCGACGTACTCGGAGCCGCCACCGCGAACGATATCGGTGACTCGAACGCCAGAGCCGCGCTGAGCTCCCCAGGTCATCAGCAGGCTCGACGCGATCAAGAATCGCTCCTGCCCGCTTCCGAGACGCAGTTCTTCCTCGTACGAAGTCATTCCCTCCGGGGGAAACCGAACGATGTCGGGATCCTTCGAGGCGCCGACCGCCGCGTAGGCGACCGGCATCTCCACGTGGCTGCTGCGGCGAGCAGGCTGACCCTTGCTCATCGCTTGCCCCCTTCCTTGCCCTCCACATCGCCCGAGAGTGCAGCGATGAATGCCTCCTGCGGCACCTCGACGCGTCCCACCATCTTCATGCGCTTCTTGCCCTCTTTCTGCTTTTCGAGCAGCTTGCGCTTGCGACTGATATCGCCGCCGTAGCACTTCGCGAGCACGTCCTTGCGGATCGCGCGGATCGTCTCGCGTGCGATCACTCGCGCGCCGATCGCCGCCTGAATCGGCACCTCGAACTGCTGTCGAGGAATGAGCTTGCGCAGGCGCTCGGCCATCATGGTTCCGTACGAGTAGGCGTTGTCCCGGTGCACGATCGCGCTGAACGCGTCGACGGCTTCGCCCTGCAGCAAGATGTCGACCTTGACGAGGTCGGCCTCTTGGTCTCCGCTCGGTTCGTAGTCCAGGCTGGCATACCCCTGGGTGCGACTCTTCAGGTGATCGAAGAAGTCGAAGACGATCTCCCCGAGCGGAATGCTGTAGCGCAGTTCGACGCGTTCGCCGAGGTACTCCATGCCCAGCAGGCTGCCGCGTCGACTCTGGCACAGCTCCATGATCGCGCCGACGTAGTCCTTCGGCGCCAGAATGGCCGTCTTCACCACGGGCTCGCGCACGCTCGAGATCTTCCCATCCGGGTACTCGGACGGGTTCGTCACCGTGATCTCGCGCCCATCGTCGGTGGTCACTTGATAGATCACGCTCGGAGCCGTCGCGATGAGGTCGAGATCGAACTCGCGGCGCAGCCGCTCCGAGATGATCTCGAGGTGGAGCAGACCGAGAAACCCGCAGCGGAAGCCGAAGCCGAGAGCCACCGAGGTCTCGGGCTCGTACTGCAGCGCCGCGTCCTCGAGCTTCAGCTTGTCGAGCGCCTCGCGCAGCACCGGATAGTCGCTGCCGTCGAGCGGATAGAGCCCCGAGAAGACCATCGGCTTCGGGTCGGTGTAGCCCGGCAGCGCCTCGGTCGCCGGGTGGCGCTTCGCCGTGACCGTGTCCCCCACCTTCGAGAGGCGCACATCCTTCACGCCGGTGATGAGGTAGCCGACCTCACCGACGGCGAGACCCTTGGTCGGGGTGGGCTCGGGTGCCGAGACGCCTACTTCGAGCGCCTCGTGCTCCGACCCCGTCGACATCATCTGCACCTTTTCGCGAGGCGACAGGTTGCCGTCGATCATGCGCACGTAGGTGACCACGCCACGGTAAGGGTCGTAGACGGAGTCGAAGATCATGGCGCGCGGCGGGCCATCGGCATTGCCGACCGGGGCCGGGATGCGCTTCACGACACTGTCGAGCAGCTCCTCGACGCCGGCGCCCGTTTTGCCCGACACCTTGAGAATGTCTTCGGGCCGACCGCCGATGAGGTCGGCGATCTCGCGCGAGACGCGCTCGGGATCGGCCGCGGGCAGGTCGATCTTGTTGAGCACGGGAATGATCTCGAGATCGTTCTCCATGGCGAGGTAGAGGTTCGCGAGCGTCTGCGCTTCGATGCCCTGCGCCGCATCCACGAGCAGGATCGCACCCTCGCAGGCCGCCAGCGAACGAGACACCTCGTAACTGAAGTCCACGTGCCCGGGGGTGTCGATCATATTGAGCGCGAAGTCTCCATCGTCGGTTCGCCAGTGCATACGCACCGCCTGCGACTTGATGGTGATCCCTCGCTCGCGCTCGATATCCATCCGATCGAGGTACTGCGCGCGCATCTCGCGATCGGGAACAGTACCCGTCACCTGAAGCATGCGGTCGGCGAGCGTCGACTTCCCGTGGTCGATGTGCGCGATGATGCAGAAGTTGCGAATCTTCGCGGGGTCGGTCGACGCCGGTACTGGAGGGTTCAGGCTGCGTGGAGACATTGTCCGCAATTATCGCACGCGCGGGCGACGGTTCGTACGCTGGACACGACGTCGCAATCCGGTGCGCGTCGCACTCCTGCGAGAATGTGCTCATGCCTCGCGTCGTCGCCCTGTATCGCTACCCGGTCAAGGGATTCACCCCGGAACGCTGCGATCGGATCACCGTGCAGCAAGATGGCCGCGTGGTCGGCGACCGCGTGCTCGCGTTCCGCTTCGCGCAAGCGGCGGTGCCCGAGCTGCGCGACGGGCTCGACTACTGGCCGAAGGCGCGGGGGCTCGCTCTGCAGGACTTTCCCGCGCTCGCCGCACTGCGACTCTCGTTCGACGCGGCGGAGCGCCGCATCACGATCTTTCAAGACGAATCGGTTGTCGTGACTACGGAACTGGACGATGCGGGGCGCGAGTGCCTGGTCGATGCGGTGACCGAGTTCGTGCTCGGCACGCACGAAGGAAAACGATTGCAGCGCCCAGGGCGACTGCCGCTCGAGCTCGTCGGCGACGGCGTGCACTCCCGCTTCCAAGATCGCGAACAGGGTTACGTCTCACTGCACAGTCGAGCGAGCGTGCTCGCGCTCAGCGCCGTGATCGACGAGCCCTCGGCCGCCCGTGTCGATCCCGCGAGCGGTGCCGGCGAAACGTCGGCGCTGGACGATCGCCGCTTCCGATCGAACATCGTGATCGACGGCGTCGAGGCGTGGGACGAGCTCGGCTGGAGTGGACGGGTGCGCATCGGCGCGCTCGAGTTTCGCGTCGCCGAGCCGATTGTGCGGTGCCTCGCGACGCACGCGAATCCCGAGACCGGTGAGCGGGACGCGCGGGTGCTCACCGCCTTGACGCAGCGCATCGGCCAGGAGGAGCCGACGCTCGGCACCCTCCTCCTCCCCCGCGAGTTGACCGCGCCCGTGCGCGCCGGAACGGAGCCGGGAACCGCCCGCTGGGGCGAGATCAGCGTCGGCGACGACGTGGAGCTCCTCGATCCGGCGGCCTGAGCGGCCTGAGCGCGCTGTGCGGCACGCCCCCGTGGACTGGGATCCGCTCACCGATTCTGCTAGACTCGGTTCTTGGCTTGCGTGTGGTTTTCACCACACCACCCGTAAGGTGCCCTCTCTCACCGCGCGGAACAACCCGTCAACCGGATCTAAAGGACACATCTCAACGTGGCAAATATCAAGTCGCAGATCAAGCGCATCAAGACCAACCGCAAGGCGACCGAGCGCAACAAGGCGTACAAGAGCGAACTCCGCACCGTTGTGCGCGCAGCCCGCGAGGCTATCGCCGGTGGCGACAAGTCGGTTGCCGAGGCGAAGCTGAAGGCCGCTGGCCGCAAGCTGGATAAGGCTGCCTCGAAGGGCGTCATCCACAAGAACCAGGCAGCGAACCGCAAGTCGAAGCTTGCCGCGCAGGTGGCAGCGCTCTAACTCGCGCTCGCAGTCGATTCAGGCCCCGCTTCGGCGGGGTCTTTTTCGTGCCCGGAGCCGGCATGGCGACAGCTAGACCCGCCCCCGTTTGGCGACGAACAAGAGGTACTTCTCGAGGGCGTACTCGGGGTCGCGGCTGCCACCCTTGAGCCGCCACTCGGTCTCCGCGGCGAGGTCGATCGCGCGGGCGAGATCTTCTTCACGCCACCCGCGCACCTCGCGCAGCGCACGGTCGACCTGCCACGGCGCCATACCGAGCTCCTTGGCCAACTGGCCGCCGGATCCTGCCGCGCCGTACACCCGCGCCATCGCCCGCACTTTCATATTGAGCGCCGCGAGCATCGGGATCGGGTCCGTACCGGTTGAGAACGCCTGGCGCAGCAGCACGAGCGCATCGGCCGCGCGCCCGGCGGTCGCAGCGTCGGCCACACGGAACGCGTTCGTCTCGACGCGGCCCTCGGTAGCCCGCGTGACCTGATCCTCTGAGATCCGCGTGCCCACATCCGACACGAGTTGTCCGATCGCACCCGCGAGCTCGCCGATCCCGCCCGAGTACGCCGCGGCCAGCTGACGCGCGGCGCCGGGCGTCACCTGGGCCCCCAGGCGCCGAAACTCGGCCTGCACGAACGCGAGGCGATCCTGATCCTTCTTCACCTCAGCGCAGACCACCTCGATACCGTCGCCGGCTCCCCCGCGCACGAGATCGAGCAGGGCCTTGCCGCGCTGGCCGCCCGCGTGCCGCAGCACCAGCGTCGTATCGTCTGCGGGTTCGGCGACGTATCGCTTCGTGTCCTCGAGAAACGCATCCGAGCACTTCTCAACGCTCTCAACGCGAATCAGCCGGGGTTCGGCGAACAGCGACGGGCTCGCGATCGTGAACAGTTCACCGGCCGTATACGCAGCGGCATCAACGTCATGGACCTCGAGATCGGTATGCGCATCGGTCAGCGCGGCACGAATCGCTTGCCCGGCGCGATCCGCGAGGAATCCCTCGGGTCCCGAGATCAGCACGACCGCCGCCGGACGCGCGTCGCTCCACTCGACCTGCGGAATCTTCGTCTTCGCAGACGCTGCTCTGGGAGCTGCTTTTCGTGCCTGTGCCACCCGTCCAGACTACCGTTCGAGCGGGCGCGGGATCGCGCAGGTTATCCGACGAGACCGCCGAAGAGCAGTGACACCATCATGGCCACGATGACCGAGTTGAAGGGGAACGCGAAGACCACGTTGATGCGGACCAGCGTCCAGGCCTTTCGCGATCGAACCCGCGCCGAGACTGTGGCTGCCATGGTCGAGAGCAGCACGGCGAGCGTGAGGTAGTCGGCAAATCGTGGCGCGCCCGGCAACTCGCGACCGTCAGCAACCCCAACGCGACGAACTGGGATTGTGTTGCCACAGGTACTCCCCACTACTCGCCGTCCTCGACCCAGATGTCGAGCGCGCCGGGCGCCCCGCTGACCGCGATCGCGCCCATCTGGTCGGTTCGCAGCACGGCCGTGCGCGAGCGCCGCAGACCAGCAATCGTCGACGGGGCCGGATGCCCGTAGGAGTTCTCCGCGCCCACCGAGATGAGCGCGACCTCCGCCGAGCTGGCGGCGAACACCCCGGGGTCGTGGTCTGCAGACCCGTGGTGCGCAACTTTGAGCACGTCGGCCTCGAGGCGAACACCGGTACGTTGCAGTGCGAGCTGCTCGTCCTCTCCCGTGTCGGCCAGCATGAGCACCGAGATGTCACCGGCTCTGACTCGAAGCACCAGGCTCGCCCCATTGGTGTCCGGCGGGGTCACGCCGGACTCTGGGGCGAGCACCTCCCATGACAGTCCGCCGACCGCGTCAGCCATTCCGCGTGTGCCGATCTGCGTGGGCACCTGCGCCGCATGGAGTTGTGCGAGCACCGGGCGCGCATCGCCGTCCTCCCGGTTGTTCGGGGCGACGATCGCTTGGTCCACACGGTCCAGGACCTCACTCAGCGCTCCGACGTGGTCGCGGTCGTCGTGAGTCAGCACGAGTATGGCGATGCGCTGCACGCCAAAGCGATCCAGGCAAGAGCCGAGCATCTCGCGATCGTCGCCGGTGTCGACGAGCATCACGGCCCCGGGGTTCTGCGGGTCGCGAAGCAGAAACGCATCGCCCTGACCGACATCGCAGGCGACCACGCTCCAGTCGTTCGGAATCGTGAGTCTCTCAGTCGTCGGAACGACGAGCGTCGGCCCGATGAATACTCCGATCGCGGCGCAGAGAAGACCCGAGATGCAGACGACGACGCGTCGGGGGCGCGGTAGCTTCCGCTCCCACGGCACCGGGCCGCTCGTCACAGGCGACTCGGCTCGCGCAACTGGACGTTCTTGGGCACCGCGCTCACCGAACCGCCGCTCCAGCAGCCACCACGCGACGAGCACCGCGGCTTCCACTGCTGCGAGCAGGAGCGCGCCGAACCAGCCGCCAGGCCACGCCCACCGTGCGCCGGGCAGCGCTGACGTGACTTCGGCCGTGGCCGCGATCCAGCGAGCCGGCAGGCTTCCCAGCCACACGAGCGCCGAGGCCGCCATCGGAGCCACGGGCGCGGCGAGCATCGCGAGGAGCCCGAGCCCAGTTCCCCAGGGCGCCGCCGGCGCCGCGAGAACGTTGGCGATGAAGCCGGCTGCGGGAAAGCCGGCTTGCACGAGGAGGAGCAGTGGTCCGCACGCGAACTGCGCTGCTACCGCGACGGCGATCGGAAGCCTCACCCATTTCGGACTCGGCACTGCACGCCCCAACGCCGCAGTGAGGTAGGGCACCCACAGCAGGATTCCGGCGGTCGCCGCGACGGAGAGCGCAAAACCCGGTTGCAGCGCCTGCCACGGATCTGCGACGAGGAGCACGAGGATCGCGAGCCCCAGTCCGGGAAGCGCAATCGCACGCTTCCCTCCGAACGAAGACAGCAGCACGACGCATGCCATGACGGCTGCCCGCTGGAGGCTCGGGTCGGGCCCTACGACGGTGACGAACCCCGCTAAGGCGAGACCGCCGAGCAGCAGTCTTCCGCGACGCGGAACGCCGAGCCAACCGGCCAAGGCGGTCATCGCGCCCACGACAAGGGCGCAGTTCGCACCGGATACCGCTACGAGATGTGTGAGCGAGCTCTCCTGCATCTTCGAATCGAGGCGCGCAGACACGAGCGATGTGTCACCCACCGCGAAGCCCGGGACGAGCTCTGCGCCCGCGATGCTCGAGGCCGCTTCGCGGAGCCCGACTCGGAGATGCGCCGCGAGTCGCGCTGTTCCGGTGCGCAACGAACCCCACGCTCCCGCCGCAAGGTCGTCGCGTGGTTGTTCGAAGGAAGCGATCCGTATCCCGTACCGCGCAGATGAACCAGGATCGAGGGCGACCAGCGTCCCCACGACGCGGAGCGGTGTGCCTGGGCCCCAGAGCAGGGCTCCTTCACTGTGCGAGGGGCCTGCCGGTCGCTCGTTCGATTCACCGCGGCGACTTCCTGGCGTCGCCTCCGAGATCGCCGCTGAACGTGCCGGCGAAACGGTCGGCGCAACGTCATCGTCGAACCAGAGCACAACGGGCATCTCACCGCGCTCAGAGTGCGCAGAGGCACGCACCCATGACGAACGATTGCCGCTCGAATCTGAGGAGCTTCTCGGAAACCCGCGCAACTCGAGATCGATGGTTTGCGCGCTCTGTCGTGCCGCAGCCTCGGCGAACTGCGGGTCCGCTCGAACGACTTCGAGCGCGTCGATTCGTGCGCTGAGGAGCACCAGCATCGCGCACCCCAGTGCGACGAACGGCAACAGCAGCCCGCCCCGTCGCGTGCGGACACACGCAATCCCGACGATCCCGACGGTGAGTGCCGCGAGCCCGAGCCAGCGGCCGCTTCCGGGAACCCCGATCGCACCCGCGACCAGTGCCCAGGCCAAGACTGCCGGAGCGAACACGCGCCATGTCCCGGGCGGGGACCGCGACGACTCGTTCATGGCACGACGAGATCTCTGAGGCCATCGAGGGTTTTCGTCCCGATGCCCGGCACTTCGAGCAATTGGTCGACCGCCGTGAATCCGCCGTTCGCGTCACGCCAATCAACGATCCGCTGCGCCAATGCCGGCCCGATGCGGGGCAGCGTGTCGAGGTCGGCAACGGTCGCCGCGTTCAAGGAGACCGTGCCCGCACCGGCGGATCCCGACTCTCCTCCGCCCGCCGATGCGGCTGCTGAGCTCTCCGCACCTCCTGCACCTTCTGCGCCTCCCGCACCTCCCGCACCTCCCGCGGCGAGCGACGGATTCGCCTTCCAGGCCTCGGCGAGTTCGGCGTCGGGCACCATCACCTGCTCCCCGTCGGCAACCGTGCGAGCGAGATTGACGACGTCGAGTACAGCACTCTGCGTCACCCCGCCAGCTGCGTCGAGCGCGTCGGCGACGCGCGATCCCGCTGGCAGTTCCACGACGCCGGCATCGTTCACCTCGCCGACCACGTGCACCATAACCGGCGCGCTCGACTGCTCCGCACTGGTAGCCCCCGGGTCGCCCCCGCCCGCGCGATCGGTCGAGTCGCCTTCGGTCCCGGCACCCTCGGCCGCTAGCTCTTCCACTGTGTCGCTTGCGTTCACCCGCGAAGCAGCAGGCGAGGGCGAAGACGCATCGGCGTGGACCCCGTGCCCGCGCGCCATCGTAATGCCGATCGCGATCGCGACTGCGGCGGTGAACACCACCACACCGACCAACACCGGAACTGCAACGCCCCGGCGGAGGCGCTCGCCGAGGCGCACATTCGGCTCCCACCGCAGTGCCGAGGTTCCGTCGGCTTTCGCCGTGTCGTTGACACGCCAGTGACCGCGGGACAGCACGGACTCACTGGTGAGGCGAGGCGTCTCGTCCGAGCTTTTCTCGTCCGAGATCTTCTCGTCTGGTAATTGAGGTACGTCGCCGGCAGGCGCGTCGTCCAGCGTGCTTCGCGCCGGTGATTCGAGTGCTTCGTGCGTTCGCATGCACTCACGCTAGAGCGGTGCACGGGCCGAGGAGCCGCGATCGCGCACACGGTGGAAAGCTGGCCATCGGCGACAGCTCGCAGCGCATTGTGAGCGACGATGTGCGCCCTCAGGAGGACGCCCGCGCCCACGTCCTCACCATCCTCTGCGAGCGGGGTCACTCTCGGTGCGTGTCGCGGGTCCGACACGCACGAAGAGTGACCCCGCTCGCAGAGGAGGAGGAGGAGGAGGAGGAGGAGGAGGTTAGGCGGCCGGCTTCGTCGCGATACTGACGATCTTCGGCACGCGCACGATCACGTTGACGACCTGTCGATCACCGATCGCGCGCTGCACCGCGGCAGACGCGCGGGCGGCCGCTTCGGCCTCGGCCTCCGACACCGACGCCGGCAGCGTCAGGCGATCCCGCACCTTGCCGTCCACCTGCACGACCATGGTGACCTCGTCTTCGACGAGCAATGCTTCATCGGCAACCGGCCACTCCACGAGCGCGACGCTCGGCTCGAACCCGAGCTTCGCCCACATGTCCTCGGCGGCATAGGGCGCGAAGAGCGAGAGGATGACGGTGATCGCCTCGGCCGACTCGCGCACCGCCGGATTCGCGGCGCCGACGCCCGAGTCGATCGTCTTGCGGGTCACGTTCACCTGCTCCATGAGGCGCGCGACGACCACGTTGAACTTGTAGGCCTCGATGAGCCCGGGCGCATCGGCGAGCAGGCGGTGCGTGGCTCTCCGGAGCCCGGCGTCGCCTTCGGAGAACGCTGCCCCGCGCGGCGCCCCCGCCGTCTGCACGTCGTCGACGACGCGCCAAGCCCGGGCGAGGAACTTCGCCGAGCCCTGCACCGATACGTCGGCCCAGTCGATGTCGTCTTCAGGCGGGCCCGCGAACGCGAGCGTCACGCGCAACGCGTCGGCGCCGTGCGCCTTGAGCTCGCTCGCGAACTCCACGAGATTCCCCTTCGACTTCGACATCTTCGCACCGTCTTGCAGCACCATGCCCTGGTTGAGCAGCGAGGTGAATGGTTCGTCGAAGTCGAGGTAGCCGAGGTCGTGCAGCACCTTCGTGATGAAGCGCGAGTACAGCAGGTGCAAGATGGCGTGCTCGACGCCGCCGGCGTACTGGTCGATCGGACCCCAGGCGTTGACCACCTCGGGGTCGAAGGCCCGCGTCGCATCGTTCGCTGACAAGAAGCGCAGGTAGTACCAGGAGCTGTCGACGAAGGTGTCCATCGTGTCGGGGTCGCGCGTCCAGGTCTCGCCGGTCTCGGGATCGACGACGGTCGCCCACTCCGTCGCGGCACCGAGCGGCGACGCTCCCTTCGGCTTGAGGTCCAGCCCCTCGGAGGCCGGCAGCTGAACGGGAAGCGCCTCGGAATCGACCGGGCGCATCTCGCCGTTCTCGTGATGGAGAATCGGGATCGGCGTGCCCCAGTAGCGCTGCCGCGAGATCAGCCAGTCGCGCAACCGGTACGTGGTCGACGCGCGACCGGTGCCGCGCTCCTCGAGCACCTCGATCGCACGGGCAATCGCCTCGCTCTTCGGCAGGTCATCGAGCTCGCCCGAGTTGACAAGCACCCCTTCGCCGGCCGTCGCGACGCCGCTCACCGCGGGATCGGGCAGGGCGGCGCCGTCAGCGTCGCGCACGTCGACCACCACGCGCACCGGCAGCTCGAACTTCAGCGCGAAATCGAGGTCGCGCTGATCATGCGCGGGCACCGCCATGATCGCGCCGTGCCCGTAATCGGCGAGCACGTAGTCGGAGGCCCACACCGGAATGCGTTCGCCATTAACCGGGTTCACTGCGAAGTGGTCGAGAAAGACGCCGGTCTTCTCACGATCCGCGCTCTGCCGCTCGATCTCCGTCTGCTTCTGCGTCTGGGCCAGGTACTCCTGGAAATTTGCGCGCACCTCTTCCGAGGCGCCGGCCGCGAGCTCCGCCGCCAGGTCGGCGTCGGGGGCGACCACCATGAAGGTCGCGCCGTGCAGCGTATCGGGGCGCGTGGTGAAGACCGGAACCTTCTCCTCACGGCCCTCGATCTCGAACTCGACCTCGGCCCCGCGCGAGCGCCCGATCCAGTTGCGCTGCATGTTGAGCACCTTGGTGGGCCACTGACCCTCGAGCGCGTCGAGGTCGTCGAGCAGGCGATCCGCGTAGTCGGTGATGCGGAAGTACCACTGCGTCAGCTTCTTCTTCACGACCATGGCGCCCGAGCGCTCGGAGGTGCCGTCCGCGAGCACCTGCTCGTTCGCGAGCACCGTCTGGTCCACGGGATCCCAGTTGACCCAGCTCGCCTTGCGGTACGCGAGGCCCTTCTCGTACATCTTCAAGAAGAGCCACTGGTTCCACTTGTAGTACTCGGGGTCGCTCGTGTGGAGCACTCGGCTCCAGTCGAAGGAAGGCGCGTAGAGGCGGAACGAGGCCTTCTGCTGAGCGATGTTCGCGTACGTCCACTCGCGAGGATCCACCCCGCGCTTGATGGCCGCGTTCTCGGCCGGCAGCCCGAAGGAGTCCCACCCGATCGGGTGCAGCACGTCGTAGCCGCGTCCGCGCCAGTAGCGCGCGAGCACGTCGCCGAAGCAGAACGCTTCTGCGTGCCCCATGTGCAGATCGCCCGAGGGGTACGGGAACATGTCGAGCACGTACTTCTTGGGGCGCGCCGCCCCGGGTGCGGAGGCGCCCTCGGTGTCGACCTCGAACGGCTTCAGCTCGTCCCACACGGGAAGCCAGCGATCCTGGATCGCCTGGAAGTCATAGCCCTCGGCGTCGCGCTCCTGCTGCTCGGTCACACATACCTCGATCTCGGTTCGAATCGCCCGCGTTCGCGAGCGCACACTTCCGACCAGAATACCCGGTAACGAGATTGCGGGGCGCCCGGCGCCACCCCCTTCCTCGCGGATCGGCGTCGAAATCCGGGCACCGGCGATCGCCGAACACCCCAGATTTCGCCCCCGATCCTGCAAATATCGGATCGCGCGTCAGGGTGCAGGGTCCGCCACGAGCGGCACGAGCGGCACGAGCGCGTCGAGCAGCGCGGCGGCCTTGAGGTGCTTCTCCGCGACCTCATCGGCGGCGACGGAATCGATGGTGATGCCTCCCCCAGCGCCGACAGTGGCTGCCGGCCGGTCGCCCCGCCGCATCTCGACGCTGCGAATCGTCATCGCGAGCTCCGCGTCGCCCCGGCGATCGATCCACCCGAAGCACCCCGAGTAGAACCCGCGCGGCCCGCCCTCCAACCGCTGCAGCAGCTGCACGGCCCGGAGCTTCGGGGCACCCGTCATCGAACCGCCGGGAAACGCGGCGACGATGGCGTCCCAGATGCCCTGGCCGCCCGCCAACGTGCCGGATACCGTGCTCACAAGCTGATGCACGTGCGCGTGGGTCTCGACATCGAGAAACCGGTCGACGCGCACCGAGCCCGGCTCGCACACGCGACTCAGGTCATTGCGCATCAGGTCGACGATCATCAGGTTCTCCGCGCGCTCCTTCGGATCGGCCGCGAGTGCCGCCGCGAGCGCACGATCGCTGCTCGGCGACCCTCCCCGACGACGGGTGCCCTTGATCGGGTGCGTCGAGACCGTCGCACCGCGGACCGACAGGAATCGCTCTGGGCTCGCGCTCACGAGCACGTGCGAGCCCGCGTCGATGATGCCACCCCGCACCGGTGCTCTCGACGCACCCAGGCGTCGGTACACCTCGATGGCGTCGAACACGCCCGCGGCCTCGGCGGTGTCGGTGAGGCAGAGCACGTAGGCGTCGCCCTCTCGAATGGCGTCCCGGCAGCGTTCGACCGCCGCAGCGTAGGCGCCATCCCCGCTGCGCCACTGGGCCGGGGCGGATTCGGGATCAGACGCCCGCGCCCGCATCTCAGCTCCGCGCTCCCGGACGCGCAGATGCTCTCCGTGCTCCGCGAGCCACGCGTCGACCGCGGCCGTGCTCGGTCCACGCAGTTCGACGGCTCCCGAGTCGTGGTCGACCGCTACCACCACGTCGCACCGAAGTGCAACGGCAGCAGGGCCGGCAGGGTCGGCAGGGGCGGCAGGGAGTCCGGGCTCCGCATCCGACGCCACAATCGGCTCGAGGAGCGCGACACCGAATTCATAGGTGAGCGCAACCACCCATCCTCCATCGAAACCTCGGTGCGGGCCAGGCATCCTGTCATCGGCATGCGCCCGATTTCCGGTCGCGCGCCGCATCGCGTCGAGATACGCGCGTTCGTCCCCGGGCACAGCGAGGCGCACCTCGCTCGCGATCCCGAGCGTCGACACCCGCGGCTCCCCCGGCGCTGCCCCGGCTCCGTCAAACCAGAACCAGGGCGACCCGGCTTCGGCGAAGCTGCGTGCGATCTCGGCGGCGCTCACGCGCGCACGCACGGCGCGAGCGGCCGGTTTACGCGTCGGGTCGGGCATCGTCTCAGCGTACCGCCGGTGCTACGCTCACGACATGCACGGGGCAGATGAGGTCGTTCAGTCGCGAACGGAATTCGCTGCGGCCACCGCGTGGGCGGTGAGCGTCGTCGACGCCGTGCCCGCCACCCTCTGGGGTTCGCCGGGACTCGGCGATTGGGACCTGCGTGCGCTCGTCGGGCACACGAGTCGCGCGCTCCTCACGGTCGAGCGGGGGCTGGCCGAGCCGCTCAAGGTCGATCTCGTCGGGGGCGCGGAGCAGTACTTCGCCCGAGCGGCCGACGCGACTGCGGCGAGCGGCACTTCGGTAAGCGCGCGCGGCGTCGAGGCGGGCGCGGCGCTCGGGGAAGACCCCGCCCTGCGCTTCGCCGAGATCGCTGCCCGCGTGCTCGGCTCCGTGCGAGACGCCGGCGACCCGATCGTCGGCACCATTGTCGGCGGCATGCGCTTGAGCGCGTACCTGCGGACTCGCACCTTCGAGCTGATCGTGCACGGTCTCGACATCTGCGAGGCGGTGCGTGCCGCGACTGACGCCGCGAGCACGCGAGTGGGTAGGCCTGACGAGCTCGCCGATCCTCCGACCACTCCGCTCCTGAGCGCAATGCGGCTCGCGGGAGCCCTCGCGGTAGGCAACGGAGACGGCCAGGAGGTGCTGCGCGCCCTCACGGGACGGAGTCCGCTACGACCGGGTTACACCGTGCTCGCGCAGCCGCGTGGAGGTCGCAGCGCGAGCGCCGAGACTCAGGACCGGGCTCAGTGACACTGGAGAGCGGCGCCCACGAGGTCACCGGCAGGCTCCTCGCGGCCGACTCGTTCCGCGTGCGCGGCACGGTGAGGGGCGGAGAACCGGGCGCACACGTCGGCGCACCCGCCGGCGCAGCGGCGCGCGGTTTCACGCGCCACATCGAGCGCTTCGCGCGGACGGCCCACGCCGCTTGGCTCGACGTGTCGCCAGAGGCGAACCCCGCGGAGGTCAGAGGTCGCGTCTCCGCGTTCCTCGATTCGGCGCGGACCCGTCTCGCGAGGAGCGGTGACGGGTTTCCTCGGTTCGAACTGTGGGAACCCGACCCGAGCGACGGCATTCGCGAACCCCGACTCGCTCTCGCGATCCGGAAGCTGCCGCAGTTGCAGCTCACGATCGCACTCCGATCGGGTCCGAGCGGGCCGCTGCCTCGCGCTCGCAGCAAGGGGCCCAACATCGCCCGGTATGCCGCACTCAGGCACGAGCTCGGGGCCGAGCCGCTCCTCCTCGATCGCGAAGGTCGTGTGCTCGAGGGAGCGACGACCAGCCTGATCTGGTGGAGCCGCGAAACGCACCGGGGCGCCGTTTCTGCGCTCCCCGACCGCGTTCCGTCGGTCACGGAAGCGCTCATCCGCGATGCTGCCGAGCTCGAGCCGCGGGTCGCAACGCTGAACGAGCTGCTGCACCACGAGGTCTGGGCGGTCAACGCCCTCCACGGCATCCGACCGGTATCGCACATCGACGGCGCCCGGTGCGCACCGCACGATAAGGAACGGCTGGCGCACTTCCGCGAGATGCTCGATCGCCGCTGGGAGCCGATCACAGATCCACGCGCGAGGCGCTGATCTCCTGCGGCAGCTCGGTATGGGTGATGAGGATCACCGCCCGATCATCGGGCACTGCCCCCAGCAGGTCGAGCACCAGTCGGTCGGCGAGTTCGCGATCGACGCCCGCGGTCGGCTCGTCGAGCACGACGACCGGGAAATCGGCCAGAATGGCGCGGGCGAGCGCGATCCGCTGCGCCTGACCGCCGGAGATCCATGCTCCGTCCGCACCGAGCCGAGCATCGAGGCCGCCGCGCTCGAGCGCCCAGTCGGCGAGGCCGACGCGATCCAGCACGGCCCAGAGATCGTCATCACTCGCGGTACCGCGGTCCACGCTGTCGCGGGCGAACTTGAGATTCTGGCGCAGATCGGAGTCGAAGAGGTAGGGCCGCTGCTCGCAGAGGCCGACGACCTCGCGCACGGCGTCGGCAGGCAGCGCCCGCGCATCGAGGCCTCGCACACGGTACTCCCCGCGCGATTCGAGGAATCTCACGAGGGCGAGCGCGAGGGTGCTCTTGCCCGCTCCGCTCGCACCGCGCACGACGAGCGTCTCGCCCGCATCGAGAACGAAATCGACGCCGCTGATCGCATCGCTCGCGGCCCCCGGGTACCTGGCGGCGAGCCCACGCACTTCGAGCAGCGGCGCTCCGACGACGGGGGCCCGTGTCGCTTCGCGCTCCGTCGGCATCTGCTCATCAGCCTCGGGCGTGTCGGCGACGAGTTCGCTCGGCAGCGCGCCCTCCGTGAGATCGGCGACGCGATCGGCGCTCGCCTGCACCGTGCGCCGGGCAGAGAGGGCTGCGGGAATCTGCGCGAAGACCTCGAAGACGGCGGCGGGAACGACGACGGCAGCAGCGAAGAGCGGCGCGGAGAGCCCGTCCCCCAACGTCGGCAGCATCACGACGATTGCGAGGAGCGAGGCCGCCCCAGCAGCGCACCCGAGCACCGCAGCCGTGAGGCCGGCCGAGCGCGCACGGCGGAGCTGGAGGGTGGCGAGTCGCTGCTCGGCGGCGGCGATCCGCGCGCGCTGCATCTCGACGGCGTCGAAGGCCACGAGCACCTCGCTGGCCGAGAAGCGCTCGAGCAGTGCGTCGACGACCGCGGCTCGTGCGGCGCTCAGCTCCCGATCCTGCGCGCCGGAGAGCCGGCTCGCCAGCACGACCGACAGGCCCCCGCCGAGCACGAGCGCTCCGAGCAGCACGAGCGCGGCCGGCACCGATATGAGTGCGACGACCATCACGCTCAGACCCGTGACGATGCCGCTCACGATGAGCGGCTGGCGCACCCGCAGTGCTTCGTCTTGCAGCTGGTCCACGTCGTCGACGAACGCTGCGAGCACTTCTCCCCGCCGGTGCGATTCCAGCGCGCCCGGCACCCTCGGCACGAGTGACGCGAAGGTGCGCGACCGCAGCACGGCGAGCTGGGCGAGCGCCGCATCGTGGCTCGTGAGCCGCTCGGCGTACCGGAAGGCGGCGCGACCGATCGCGAGCGCTCGCACGCCGACGATCGCGAACGTGAGATGGAGGATCGGGGGCTGCTCCCCCGCCCGCACGATCAGCCACATGCTCAGCCCGAGCAGGCCGACGACGCTCGCATCTGCCAGCACACCGAGCAGAACGCCGGGAAGGCGTCGCGACCCGCTCGGCAACGCCCGATCGAGTACCGTGCGCCGCTGCTGACGGGTGACCGCTTCGGTCTGCATCGCGCGCATCAGGCGTTCACCACCGCAACGCTCGGCTCCGGATGACTCGCGTCGATGCGCACGACGCGGTCGGCTGCCCGGTGCACCGCTTCCCGGTGACTGACGACGAGCACGGCGCGCCCGGCGTCTGCCTCCGCGCGAAGGGCGGCGCACACCAGCGCCTCGCTCGACGAGTCCAAGGCAGAGCTGGGCTCATCGAGTACGAGCGCGCCGCAGTCGAGCCGCCATGCTCGATACAGCGCCCTGGCCACGGCGATGCGCTGAGCTTGACCACCGGAGACGCCGGCACCTGCGACGCCCAGTTCGAGGCCGAGGTCGAGGTGCTCGAGACCGACGGCGTCGAGCGCGCGCCGCGCGAGCGCGCGATCGGGTTCGCCTGAGCCGAGCGCCACGTTCTCGGCGATACTGCCGTGCAGCAGGCCGGGACGCTGGCCCGACCACGCGAGTGCACCGGGTGCCAGAAGACGCCCGCGGATCGGCTCGACGAAGCCCAGCAGCGCCGCGACCAACGTCGATTTCCCGGCGCCGGATGGTCCGGACATCGCCACCATCTCTCCTGGAGCCACATCGAACGAGACGGGGCCGACGACGCGCCGGCCTCCACGGGCGACGCTGACCGCGTCGAAGCTCAGGCCGAGCTGCCGCCCGTCCGCGGATCGCCGCACGTCGCGGGTGCCGTCGTCCTCCCGGGATGCTGCGCCGTTCAGGCGCGAATCCGCTCCCTCGATGATCTCGAAGACCCGCGACGCAGCCGCCAGGCCTTCGGTCGACGCGTGGAATGCAGCGCCCACCTGCCGGATCGGAACGAAGGTCTCGGGGAGCAGCAGCAGTACGAAGAGCCCGAGCCCGAGCGGGAATTCTCCACTCACCAGCCGAGTGCCGACCGTCACTGCGACGAGCGCGATCGAGAAAGTGCCGGCGAGATCGAGCACGAACCCTGAGAGGAAGGTGACGCGCAGCACGCTCATGGTGCGCGAGCGGTACTCATCGGTCTCGCGGGCGATGCGCGCGACCTGCCGATCCTGCCTGCCGAAGATCCGAAGGGTGGCGAGGCCGGCAACGACGTCTAGGAATGACGAGGAGAGGCGCTGCAATTGATCCCACTGCCGATCCTGTACGGCCTGGGTCGCGAGACCGATGAGGATCATGAAGACCGGGATGATCGGGAACACCACGACCACGATCAGCCCGCTCAGCGGATCTGCGAGCAGTACGGCGAGGATGAGGATGGGCGTGGCGACACCGGTGAGCAGGAGCTGCGGGATGTACCCGGAGAAGTACCCGTCGAGCGCGTCCAGCCCTCGGCCGAGCGACGTCGCCAGTGCGGCATCGCCCGGCCCGTCATCCCGCTGGGGCGAGCGGGCGTCGAGCGCATCGAGCGCCGCGGCTCGGAGCTGAGATTTGACGCGCACCGCACCGCGCGCCGCGACGGCGTCCATGCCCCAACCGGCGATGGAACGCACGCATACGGCGGCCAGCGCGCCGAGCATGAGCCAGGGAAGCTGACCGGTATCGAACGCTCCCTCGTCGATTCTGCCCCGCACACCTGGAATGCCGTCCATCACGGGAAGGGCTGCAGCGGTGACTGCCTGCGCCAGGCACCACGCCCAGGCCAGCACCGCGCAGGTGCGCAGCAGACCGAGCCCGGCGCCGATGATCAGCACACCGCGCGCAGCGCGCGCATAGCGGAGCAGTCTCGGGTCGAAGGGTTTCACGAGGTTCCTGAGTGTCGATGGGCGGAGGAGTCACCACCGCTCGAGGCAGTCTACGGGAGCCCGGGGCTTCACATCAGATGAAACCCCGGGCCGATCGGAGGGACGCTAGTGCGCCCCCACCGGGATCGCCTCCCGCGTGAGGCGCTTGCGGAAGATCCAATACGTCCACGCCTGGTATGCGAGCACGAGCGGCAGGGTGAAGACCGCAACCCACGTCATCAGTTCGAGCGTCTTCTGCGAACTCGCGGCACCGACGATCGACATGGAGTACGAGGGGTCGATGCTCGATGCCATGAGGTTCGGGAACATGGCCATGAAGATCGCGAGCAGTGCGAACGCGATCGCGATCGCGTTGCCCGTGAACGCCCACCCCTCGCGTCCCACGAGATTCGCCACCCAGCCACCGATGAGTGCGACTGCGGCGACTGCCGAGCAGAGCACGATCACCCACAGCGTCGGGCTATCGACGTGCTGCATGATCGTCCAACCGAGGAAGGTCGCTCCAGCGAGGATAGCCGCAGCGCCCACCTTCGTCGCGAGGGAACGCGCGCCCTCCCGCATGTCACCTGCAGTCTTCAGCGAGATGAAGACCAGGCCGTGCGCGAACGTGATGAGGAGCATCGTGAGTCCGCCCAGCAGGCCGTAGGGGTTCAGCAGGGTGAGCAGGGTGCCCTGGTAGATCCAGCCGCCGTTCTCCATCGGGGCAATCGGCAGCCCCTGCGCGAGGTTGGCGAACGCGACGCCCCACAGCAGCGGCGGCACCACCGAACCCCAGAAGATGAACTGATCGAACCACCTGGTCCATTCGCGACCCTTGCCCTGGTGCCGGTACTCGAACGAGACCCCGCGCAGAATCAGGGCGACGAGGATCACGAGGAGCGCCAGGTAGAAGCCGGAGAACATCGTCGCGTACCACTCGGGGAACGCGGCGAAGAGCGAGGCGCCCGCGACGATGAGCCACGTCTCGTTGAGATCCCAGACGGGACCGATCGTGTTGATGATGAGGCGGCGATCCCGATCGTCCCCACCGAGAAACGGGAGCGACATGCCGACCCCGAAATCGAAGCCGTCGAGCACGAAGTAGCCGATGAGCATCGCTCCGACGATGAAGAACCAGAGTGTGGTGAGTTCCATGTCCGTCTCCTAGTAGACCGTGGCGAGCTGCTGGTGGTCGGCGTCGCCCGGCTTGCCGTCGGCACCCGAGCTCAGTGCGATCTCGGGCGGGCCCTCTTTCGCCGCCTTCGTGATGAGCTTGAATTCGACGACGGCGAGGGCGCCGTACACGATCGTGAAGACGAGCAGGGAGATGAGCACCGCCCACCCGGGCACGCCCGGCGACACCCCCTGCTCCGTGGTCATCACTCCGAAGACGATCCACGGCTGGCGGCCCATCTCGGTGAAGACCCACCCGACGAGCGACGCGAGCATCGGCAGCGGCGCCGTCCAGATCGCAACCTTCCAGACCCAGTCGGGAAGATCCATGTTCTTCCGGGTGATCCAGAGCCCCACGACCGAGACGAGCGCCGCGAGTGCGCCGAGGCCGATCATCCAGCGGAATGCCCAGTAGGTGACCCAGATGATGGGTGCGAACTGGCCGTCGGTCGGGCACGTCAGCAGCGAGTCGGCGCCGCAGTACTGAGCGGTGTACTCGGCCTGCAGATCGCGGATGCCCTCGACGGAGCCGTTGAACGTTCCATTCGAGAGGAAGGACAGGAGGTAGGGGATGCGGATCGAGAAGATCTCGTGGGCCCCATCGGGGGTGCCCAGGCTGAACACGGAGAACGATGCATCGGCGCCCGAGGCGTTTTCGTAGAGCGCTTCTGCAGCAGCCATCTTCATCGGCTGCGTCTCGGTCATCACCATGCCGAGCGAGTGGCCCGTGAGCCCGACGCCCATGAAGGCCGCGATATTCGTCCATGCGCCGAACTTGAGCGCCGTGCGCATCTCGTCGAGGTACTGGCCCCGGCGCAGATGCCAGGCGGCGGTCGAGACGACGACGACTCCCGCGAACATCACCGCGGCGAAGATGGTGTGCGGAAACTGCGTCACGGCGACCGGATTCGTGAGCACCGCCCCGATGCTGTCGAGTTCGGCACGCCCGCGCTCCTCGTTGATGGTGAATCCATCAGGATTCTGCATGAATGCGTTCGCAGCGAGGATGAAATAGGCCGAGGCGACGGTGCCGAGCCAGACGAACCAGATCGTCATCAGATGGATCTTCTTCGGCAGCTTGTCCCACCCGAAGATCCACAGCCCGATGAATGTCGCTTCGAAGAAGAAGGCGATGAGGCCTTCCATCGCCAATGGGGCGCCGAAGATATCGCCGACGAAGCGGGAGTAGTTCGACCAGTTCATGCCGAACTGGAACTCCTGCACGATGCCGGTCACGACGCCCATCGCGAAGTTGATGAGGAAGATCTTGCCGAACAGGCGGGTGAGGCGCAGGTATTTGATCTTGCCCGTCTTCACCCACGCGGTCTGCAGGATGGCGACGAGCAGGCACATGCCGATCGTCAGTGGAACAAAGATGAAGTGGTACAGCGTCGTCAACCCGAACTGCCATCGCGATAGCGTCAGGGGATCAAAGAACTCGTTCATGTAACGCTCCAGAACGAAGGTCGCGCGCCCCACCAAGGGTGCACTCCCTTAGTGAGATCCGCTACGAGATGTAATTCTCGCCGGAGCCATCGGCTGGATGCCGACTGACTCGATTTTACCGTTTCTGTGAGTTTCCTGCGAATCTGATTCGGTTTCGAAGCATATTTCACTCGGCGCCGAACGGTATATCTCTCGACGTCGAGCCAGTGGTGCATGCCCCGCTCAGCGCGCTTCTCGAGCCACCGTCGTTACACTCAGTGGCGTGACCGAATTCCTGAGCACGCTGATCGAATGGATCCGCGATTTGGATCCGATCCTGCGCACGCTGCTCGCTGGCTTCGGCATGATGCTTGAGACGTCGATCTTCGTCGGCCTCGTGGTCCCGGGAGACACCATCGCTCTGGTGTCGGCCATCGGAGTGACCTCCCCGGCGCAATACGTGTGGCTCGTCGTCGCACTGATCATGGGCGCCGTGGCCGGAGAGAGCATCGGCTTTTTCCTGGGGCGATGGGTCGGTCCTCGAATTCGAGCCAGCCGTGCGGGGCGCAAACTCGGCGAGCGCAATTGGCGCATTGCCGAGCACTACCTTGGCGAACGCGGTGGAATCGCCGTGTTCTTGTCACGATTTCTTCCCGTACTCCACTCGCTCGTGCCGCTGACCGCGGGCATGGCCGGAATGCGATACGCGCGATTTCTCGCCTGGACCGCGTCGGCGAGTGTCGTGTGGTCTGTCATCGTGGTGTCGCTCGGCGTCGGAGCTGCAGCTGGATACGATCAGCTCGCGGCGCGGGTCAAAGGGGCCGGGTTCGTGTTCGCCGGGCTGGCCGCGCTGGTCGCTCTCGCCATCTGGGGAGTCAAGAAGTGGTTCTTGCGACGCGAGCAGCGGCATCTCGATGCGGCAAGCTCGGCGGGGGCGCCTGATGATCCGCACACCCCGACGCCCTAGACTGTCCGGGTGACTTCGCCGCCCCAGCCAGACCATCGACCCCGTTTCGCGGCTCGCCTGGAGGATTGGCTGCACGTGCGCCGCGCTCGACGCGCCATCTCGCGCGGCAAAAAGCCCTCGGTGATTCCCTACATCGGGTACGGCACCGATGAATGGGTGCGCATTCTCGGTCGAGTGCTCTACCTGCGCCCCGAAAGCCGCGAGCACACGCGCTTCCGACCCGACGTGGCCGAGGTGTCGCGCGTGCGAGGTTGGCGCACGTTCACGAGCCTGTCGGTGCCGCACCAGACCGTGCGGGTACTCATCGACGGCGAGCCGGTCACCGAGGTGACGGCCGATCGCGGTGGCGTGATCGACGCCATCGTCCCGGTGCGCCTCGACCCGGGCTGGCACACCGTCACCCTGCAAGCGGGCGACAGCGAGGCCGCAGACGCGCCGGTCAACGTCGTCGACCCTCAGGCCGAGTTCGGGGTCATCTCCGACATCGACGACACCATCCTGCTCACGGCGCTCCCCCGACCGTTCGTGGCAGCCTGGAACAGCTTCGTGCTCGACGAACACGCGCGGTCGGCGACGCCCGGCATGGCGGTGATGCTCGACCACCTCATGGCCGAGCACCCGGGATCGCCCGTGGTCTATCTCTCCACCGGCGCCTGGAACGCGGCTCCCGCGCTGAGCCGCTTCCTCGCACGCAATCTGTATCCCATGGGACCGTTGCTCCTCACTGACTGGGGCCCGACCCACGACCGCTGGTTCCGCAGCGGTCGCGAACACAAGCGCCGTGAGTTGCGAAGAATCGTGCGAGAGTTCCCGGGAATCAAGTGGATCCTGATCGGCGACGACGGCCAGCACGACGAAGCCCTCTATCACGAGTTCGCGACGGCCCATCCCGAGAGCGTCGCCGCCGTACTCATCCGCCAGCTCTCCGTCGGCGAAGCCGTGCTCGCCGGCGGCCGATCGAAGGCCCGTCTGCACCGGAGCACCAGCGGTGTGCCGTGGGTCTACGGCCCTGACGGTGCGACACTGCGCGAGGAGCTGCGCAAGCTGGGACTTCTGTGACCGGTCCTGTCACCCGACCCTGGCGCCGGTTCGAACGCGATCTCACCGGCCGATTCATGGTGGCGGTGCGACCCGCCTGGTGGCAGCTGGCCAAGGGCGCGGCCGCGGCGATCCTGACCTGGTTCATCTGCCTCGCCATCTTCCCCGAGCAGCTTCCCATCTTCGGGGCGATCGCAGCACTGATCGTGATGCAAGACAACGTCGATCAGTCGCTCACCCGCGGCATCGAACGAGTCGTCGGCGTGCTCGTGGGCGTGGGCGTCGCCATCGGCGCCGGGGCGCTCTTCGGACCGCAATCGTGGTTGTTCATCGCCGCCATCATCGTCGCGATGGGTGTGGGCTGGCTGCTGCGCATGACGCCTTCGGCCGCCAACCAGGTGGCGATCAGTGCGCTGCTGATGATCGCTCTCGGCGGCCTCCAACTGCATTACGGCGCCGAGCGGCTCATCGAAACTGCGATCGGCGCGGCGATCGGCGTACTTCTGAATGCGCTCGTGATCGCTCCGGTCAGCACCTCGTCAGTGCACCTCGCGATCGTCGACCTCACGCAGCACTCAGCGGAGGTGCTGCGCCGCATCGCCGACGCACTCGATGAGCCCCGCAATCGACCGTGGCTCGCGGAGATGCTCGCCGATGCACGCGGGCTGCAAGACGAGCGAACGCGGGTGCACGCGCTGCTGCGTCAGGCACGAGAGAGCCTCCGATTCAACCCGCGCAGCAGACGCTACCGCGAGGGCCTCGCAGAAGACGACGCGCAGTTCGAGCGCCTGCAGCGGATCGTCACGCAGATCGTAGGCATGGCGCGGGCGCTCGCAGACCTGTACGATCCCGAGCTGACGGAAGATCCCTTTGTTACGGGAATGGCGGAGGAGATGCGCCGCGCAGCGCACGATCTCGAACTGCTCGCCGAGCCCGGGTCAGAGGCCCAGGGCGAGCCAGGAGCGTTCGCGCTGACGACGCCACTCACCATTCCGCGGCCGAATGAGCGACACTGGGTGCTCATCGGGTCATTGATGGAGGATCTGCGCCGCGTGCGCGGACGCATCACCGGCGAACTCGACTGAAACGACGAATCGCCGCCCCGCATGCGCGGAGACGGCGATTCGAACGTGCGTGGTGTCGACTACTTGACGAGAGCCGCCTGCACGTCCAGGGTGATCGTCACATCGGAACCGAGCAGCAGGCCGCCCTTCTCGAGCGGAGCGTTCCAGGTCAGACCGAAGTCCTCGCGCTTGACACGGGTGGTGGCGGTGAAGCCTGCCTTGTAGTTGCCGTATGCGTCCTCGCCGAACCCGCCGAACTCGAAGTCGAAGGTCACGGGCTTCGTCACGCCGCGGAGCGTCAGGTCGCCGTCGACGAAGAAGTCGCCGTTCTCCTCGCGCACACCGGTCGATACGAAGGTGAGCTTGGGGAACTCATCGGCAGCGAAGAAGTCTCCGGTAGCGAGGTGCCCGTCACGGTTCTTCTCGTTCGTGTTGACCGAAGCGACGTCGGCACTCGCGGTCACGCTCGACTCGAGCGGATTCTCTGCGGTCGTGAAGGTCGCCTCAAAGGTCTCGAACTTTCCCTTGACCTTGCTGATCGCGAGGTGGCGTACGGAGAAGCCGACCTCGGAGTGCGTGGGGTCGACGGCCCACGTTCCCACGCGGTACCCGGGGATCTGCTCTGCAGTGATTGACATGTCGTGCCTTTCGTTCGAATGTTCGAGGTCCGATGAGCACAACTAATACATGCAAACGAATATTCCCGTGCGAGCAGAAACTTTTCCGCGCGCGGATGTCAGCCTATCGAGGTCGCCGTTTAGCGCTTTCTCTCGCTCGGAGCACGGTTTCGTGCGTCGGCGCTACAGGAGTGAACGAGCCATACCGCCGGCGAGCCGCCTCGGCGATGAGGAAGTCGCTGATCGCGGGGTTCTTCGGCAGCAGCGACCCGTGCAGATAACTGCCGAGAACGTTGGCCGTGCGCGCACCTTCCACGCCGGCATCGGGAGCGTTTCCCGCGCCCTGCACGACGCGCCCCAGCGGAGACGAGCCCGGCCCGAGTTGGGTGCTGCCGCTGTGGTTCTCGTAGCCGACGACTTCGCCGAATTCCTCGGTGTCGAGCACCACGTTGCCGATCATGCGCTCGGTGCCGCCGAGCGTCTCGACGTCGAGTACACCGATTCCCACGAGCTCGTCTCCCGCATGCGTGATGAAGCGGTGGCCGAACAACTGGTAGAGCCCGCAAATCATCAACATCGGCACGCCGTCTTCGGCGAGGGCCCGCATGTCACCGGCGCGCTGGGCGAGATCGAGCGCGACGCGCCCCTGCCCCGAGTCCTGGCCTCCTCCGCCCACGACCATATCGATGGTCTCTGGCAGTGGGTCGCCCGGATTCACCTCGACGACTTGCGGTGAGAAACCCTGCGCGGCCGTGCGACGGGCGAGGGAGAGCACGTTTCCACGGTCGCCATAGATGTTCATGTCACGCGGATAGAGCGAGACGATGACGAGCTCGCGATCGGTAGCGTTCACCAGACGTCCTCCACATCGGTCACGTCGGCAAGCGCGCGACGCAGTTCGAGCATTGCCGTGTACGTGCAGTAGATGCGTCGCGGGCGACCGCGGGTGCGCTCTCGGAACGCGGCGAGGGCGCGACGGAGATCTTCTTCGACGTGCCCGACCGAGACGTCGTCGTGCTCGAGTCGCAACGCCATGTCCCAGGCGCGAGTACCGCTGACGGTGTCGACGCCCGCGCCGGCGAGCGACGTGAAATCGACGTCCCACAGCCACGACATGTCGCGGCCGTCGGCATACTGATCGTTGATCGCGATCATCGCGGCAACGCCCTCCGCGTGAAACGATGCAAGACCGAGCCGGAAGCCGGCGGGGTTCTTCACCAGAACCAGCTCGAGGGGCTGGTCGTCGAGCACGAGTTGCTCGCCTCGGCCGAACGCCGGGCGGATCTCGGCGAGGGCGCCGATCAGCTCGTCGGTCGTCGCGGTCGCGCCCGCGCCCGGGGCGATCGGGCCGGCCTCCAGGATCTGACGCACGAGCGCGAGCGCCGCTGCCGCGTTGAACGTGTTGTAGAGCCCTTCCAGCTTCAACGTCGTTCGGTAGTCGTTCCCATCGATGCCGAATCGGGCTTCGTGATCGCCGACTTCGAGCAGCATCACGTCGGCCGGGGTGCGCTGCTCGCGCTGCGCATCAGTTGCCGCCGCAGCGAGGTGGAAGTCGTCGTCGCTCGGGAATGTGGCGAGGAGCGCATCGGAGAGCCCGAATTCGCGAACATCGACACGGGCGCCCGTGCGCTCTCGCGTGAGCGCGCCGATGGCCGCAATCAGTCGATCCTCGCGATTCACCACCAAGCCCTCGGTTGTGGCATCGGCGATGCGCTGGAGCAGCTTCGCGGTCGTATCGATCTCACCGAAACGATCGAGCTGATCGCGCAGCACGTTCAACAGCAGCGTGAATCTCGGCGCCACCCGGTCGATGAAGTACATCGCGTGGGCTTCATCGAGTTCGAGCACCGCGATATCGGCCTCGAGGCGGCCGCGAAGATCGCTCTCCTGAATCGCCGCGGCAACGACGCCCCGCGAGAAGTTCGATCCGGTGCGGTTCGTGAACACGCGCAGACCCCTGGCCTCGAGCAGTTCAACGACCATTTTCGTGGTCGTCGTCTTGCCATTCGTGCCGCTGACGGCAACGACTCCATAGGGAAGCCGCCCCAGTACGCGCCTCAGAAAACCGGGGTCGAGTTTCTCGATCACGAGCCCTGGCAGGGCCGAACCGCCACCCCGGAGCCGGGCGACCTGGCGCACCGACTTGCCGACAACGGCTGAAAGCACATCACGCATGACCCCAGCCTAGAGGCAGCAACCGACACGACCGAACACGCGCGCCGGGCTCACTCCGCGGCGTGCCGCCCGGGCGGTCGGCCCAGAAGCTCGCGTGAGAGCAGCTCGGGTCGCACGCGAGCCGTTCGTGCGATCCGCTGCTCACGGCGCCAGGCCTCGATCGCAGCGTGGTTGCCGCTCAGCAGCACGTCGGGCACCGTTCGGTCGCGCCAGGTCGCCGGCTTCGTGAAACTCGGGTACTCGAGCAGGCCGTCCTCTTCGTGCGATTCCTCAACGAGACTCTCGGGGTTGCCGACAACGCCGGGAACAAGCCGACCGATCGCCTCGATCATGGCGATCGCGGCAACCTCTCCCCCGTTCAGCACGTAATCGCCGATGCTCACGAGACGCACCCGACCCCGATTCGCGTACTCGTCGAACACGCGCTGATCGATGCCCTCGTACCGACCGCAGCCGAAAACGAGATGAGCTTCACCGGCGAGTTCACGCGCCATCGGCTGCGTGAAGACTTCACCAGCCGGCGACGGGAAGATGATGAGCGGATCGGCATCGGTTGCCGCCTCCGTCAGAATGCCGTCGAGGGCCTCCCCCCACGGCTCCGGCTTCATCACCATGCCGGCCCCGCCACCCGCCGGGGTGTCATCGACGGTACGGTGTTTGTCCCGGGTCGCGTCGCGCAGATCGTGCACGTTCAGGTCGATCAGGCCCCGCTGCCGTGCTTTGCCGAGCAATGAGAGCTCGAGCGCATCGAAGTAGCCGGGGAAGATCGAGACGACGTCGATCCTCATGCAGTCGTCTCATCCGTTTCGTTGCGCTGCGGAGCATCCGAGTCGTCACGCTGCGGGGCATCAGTGCCATCGGATTCGGCCTCAGACGCGTCGAAGAGCCCGGGCGGCGGCGTCACATGCACGAGGCCGGCCGCGATGTCGACGCTCGGCACGATCGCCGTCACGAACGGCACGAGCACCGGTCCATCGGCTGAGGTGACCACCAGCAGATCCTGCGCCGGAAGATGCTGCACCTCGGCCACGACGCCGAGCTTCACCGGCTCACCGCCCGGCTCATCTGCGGCGCGCACCACATCGAGACCGACGAGCTGATGGTGGTACCACGCATCTTCTTCCTCGCCCGCCTCGACCGCCTGCTCATCGATCCAGAGAATCGCGCGCACAATGCTCTCGGCGGCGGTGCGATCGGGAACCTCGGTGAAGAAGCCCACGGGCGATTCGTTGAACCACCGGAGTTCGCGCATCGTGATGGTACGTCCGAGCCATGGCGAGTCGGCAGGCACCTGGAGATGGAACACCGCACCCGGCACGAACCGGAGCTCCGGATTGTCGGTGAAGAGCTCGACCTTGAGGCCACCCTTCAGTCCGTGGGGCTTCGTGAGGCGCCCCACGCGCAAACTCCCCGCCCCGCTAGCGGGACGGGGAGCCTGCGCTCGCCCTTGCAGATCTGCCATCAGGCTTCGTTCTCCGCTTCGGCAGCGTCGGCGTCTTCCGCAGCGTCGGTGTCGACGACATCGACGCGTACGCGATCACCACCGGCGAGCGACAGTACGAGCGTGCGCAGCGACGAGGCGGTACGACCGCCTCGTCCGATGACTCGACCGAGGTCGCTCGGGTGCACGTGCACCTCGAGCACGTCGCCCCGCCCCCCGTCACGCGCGTCGACGCGCACCCGTTCAGGGTGATCGACGATACCGCGGACGAGGTGCGCGAGCGCCTCCGCGAGTGCCTGCTGAGCCAAAAGGGTCAGGCCTCGGTCGACTCGGCTGCTGCGTCGTCGGCCGGAGCCTCTTCAGCGGGGGCAGCAGCTGGCTTCTCAGCCTTCGGGCGCAGCACGGGCTTCTTCGCGGCATCAGCCTCGAAAGGAACCTTCGCCTCGGGGGCGAGGATCTTGGACTCGGTCTCGCCGGTTCCCGTGAACTTGCCCCAGTCACCCGAGAGCTTCAGAATGGCGGCGACCTGCTCGGTCGGCTGAGCGCCGACGCTGAGCCAGTACTGCGCGCGGTCGGAGTCGACCTCGATGAACGAGGGGTTCTCGGTCGGGTGGTACTTGCCGATCTCCTCGATGACGCGACCGTCGCGCTTGGTGCGCGAGTCGGCGACGACGATGCGGTAGTAGGGCGCGCGGATCTTGCCGTGGCGCTTGAGACGGATCTTGACAGCCATGATGACTCCTTGAATCGATAGACGATGCCGCATCTCATGCCGGACGGCCGGATCGCGGAAGCGTGGGCGCGCGAGTTGCGCGAACTCGTCAATCTTGCCACACTCCGCGGCGGTTTGCAATTTTCGCCGTGAACAGGGTTTTTAGCGAAGACCCTTGCCGAGCATCTGCTGCAGCTTCGCCAGATCCTCTTCGCTGGGCTGTGCGGCGCCACCCGCGCCGAGACCGAAACCCGACCCGTTCTCAGCCGCGCCGGCTGGCTTCGCGGCGATACCGGCTGCCTCCTGCGCACGCTTCGCCGGGTTTCCCGAGCGCTGCTTGCCCTTGCCCTTCGCGGGCTGCTGCTTCTTTCGGCCGCCGCCGCCCATGCCGGGCACCGGGCCCATGCCGGGAATCTGCGGAACGCCGCCACGGGCGACCGTCTTCATCATCTTCGCCGCCTGCTCGAAGCGCTGCACGAGCTGATTCACGTCGGTGACGGTCATACCCGATCCCCGGGCGATGCGCAGACGCCTCGAGCCGTTGAGCAGCTTCGGGTTGTCGCGCTCGGCCTTCGTCATCGACTGGATGATCGCCTCGGTGTGCACGATCTCGCGCTCGTCGAAGTTGTCGAGCTGCGACTGCATCTTGCCCATGCCGGGCAGCATGCCCATCATCTTCTTGAGCGAACCGGCCTTGCGCAACTGCTGCATCTGGCCGAGGAAGTCGTCGAGCGTGAACGCATCCTTCGCGATCTTCTCCGCGACCTTGCGCGCTTCGTCCTCGTCGAAGGCTGACTGCGCCTGCTCGATGAGGGTGAGAATGTCGCCGAGGTCGAGAATACGACTCGCCATCCGGTCGGGGTGGAATGGCTCGAAGTCGTTCAACCCCTCGCCCGTCGACGCGAAGAGGATCGGCCGACCGGTCACACTGCGGATCGAGAGCGCCGCACCGCCGCGCGCGTCGCCGTCGAGCTTGGTGAGCACGACGCCGGTGAAGTCGACGCCCTCTTGGAAGGCCTGAGCCGTGGCGACTGCATCCTGCCCGATCATCGCATCGATCACGAACAGCACTTCGTCAGGATCGGTGGCCTTGCGAATATCGGACGCCTGCTGCATCAGCTCGGCATCGACGCCGAGTCGACCCGCGGTATCGATGATCACGAAGTCGTGGTGCTTGGAACGCGCCTCTGCGACACCGCGCTTCGCGACCTGCACGGGATCTCCGACGCCGTTTCCCGGCTCCGGCGCGAAGATCTCGGCGCCCGCCTGTTCAGCGACGACGCCGAGCTGCGTCACCGCGTTCGGCCGCTGCAGGTCGCACGCGACGAGCAGCGGTGTATGCCCCTGGTCGCGGAGCCACTTCGCGAGCTTGCCAGCAAGCGTGGTCTTGCCCGCGCCCTGAAGTCCGGCGAGCATGATGATCGTGGGCGGATTCTTCGCGAACTGCAGACGACGCTGCTCTCCGCCGAGAATCGCCACGAGCTCCTCGTTGACAATCTGCACCACCTGCTGCGCCGGATTGAGCGCCTGGTTCACCTCGTCGCCGAGGGCGCGCTCGCGCACCTTGGCGGTGAACTCCTTGACCACGTCGAGCGCGACGTCGGCCTCGAGCAGCGCGCGACGGATCTCGCGAACCGTGCTGTCGACGTCGGACGCAGAGAGCTTGCCCTTCGAACGAAGGTTCTTGAGGGTGTCGGTCAGTCGCGCCGAGAGGTTTCCGAAAGTAGCCATAGCGGGTTCATTCTAGCTCGCATCGGTGGGGAAGGCGGCCTCGGTGAGCCATTCGCCCCCACAGGGGTCTCACCGAGGCCGAATGCCTCACCGAAGCCAATGCCGCAGCCGGGCTTCCGCCTACTCGTACGTGTAGAACCCGCGCCCACTCCCCTTGCCCAGGAACCCCTTGTCGATGTACTCCCGCTTCAGGTACTCGGCGAACTCGCGCGCGCCGGGCTTCTCACTGTCCTTGTTGAGCATGTATGGGGTCATCATTCCGACCACGTCGAAGATCTGAAAGGGCCCGAGTGGCGCGCCCGTGCCGATGCGCCAGGTGCGGTCGATGTCTTCCGGCGTCGCCACTCCACCCATCAGGAGCCCGCTCGCTGCATCGAGGAAGGGAACGAGCAACGAGTTCAGCACGTATCCGGGCTGCTCCTTGAGCACGCGGATCGGCACCATGCCGATCTCCTCCGCGAACTGGGCAACCGCTTCGAATGCGGCGGGGTCGGTTCCCGCGTGACCCATCACCTCACCGGTGTTGTTCTTCCACACCTCGTTCGCGAAGTGCAGCGCGAGGAAGCGCTCGGGGTGGCCAGATGCCGGCGCTATGTCGCTCGGCAGGAGCGTCGACGAGTTCGTTGCGAAAATGGTGGTGTCAGGCACGAGCTCGCCGACGCGACGCCAGGTGTCGCGCTTGATCTCGAGGTTCTCGGGAACCGCTTCGATGACGAGTTCGGCCTGCGCCAGAGCCTCGCCCAGATCGGTGGTCGCCCGGATCCGGCCGATAGCCGCCTCGAGCTTTTCGGGCGACGCGTCCGGAAGATCGCGGATGTAGAGCGGCTTCAGGTACTCCCAACGCTCCGGCAGCTGTGCCAGCGCCTCGTCGTTGATATCGTAGGCGACCACCTCTTTGCCGAAGTACGCGGCCTGGAAGATGATCTGGGAACCGAGCACTCCGGTGCCGAGTACGGTGAGACGCTGCATGATGACCCTTTCTCGTTGAGCGAGCCCGGGCGGGGCCCGCCTCTATCACCGGTCTACTCCTCATGCCGCGCCGGCGCTACAGATTTCGCGCTCGGCGATCGGGTTGCGCTATCGGGTTTCAGCGGCAATACTCAGCAGCGGCACTCAGCCGATCAGCTGCTGCGCGAACACGTGCGGCGTGAAGCCGGTGAGATCGCCGATCCCCTCGCCCTGGCCGATGAGCTTCACCGGCAGTCCGGTCTTCTCCTGCACCGAGAGCACGAACCCACCCTTGGCCGAGCCGTCGAGCTTCGTGAGCACGAGCCCGGTGACGCCCGCGTGCTGAATGAAGGCCTCCGCCTGGGCGAGCCCGTTCTGGCCCGTCGTCGCATCGAGAACGAGCAGCACCTCGGCGACCGGAGCCTGCTTCTCGATGACGCGCCGCACCTTGCCGAGCTCGTCCATGAGCCCGCCCTTGGTCTGCAGACGCCCGGCGGTATCGATGATCGCGATCTCGTAGTCGCTCTCGATCGCGCGCTGCACCGTCTGGAACGCGACCGATGCCGGATCCTGCCCCGCCTGCTGCGGCTTGACGATATCGACGCCTGCGCGATCCGCCCACGTCGCGAGCTGCTCGACCGCCGCCGCGCGGAACGTGTCTGCCGCACCGACGAGCACGCGCTTGTCGAACGCCGTGAGGTACTTCGCGAACTTGCCGATCGTGGTCGTCTTGCCCACGCCGTTGACGCCCACCACCAAGATGACCGCGGGGCGCTCCGAAAGGCGGAGCGTCGGGTCGTAGGCGGCGAGGCGCTCCTCGATTGCGTCGCGCAGCATGCGACGCATCTCGGCCACCTCGGTTACGCGATGCCGTTCGACGTCGGCGCGCAGTGCGTCGAGAATCGACTCCGTCACGTCCGGGCCGAAATCGGCCATGATCAGGGCCGTCTCGAGATCATCCCAGGTCTCATCGGTGATGAGCTCGGGTCCGCTGAAGAGATTGCGGAATGCTTTCGAGAAAGACCAGGATCGCTCTGCCATCTCCCCAGACTACCGCCGACCGCGCCGACAGCCGCGCGGCGTGAACGCGCAACAAATCTGCGCCGAAGGCACGAATGCGCACGAGTCGGCACCGCGTCGGTATATATTTGGGCGACACTGTTGTCAGGGCACACCCGTCGCCTCGACCGTTCAACGACCAATGGAGGTCCGGTGAACCCGACTCTGCAACGCAGACGAATGCCCGTCAGGGGAATCCTGATGCTGATGATCGTCGCTCTCCTCGCGATTTTCGGTATCGCCCTCGCAGCCGCCCCCGCGCACGCCGCCGACACCTGCGAGCCCGATCCCGCAACCGCCTGCGTGCAGGGCGTGATCAAGCTGAGCAGCGGCGATCCCGCGCCCGGCATCGACGTCACACTCAGCGGAGCCGGCGAGGAGTCGACAACGACGACCGACGATGCCGGGCGCTGGGTCTTCAGCGCTGCCGAGGCCGGCACCTACACGGTCGCGATCGATGAGACCACGTTGCCAGACGACGAGTTCTTCAAGACCGCGGGAGAACGCGAAGTGGAGGTGTCGCTGCACAACACTGCGAGCGCGCTGTTTCCGCTGACCGACGACCCCGAAGCGGCGAGCACGACGCCCGAAACCGGCGACGATGAGGCGAAGCCGGCCTCAGCATCCTCCTCGGCAGACGCGTTCTCGTGGCCGCGCTTCTGGCAGCAGTTCGTCTCCGGCATCCGCATGGGCTTGCTTATCGCCCTCGCCTCGCTCGGGCTCTCGCTCGTGTTCGGCACCACAGGCCTCAGCAACTTCGCCCAGGGCGAGATGGTCACGATGGGCGGACTGCTGGCGGCCGCGTTCATGGGAGTCACCGGCAATCTCTGGCTCGCGGGGCTGCTCGCGGTCATCGCGTGCGCGGGCTTCGGCTTCGTGCAAGACAAGGTGCTCTGGAAACCGCTGCGCAAACGACGACTGAGCCTCATGCAGCTCATGATCGTCTCGATCGGTCTATCGATCACGCTGCAATACACCTTCCAGTTCTTCTTCGGTTCGGGCGTCGTGCGCATCGACAAGAGCACCGCTGCAACCGTCACGATCGCAGGAGTCACGCTGACGGTGCAGTCGTACATCGCGATGGGGGTCTCGCTGCTCGCGATCATCGCTGTGGGGCTCGGTCTGATGTACACGAGGTTCGGCCGCGCGACCCGCGCGATTTCAGACAATCCGGCTCTCGCCCGCGCGTCTGGCATCGACGTCGATCGCGTCATCAACGTCGTGTGGGTGGTCGGAGGCGGCCTGGCAGGCCTCGCAGGCGTGTTCTTCGGTCTTGTCTTCAACGGACTCAACTGGTTCACCGGCGGCACGATGCTGCTGATGTTCTTCGCCGCGGTCACCCTCGGCGGGCTCGGCACCGCGTTCGGGGCGTTCGTCGGCTCGATGATCATCGGCATGATCGTCGAGCTCACGAACATCTGGCTGCCCGGCGACCTGAAGTATGCCAGCGCGCTGCTTCTTCTCATCCTGATCCTGCTGGTGCGACCGCAGGGCATTTTCGGACGCAAAGAGCGGATCGGCTAGGAGCATCATGGAATTCTGGACTGGACTCCTGCAGAGCATCCTGCAGACCGCGCTCTCCCCGACCACCGCCGCGTTCGTGCTCGCCGCCATCGGCCTCAACGTGCACTTCGGGTTCACGGGCCTCATGAATATGGGGCAAGCCGGCTTCATGCTCGTGGGCGCCTATGGTTTCGGCGTCTCCGTGGTGCTCGGAGCAGGCTTCTGGACGGCGATGCTCATCGCGATCCTCGCCGCCGTGCTGTTCGCCCTCATCCTCGGCATCCCCACGCTCAAGCTGCGCGGCGACTATCTCGCGATCGTCACCATCAGCGCCGCAGAGATCATCAGAATGGTGGTCAAGCTCGCGGCGCTGCAAGACATCACGGGCGGCCCCACGGGTATTCCCGGGCAGAAGTATCGTCACGTCTTCACCGAGCTCTCGCCCCTTCCCGAGGGCAAGACGACGATTCTCGGGCTGACCTACTCGAACACCGGAGTCGACGACTGGTGGACCCGTCTCGTCGCGTGGGGCCTTGTCGCTCTCTTCATCCTCATCACCTGGGCACTCGTGCGCAGTCCCTGGGGGCGCGTACTGAAAGGCATCCGTGAAGACGAAGACGCGGTGCGCAGTCTGGGAAAGAGCTCATTCGCCTACAAACTGCAGGCGCTCATTCTCGGCGGCGTCATGGGAGCGTTCGGCGGTATCGTCATGGCGCTCCCCGCGGCCATGCAACCGGATTCGATGGGCCGACCGACAACATTCAACCTCTGGATGATCATGCTGCTCGGCGGCGCTGCCACGATCTTCGGCCCGTTGCTCGGCAGCATCCTCTTCTTCGTCATCAGGCTCGTGCTCACCAGCCTTGCCGGCGAGTTCGTACCGGCGTCGGTGCTGAGCGCGCAGCAGACCGAGCAGCTCGCCTGGATTCTCATCGGCATTTCGCTGATTCTGCTGGTGGTCTTCAGACCGCAAGGCATACTCGGCAACAAGAAGGAGCTGTCGTTCAATGTCTGACGCGCAGAATTACCCCAGCGACCGGGCGGCACTGCGAGCGGAACTCGCCGCGCTCGCGCAGACTCCCGGAGTCGCGAAACCAGACCCCATACTCTCGGTGGATCACATCGTGCGGCAGTTCGGCGGGCTGCAGGCCGTCAACGTCGATCATCTCGAGGTGCAGCGCGGCGCGATCACAGCACTGATCGGCCCCAACGGTGCGGGCAAGACCACCTTCTTCAACCTCATCACGGGGTTCGATCGGCCGTCGAACGGGAAACGGCTCATCGGCGGGGGCGATGCGACCTGGACGTTCAACGGCAAGGCGCTCAATCGCACCGGCGCGTCGCAGGTCGCCCGATCCGGCATGGTGCGCACATTCCAGCTCACCAAAGCCCTGTCGCGCATGACTGTGCTCGAGAACATGCTCATCGGCGCGAACGATCAGCCCGGCGAGAACCTGTTCGTCGGTCTCATCAAGCCGCTCTGGGCGAAGCGGGAACGCGAGAACATCGCGCGCGCCGACGAGCTGCTCGCCAGATTCAAGCTCGATGCCAAGCGTGACGACATGGCTGGCGACCTCTCGGGCGGCCAGAAGAAGCTGCTCGAGATGGCGCGTGCGCTCATGTCGAAGCCCGCGATGATCATGCTCGACGAGCCCATGGCGGGCGTGAACCCCGCGCTCACGCAGAGCCTGCTCGATCACATTCAAGCCCTGCGCGACGAGGGAACGACCGTGCTCTTCGTCGAGCACGACATGCACATGGTGCGCCATATCTCCGACTGGGTCGTGGTGATGGCGCAGGGCACCATCATCGCCGAGGGCGAGCCGGAGCAGGTGATGGCGAGCGAGGCGGTCGTCGACGCCTATCTCGGCGCGCACCACGACCGCGACCTCGGCGACGACGATGTGCTGACCACCGGCGTGATCCGAGCGATCGCCACAGAGGTCGAGGAGGAGACCCGATGAATGCTGACGCGCCACTGGTGATCAAGGCAGACAATCTCACAGCCGGGTACCTTCCCGGCATCAACATTCTGAACGGATGCACCCTCGAGGCATACTCGGGGGAACTCATCGGCATCATTGGCCCGAACGGGGCGGGCAAGTCGACATTGCTGAAAGCGCTGTTCGGCCTCGTGAACATTCGCGAGGGCGCGGTGACGCTCGACGGGGACGACATCACGCACACCTCCACGAACCATCTCGTGCGCAAGGGCATCGGTTTCGTCCCGCAGACCAACAACGTCTTCCCCTCTCTGAGCATTGAAGAGAACCTGCAGATGGGGCTGTTCCTGAAGCCCAAACAGTTCGCTGCGCGCGCCGACGAAATGTGGGAGCTCTTTCCCATGCTGGCGGATCGCCGCAAGCAGCGCGCCGGATCGTTGTCGGGCGGCGAGCGACAGTCGGTGGCCATGGCCAGAGCGCTCATGATGAACCCCAAGGTGCTGCTGCTCGACGAGCCGAGCGCCGGCCTCTCACCCGTGCGACAGGATGAGACCTTCATCCGCACGCGGCAGATCAACAAGACCGGTGTCACCATCATCATGGTCGAGCAGAATGCGCGTCGCTGCCTGCAGATCTGCGATCGCGCGTACGTGCTCGATCAGGGGCGCAACTCGTACGAGGGACCGGGCCGCGAGCTCGCGAACGACCCGAAGGTGATCGAGCTCTATCTCGGTACGCTCGCCGCCGATGTTGAGAAGAATTCCGCGCAGACGGAGTGAAGGCAGAACTCGAAAAGCCCCTGGCGCCGGATTCGGCGCCAGGGGCTTTTCGATGGGTTGCGGATTACTCGGTCTGGCCCTCCACGGCCTTCTGGAACACCGGGTTGTTCGAACCGTCGTACTTGTAAATGCCGATGAACGCGGATGAGGGATCGTTATTCTCGTTCAGCGGCCCGGTGCCGGCCTTGCCGACGTACTGGATCTCGGAGCCATCCTGGATCAGCGTCGCGCACTCCTCGAATGTGGAGCACTCCTCGCCGCCCTCACTGCCCGACACCGCGTGCAGGTTCTCCTGGATCGCCGCGGAATCAGTCGATCCGGCCTTCTCCGCGGCCAGCGCAACGAGGGTCACGAGGTCGTAGGCCTCGGGCGCATAGGTGAAGCTCTCGAGCTCGCCGTCGTACTCCTCGGTGTAGATCTCCTGCAACTGCGTCTGAAACTCGTCGTTCGCCTGCGCACCGGGGATCGATGCCTGGGCATTCTCGAGCGTTCCGGCCTCGAAATCGCTCTCGTAGCCGTTCGCGTTGCCGTCGACGAGGTAGAACGTCGAGAGATCGAGCCCCTGGTTCACGGCCTCCGGCACGATCTGCTTGAACTGGTCGTACGTCACCACGACGATCGCCTCGGCGCCTGAGTCCTTCGCCGCGGTGATCTCGGAAGCGAACGAGGTCTGCTCGACCGGGAACTCGTTGCCGTCGCCCTTACCGCCGTAGACGACCTCGGCGCCGGCGGCTTCGACCGTCTCCTGGATCACGTCTCGCAGCCCGAGGCCGTACGGATCGTTGAAGGTGAGGAACGCAACACTCGTCACGCCGTCAGATACGATCTGGTTGCCAAGCGCGTCGCCCTGCACCGTGTCCGGCGGCGCGGTGCGGAAGTAGTTGGGGCTGATGCCGCTGAGATCTGCCGACGTGTTCGAGGGCGAGCCCATCAGGATGCCCGCTTCGGCGATCTTGTCGACGACATGCTGCGTGCGACCCGATCCCATCGCGCCGAGCACGAACGACGCCCCGCTGGCGATGACGTCGTCGGCGCCCGATTCGACGACCGTGAGGTCGCTGGCATCGCCCTCGTTCGCTTCCGCGACGACCTCAACGTCTTGGCCGAGCACGCCGCCCGCACCGTTGATGTCGGAGAGCGCCTGGGCGATGCCGGCCTGAACCGGCGGCATGAGGAACCCGAGGGAACCGGTCTGAGGCAGCAGCGTGGCGATTTGCAGCGCCTCGCTGCTCCCGCCTCCGCCGTCGCCGCCCGTCTCCGTCGGCTCGGTCTCACCGCTCGATGAGCATCCCGAGAGCACGAGCGCTGCGCTGGCGACCAGCGCGAGCACGCCCACTGATGTCTTTGAGTGAACCTTCATTGGTGCACCTTTCTGAAGCAGAAAATGACGCCCCGACGCTGGGGCGTTGATCCGAGCATAGTCTGCCGACCGCCCGCCGTTGAACACGATGAACGAGGCGTCACCAAGTCGTAACCGTTACGCGACTTCTTGCCCCACTCGCTGACCGACGACCGCTGAGATCCCGTCCTGCCGCATCGACACTCCGTACAGTGCATCGGCTATCTCCATCGTGCGCTTCTGGTGCGTGATGATGATGAGCTGCGAGTTCTCGCGCAAGCGCTCGAAGACCTGCAGGAGGCGCCCGAGATTGGCATCGTCGAGGGCGGCCTCGACCTCGTCGACGATGTAGAACGGGCTCGGGCGCGCCTGAAAGATCGCCATGAGCCATGCGACGGCGGCGAGGGAGCGCTCGCCGCCGGAGAGCAGCGACATGCGCTCCACCTTCTTGCCAGCGGGTCTCACCGCGATGTCGATGCCCGTGTTCAACAGATCGTCGGGGTCGCTCAGCGCGATCTCCCCCGAGCCGCCCGGGAAGAGGATCGGGAACACCTCGGCGAACGCCACCCGGGTGTCTTCGAACGCCGCCGCGAAGATGCCCTGCATCTTCTGGTCGAGCTCTTCGATGATCGCCATGAGATCGGAACGAGTCTTCGTGAGGTCTTGCAGTTGCTCAGTCAGAAAGCTGTGACGCTGCTCGAGGGCCGCGAACTCCTCGAGGGCGAGCGGGTTGATGCGCCCGAGTTCCGCCAGGCGTCGCTCGGCCTTCGCGAGTCGACGCTCCTGCTCGGCGCGCACGAAGGGACGGGTCTCCACCGCTTCACCCGGTTCCACGCGGTGATCAGCCTCGTCCACTGACGATGCTGCGCCATCCTCGCCCGCGTCCGCGCGCGCGTCCAACCCCAACTCTGCCGCGAGCTGCGCCTCGAGGTCATTGGCGTACTGAATGGTTTCGGCCGCTCCGTCGCTCTGCAGCTCCGCTACGACATCGTCGGGCGGCGACACCGGGATCGGCACCCGCGGGCCGTATTCGGCGATCAGCACGTCTTCGACCAGACCGAGTTCATTGCCCGAGCGTTCGAGCAGTGCCGAGAGCTGCAGTTTGCGTTCGTAGCTCTTGAGCTCGGCGCCGTGCACCCGCTCGGCCAACGTCTGCAGCTTCTGCCGCAACCCAGACTCCTCCGAGCGCAGCAGCGTCAGTTCCTGACTGTGCTTCGCCCGCTCGCGCTCTGCATGCTGCTGCGCCAGGCGAGCCTCTGCGAGCGATCGATCGCAGGCATCGAGGATCGCGGGAAGGAGGGCGCCCACACGCTCTGCCTGCGCCACCTGCCGCGCGCGCAGCACCGCTCGACGTGCGGCGTCCTCGGCGGCACGGCGCTCGGCCTCGAGCTGCTCGCCGAGCGTCTTGCGCTGCTCCGTCGCGGCCCGTGCGCGCTCGCGCGCGGTCTCGAGCGAGAGGCGAGCCTCGAGCTCGGCAGCCCGCGCCCCGTCTACCTCGCGCGACAGGCCGTCGCGCTGACTCGCGTCAAGCATCGGACGCGGTTGAGACGCCGCCTCGCCGAGAGCCTGCGCAGCCCGCTCGGCCTCTGCTGCGGCAGCATGCGCCGACTCCGCGACCACGATCAGGGCCTGGCGCGCGCGCTCGGCTTCAGCCACGGCCGATTCCGCCCGCGCCGACAGCCGGTTGCGCTCCTTCGAGACCTCGGTGAGCCGAGCGTCGGCAGCCCGGAGTTCGGCGAACGCCTGCTGGGCCTCCGACTTCGCCAGCGTCGATGCCGCACGCAGCTCTGCGAGTTCCGCTTCGAGCTCGGCAACGGCAGACGCAACCTCGGAGCGGCGCTGCGACGCCTGCTCGAGTTCCGCGGTCAACTCGATGCGCGACGGAGCAAGGGTCGACCCTCCACTGATCGTGTTCGCCGTTGCGACATCCCCGGCGCTCGTGACGACGGTGAACCCCCCGCCTGGCCAATGCTTGCCCAGCACGGCGACCGCGGCGATCGCGGCATCGAGGTCCGCGGCGATGTAACTGCGCTCGAGCAGCGCTCGCACGCCCGCGGGCGCATCGAGCAGCACCGTGTTCGCACGCACGAGGCCCGCGAACTCAGGTGCCTCAGCTGAGACCCCGCGCTCGTCATCTCGTCTCCCCGCGGCGGCGACCACCGCTCGCAGTCGACCGAGATCCTGCTCGCGAGCCCACGCGACCGCGCGGCCCGCAGCGCCGGGGTGCTCCGCGAGCAGCGCATCGGCGAAGGTGCCGAGCGCCGCGGCAACGCCCGCTTCGTGCCCCTCGGCCACGCGCACGTGATCGGCGACCCGGCCGGTAACGCCATTCGGGGCCTGGGCCAGCAGCGCGGCCGAGGCATCGCGCTGGTCGAGCGAACGCGTCAGAGCGCTGACGCGGGCTTCGAGACCCGCCAGCTCCTGTGCGAGCCCGTGCAGACGCTCCCGCACTTCGTCGCGACGCTGCTCGGCTGCGGCCTGTCGCTCCTGGGCGGCGCGATAGGCATGATCCTGATCCGCACCCGATGCGTCACCCTCGGCGTCGCCCCCAAGTTCCTCGCGCTCTTCGAAACCCGCGAGCTCCAGCTGCGCCGCCTCGGCCCGCGACTCGGCCTGGGCGAGCGCCTGCTCGCGACGCTCCACCTCCTGCGCCACCGTGGCGCGCTTCTGCTCGGCCGCCTCGGCGCGGCCCCTGAGCTGCGAGAGCTGCAGGTCATGCTTCGAGACGAGCTCGCTCTGCGCAGCAATGTGTTCGTCGATCGCGTCGAGCGCCTGCTGGGCCGCGCGCGTGGCCGCACCCGCACGCTGCCATACCGACTCCGCTTCGGGAATCAGCGCTTCGAGCCGTGCAGCTTCTTCTCTGGCCTCGTCGACCGAGGCTCGCGTGACCCGGTGCACGTGCTCCGGAGCTTCCGCCTGCGTCGCAAGGAACGTGAGCCGCTGCTGCGTTTGCGAGAACAGACCGCGCAGCTTCGACTGCACCGACTCGAGACCGAGGGCCACACGCCGCGCACTGTCGAGCTCATCGCTCTGCTGGCTCTGCTCCAAGCGCTGGATGCGCAGCTGCTTCTGCTCAACCTGCTCCTGCAGCACGATGCGCTCGGAGTGCTGTTCCGACTCGTCGCGCGCGAGGGCGTCGAGTTCGGTGCGCAGGCGGTGCACATCGTCGGCGAGCAGACGCGCTTTCGCGTCGCGCACCTCTGCGGCGATCCCCTGTGCGGCACGCGCCACCTCCGCCTGGCGCCCGAGCGGCTTCAGCTGGCGTCGAATCTCGCCGGCGAGGTCATTGAGCCGAGTGAGATTCGTCTCCATGGCCTCGAGCTTGCGCAGCGTGCGCTCCTTGCGGCGGCGGTGCTTGAGAATGCCCGCAGCTTCTTCGATGAACCCGCGGCGATCCTCCGCCGTGGCGCGCAGCACCGCATCGAGTTGTCCCTGGCCGACGATGACGTGCATCTCACGACCCAGACCGGAATCGCTCAACAGCTCCTGGACGTCGAGCAGGCGACACGCATCACCGTTGATCGCGTACTCGCTCGAACCGTTGCGGAAGAGCGTGCGACTGATCGTCACCTCGGTGTACTCGATCGGCAGCGCCCCGTCGGCATTGTCGATCGTGAGCTTCACCTCTGCGCGCCCCAGCGGACCGCGCGTCGAGGTGCCGGCGAAGATGACGTCTTCCATTTTGCCGCCGCGCAGCGTCTTCGCCCCCTGCTCCCCCATCACCCAGGCGAGCGCGTCGACGACATTGGACTTGCCCGAACCGTTCGGCCCGACGATCGCTGTGACGCCCGGCTCGAACTGGAAGGTGGTCGGCTGTGCGAACGACTTGAAGCCCTTGAGCGTGAGGCTCTTCAGATGCACGCCGTCTCCCTTCCGTTCACCCGCGCGGGCGCTGGTGCCTACTGTATGGCACGGCTCGATCCTGGCGAGCGTGGCACTCCCCAGACGGCGGGATTCGGATCCGCGCCCTAGACGACGAAGCCGACCGGGATGATCGAGCCCTCGGAGTCTCGGAAGCCGAACCCGAAGGCGCGATCCGCCGCAATGTGCACGAACCATGCGGCACCGGCGAGCGCGATATACACGAAACCGCCATCGATACCGCCCGTGATGAAGAAGGTCACCAGCCCGATCACGAGCAGCACGATCGGGAGCGTCATCGTGTGCACCGTGTTGTACAGGCGCACGCGACCCGGCTTGAGGCGCCCGCGCTCGGCGAACGCGCCGATGAGCGCGAGGTCGGGCCCGAGACCGAAGACGAGGGCGACAACGACAGCTGTGGGCCCGAGCGCGACGCACACCAGCACGATGACGGCGAACCACACAGCGGCGCCCATTCCCCAGCTCACGCGCATCATATTCATCCTGCCAGTTTACGAGCTTCACTCCCGCCGCCCGGCTCCCGTGCCAGGCGACATGCGCCCACGATGCGACAGAACCTCCGTTCAACCCCGTCCCTCTCACAGATGTTCTGTCGCATTCCGATGACGCGGATCTGTCGTGTTCGACGTGCGCACGCGCGCTGCCCAGTACGCTGAGCGTATGACCGAGCCAGATCCCCTCGCCGAGGTCCGCAGCCAGATCGATGCCATCGACCGCCGTATCGTCGCGCTCCTCGCCGAGCGGCAGCAGTGGGTGCTGCGTGCAGGATCGCTGAAGACCGACGAGGCCGCCGTGCGTGCGCCTGCCAGGGTCGAGCAGGTGATCGCGAAGGTGCGTTTGCTCGCCTCGGAGGCGGGAGCATCGCCCGAGGTGATCGAGTCCGCGTATCGTGCGCTCATCTCCGCATACATCTCATTGGAGCTCGACGCGCATCGCGGGGCGGCCAGTGGGTCGGAGAACCCCGAACTGTTGCTGCAGCGCGCCCTGTCAGCCGCGGATCAGGGCGACGCGGTGGTGGCGACCAGTGAGCTCAGCCAGCTGCTCGAGATCACGTCCGACCTTCCGCTCCGTCTGCGCTCCGCAGCCGCTCTCGGCGAACTGCTCATCGCCGCGGCCCGAGCCGCTGAGGCGGAGATCGTGCTCGCAGCCGCCGTCACCGCGGCCGATGGGGCGGACGAACTGGACGACATCGACAAGGCGGAGCTCGAACGTGTGATCGAGCTGCTGAACCGCGTTCGCTGAACGGGGCGTTAGTGCGAGCCCTGCGGGTTCGTGGACTCGTCGGGTTGTTCCAGCGGCTCGGACTGCACGGCGGATCCACCCTTCGGGCACTTCACATAGGTCGGCTTGCCTGGGCCGCCGCGATCGATGTGGTGATCGCTCATCGGGCGCCGACAGATCGGACACTTCGGGTTCGCGGGCGGCACGTATGCCGGCTCATTGGGGTCACCGAGCTGAGCGGTGCCCTCGAACTGATAGAAGAAGCGTCGCCAGGCGGCCCAGAAGCCCGGCTGACCGTCCCAGGGAGTCGCATGCCACAGCCGCCGTTTTCGTTCACGCACGTGTTCAGCCTACCAGATTAGTTAGGGCACTAAGTAAATCAGAGATTCATCCGAACCCCGCGTGGTCGCCGCCAGGCATCGACCATGGGCGCGCATTCCAGGACCTCCTCACCGTGAGATGCACGCGACGAACGGCACGGAAGGAGTATGACGACATTCCTCGCCGTATCTAGACGAAGTGGCGTGTATAATCGCCACAGGAGAGAGGAACCGCGATGGCAGGGTACAAGATCGACCGTCAACTCACCGCGTTTGGCAAGCACGTGCACGGCTGGCGCATGGTCCTGGGCCTGACGGCCCAGCAGGTCGCTGAACGCGCCGGCATCACGCGCGACACCCTGCGCAAGATTGAGAACGGGGACACCGGCGTGCGCTTCGGCAGCGTCATGCAGGTCCTGCGCGCGCTCGGCGCGCTCGACCAGGCCCTCGACGCGATCGATCCGCTCAACAGCGACATCGGGCGGCTGCGGGCCGGGAGCCTCGCGAAGAAGAGAGCCCGATGACCACCGTCGAGGTCCTCGTTGGCGAAGGGGACGACGCCAGGCTGGTCGGCCAGGCGCACTTCACCCGGACGCGCGGCCAGATCTCCACGACGTTCCTGTACGACCCTGGCTACCTCGCGGGTGGCGGCATGAGCATCGATCCCGCGCTGCCGCTCGTGTCCGGGTCCCAGCATCAGGCGGGTCTCGCGCGCGCGTTCGCGGACAGCGCCCCTGACCGGTGGGGCCGGAACCTCATCGAGAAGGCCGAGCGCGGACGCGCGCGCGAGGAACGCAGGGCATCGCGCCGGTTGGACGATCTCGACTTCCTCCTCGGCGTCAGCGACGACACACGTCAGGGCGCGCTGCGCTTCAGGCTCCCCGGGGACGGAGCGTTCCTCGGGAAGCCCTCGAGCGTGCCGCAGCTGGTGTCGCTGCCAGAGCTGCTGCGGGCGGCCGACGAGGTCGCCTCCGACGAGGACCCTGCTCGGGCGATCAAGCAGCTCCTGGAAACGGGCACGACGGGCTTGGGAGGCGCACGCCCCAAGGCATCGGTGCGCCTCGAGGACGGGTCGCTGGCGATCGCGAAGTTCCCTCACGGAAGCGACCGGTGGGACGTCATGGCTTGGGAGGCCACGGCCCACGACCTGATGGAGGCGGCGGGGATGAGGGTGCCCCGTAGAAGGCTCACGCGTGTGGGCGGACGCAGCGTGCTGATCCTGCGCCGGTTCGACCGCGCGGACGAGGGCCGCAGAATCGGCTACATCAGCGCCATGACGGCGCTGGGCTCGACCGATGGCGAGCACCGAGACTACGCCGATATCGCCGAGGTGATCCGTGACTTGTCGCTCTCTCCGAGGGCGGACCACCACGAGCTCTTCGACCGCGTCGTTGCGAGCGTCGCGTTGGGCAACACCGACGACCACCTGCGCAACCACGGCTTCCTCGCCGACCGCGGTTCCTGGACCCTCAGCCCCGCGTTCGATGTCAATCCGACCCCGGACCCGTGGCGAGCGAGATCGACCTCGGTCATGGGAGCCGATGCCCGGCCCGACGAGGCTGAGGCTCTGCTGGCGTTCGCAGGGGAGTGCAGCTTGAACACCGCAAGCGCCCGGGAGAGGATGGGCCGCGTCACCACTGCAATGAACTCCTGGCGCGACGCCGCGCGGAGCAACGGCGTCCGCGCGCAGGAGATTTCGATGATGGCCGAGTCGATCCAGCCCCGGCTCGACGCCGTCCTCGCCGCTGCGTCCGCGGAAGGGGCCGGTCGAGCATGAACTTCCGCTGCGCACCGTGAGTCGTCGGAGTCGGCCGCAGGGGCCCTCATCCAAGGCCACCGGTGACGCGGGAGGTCGACCGCGCCCGAAGAGAGACCTCCCTAACCTTTCGGGCTCGAGTGCAGCAGCCGCTCCCCGGAGCCAACATAGCGCCGCCTCTGGCACTTCGGGCAGAAGTGACTCGATCGCCCGCCGAACGGCACGCGCCTGATCGGGGTTCCGCAGCGCGGGCAGGGCGCTCCCCCGCGCCCGTAGGCGTTCAGCGAATGCGCGAAGTAGCCAGCCTGCCCGTTCACGTTCACGTACTGCTCGTCAAAGCTCGTACCGCCCTCGCTCAGCGCCTGCGCGAACACCGCTCGCAGCACCGCAAGCAGCTCGACGGCCTTGCGGGGGCCGACCGCGATTCCCGACGTATCGGGATGCAGTCGAGCACGCCACAGCGCCTCGTCCGCGTAGATGTTGCCCACGCCGCTGATGAGCGTCTGGTCGAGGAGCAGCTTCTTCACTCCTGAGCTGCGATTGCGCAGCACCGCGATGAACCGCCCGTCGTCGAACGCCGGATCGAGCGGATCGCGTGCGATGTGACCGGCCTGCGCCGGCACCATGCCCGGGCCGTCATCGGCGGGCCGAAGCGCGTCGAGCGCAAGCGAGCCGAACAACCGCTGGTCGGCGAAGTCGACGCGCAGCTCGCCGTGCTCCGGGTGCTCGATCCACATGCGGATCCGCACGTGCCGATCGTCGGCAGCGTCGTGCGCGCGCAGCAGCACCTGCCCGCTCATGCCGAGGTGCGCCAGGAGCGCGAGCGGGGCGGCGTCAGCAGCGGACCCCGATATCGGAATCCACATGAACTTGCCCCGGCGTTGCGGGGCGTCGAGCGTGACACCGGTGACGCGACGCTCGAAGTCCGCGCTGCGGGCCGCGGCGGCTGCGGCGCTGAGAGTGACGCCGTGGCCTCCGAGCCCATCATCGCCGCTCGTCGGCAGGTGTCGCTTGAGCGCACGAGGGTCACGCACATCGACGGCGACGACGCGAGCACCCGTCAACGCGGGGGCGAGCCCCGAACGAACGACCTCGACTTCGGGAAGCTCAGGCACGTCGGCGCTTGGCCGGGAGGCGCAGTCGGGTCACGGCGTCGCGCGCAGCGGCGAGCTCAGCGGCCTTCTTACTCGTTCCCTCGCCCCTCCCCGTCACGTTGTCGAGCGTCACGTGCGATGCATAGCGGCGATCGTGGTCTGGGCCGGTACCCGTCGTCTCGTACGGCGGGTGCGGCAGGCCTCGGCGCGAAGCCTCCTGCTGCAGCGATGTCTTGGGATCGAGCGCTTCAAGTGCTTCGAGAAAGCGGTCGGCGTCGTCGAGCAGCGGTGCGACGAGGTCGAGCACGAACTTCGTCGCCGTCAGCGGGTCCGTCGACAAATACACCGCACCGATGACCGCTTCGACAGCGTCAGCGAGCAGCGAGTCCTTGTCACGACCGCCCGTGAGTTCCTCACCCTTGCCGAGGCGCAGCATCTCACCCAGGCCGTGCTGGCGCGCGACCGCCGCGAGTGCGACCGTCGACACCAGCGCGGCGCGGCGTTTCGCGAGCTCGCCTTCACTGAGGTCGGGAAACGTCGTGAACAACTCGACCGTGACTGCCTGGCCGAGTACTGAGTCACCGAGGAATTCGAGGCGTTCATTGTGCGGCGCACCGCCGTGCTCGTACGCCCACGACCGATGGGTCAGCGCGAGCTGCACCAGCTCAGGATCGGCGCGCACGCCGAATGCATGGAGAAAGCCGCCGGGATCCCCTTTCGAGGAGCCCGACGGCTCTGCAACGCTCTGGGTCAACTCAGGCGTCGGCGACCTTGCGACCCTTGTACTCGAGGAAGAGGGCGTTGCCCTGCGAATCCTCGACCACGCGGGCGCGGTGCGGCAGGCTGTACACGGTGCGACCGTTTTCTTCGGTCTTCACCAGGGTGGGAGCCGTAGCCTTCCACGCCGAACGACGGTGACGGGTGTTCGATCGCGACATCTTCCTCTTGGGAACAGCCATGATGCTCTCTTTCCTACTTGCTTGCGGACTCGGGAGTCTCACCCGAGCCGTGGTCTACTTCAGCCTCGACTGCATTGGTCTTCACATCTTCAGGAGCCTGCGCACCTTCCGGAGCAAAACCCGCCAGCGCTGCCCAGCGCGGATCGATATCCGCACTGTTATTCACTGCAGCCTCGGTATCGCGCAACTCACCGGACTCGGGATCGAGACCCGGGCAGTCCGGACGACACACAGGCTGGAACGGAAGTGCAAGCACTACCGCGTCTCGGAGCGGAGGTTCAAGATCCACGTGATCACCGTGAACCTCATACTCGTCGGCCTCCGTAGGAGTATACGCGAAAAGTTCCTGGAACTCGACTTCAAACGGCGTGGTGAAATCTTTCAGGCATCGTCCGCACTGCGCGTGCATCGTCGTAGCGACTTCCGCCGACACGAGAATGCCCTCGTGCACAGACTCGAGGCGCACGTCGAGGTCGAGGTCGACCCCCGCCGGGATCTCCGCGAGGCTTTCGCCCAGCTTCTCGGGAACCGTCGCAGTACGCGATCGTTCACGCATCTCCCCTGGACGATTGATAATGTCGCGGATGTTCTCCTCATAGACTCGGCTCTTACTCACCGACCCATCTTACCGCGCATTCGGCTACGAACCCGAGCCCGCCAGCTGCTCGTCGAGCCAAGCAAAAGCGCGCTCAGCGAACAGTGGCCGGGCGAGCGGTTCGCAGTGCCCGCCCGCGCCCTCCGAAGCGGTGAACGGGAGCAGGGTCGACACCGTCGGCGCCAACTCTGCGAGGCGCTCCGACTGGCCCGGCCAGAACTGCTCACCCTCGGGCGATGCGATCAGCATCGGCGTGCGGATCTGGGGCACGACATCAGCGACGGAGTACTGCCTCACGGCACGCAACGTCGCCGCGTACCCCTGGGTGCCGTACGGCCGGGCCCGGAACGACCAGGTGCGAGCCGTGGTCGGCGAGAATTTCATGCCGATCGCCATCTCCTGATCGAAGCGATCGTCGTCACCCCGTTCGAGCGCCACGAGGAGACTGCGCGGAATGTGCTGTTCCCACGACGCCGCGACGTCGACCACGCCGGGATCGAGCACGGCGGCGGCGAAGCGGTGCTCGAAGGCCAGCGCTCGAGCCACCCAGTATCCCCCCTGACTGATTCCCAAGAGCGCCACGCGAGCGGGATCCCGATCCTCTTTCGCAGCGAGCCAATCGTAGATCGGCGTGAGCACGTGCTCCCAGTCCGGGCGAAAGCGACCGCCCCGTTCGAACAGGTCGGACTGCTGCCCTGGCCCGTCGAAGACGAGCACATCAAGCCCACGGCGCAGCGCCGGTGCTGCAGCGGAAGCCCAGACGGAAGCGAGCGAGCCGTCGCTGCCGTTCACCACGACGAGCGTGTGCCGATTCTCGGCCGCCGCATTCGCAGGAGATCGAAACAGCCATCCCGTAACCTCGCCCGAGTCGATCGTGATGCGGGCGCGCTCAGATTCGACATCCACGCACGTGAGGAACGCTTCCCATGCGGCGCTCTGGGCGCGGAAGGTGCGAAGCAGATCGTCCGGTCGATCGAGTGCGCTGAGCGCGTTCACCGCGACGCCGAAGTAGGCCGACGCGCGCAGATATGCGTCCGCGGCACTGGCCAGCTGACCCTCCTGCTGCGTTTTCGCGGCAGACCGCGACGAACGCTCAGCGAGTTCGCGCCAGGCCTCATACCAGCCCGCGTGATCGTGCGGACGGATGGATGCCGTCGCAGCCAGCACTTCGCCGATCACCGCAGCGCCTTCGTGGGCAGCTCCGATGACGCAGCGAATCTCGTAGTCGAAGTCGGGCTGGGCGGCGAACTGAACGGTCTGATCTCGGTGTGCGAAGAACGACATGCGGCTCCCGTCCGGCCTGACATACAGGGCTCTGGATTCAGTATGAGCGCGAATCGGCGATGAGTCGAGATGCGCGACGCGATCCTTCGCGCCCCGTTCCGCCTTCAGTCCGGCGAATCAGCGCCCTCTCGCGCCGGTCCGATCACGCCGGGAGGCGCTTGTCGAGGAAGCGCGCCACGGCGGGCGGAACGTAGGGACTCACATCGCCGCCCATTCCCGAGACTTGACGCACCAGCGTACTCGACACGTGCGCATGCCCCGGATCCGGCAGCATGAAGACCGTCTCGACGTCGGCGAGGCTTCGGTTCATGATCGCCATGGGCGTCTCGTACGACACATCGATCTGTGAGCGAATACCCTTCACGAGCACCGATGCCCCGACCTCAGTGCAGTAATCCACGAGCAAGCCAACTGACCACGAGGCGACGGTGATGTTCGTCGGTGCTCCGGCCTCCTCGAGCGACTTCTGAATGAGCGTCATGCGTTCGGAAATGGGAAGCATCGCGTGTTTGTTCGGGTTGTGCACCACCAGCACGTGCACTTCATCGAATATGCCAGCGGCTCTGAGAATGACATCGAGATGCCCCATCGTCACCGGATCGAAGGAGCCCGGAACCACAGCGATTTTCGTCATGGCTTCAGCCTAGGGTTCGACACCGCAGGATTTCTTGGGAATGCACCGAACCCGCGCGAACACCGCCCGCTCAGTTCTCCGCGCGCCCGCGGCGCCAGTACCCCATGAAGGCGACTGATTGGCGATCGATACCGCGTTCCTGCACGAGCTGACGGCGGATGAGTTTGATGGCTCCCGCCTCGCCCGCGAGCCAGGCATACCCTTCCGAATGCCGCGAATCAGTGGGGAGCGGCGCGCCGGTGATGGCGTCCATGCCCGGCACCTCCCAGAGGATCTCGCGATCTACATCGATCTCTTGCCACTCAGCGGCGTTGACCTCGTCCGCCTCGCCGGCGGCCTCTCGAATCGGCGCGTCTGCTCCTGGAAACACGTCGGAGAGCGCCCGAACTGCGGCCACGAGAGCAGCCCCGCGATCCGACTCCTCGCGTTCGAGCACGGTGAGCTCCAGGCGCCCTTCGGACTGCATCGCGCCGGCCTCGAGCAGCCCGGCGTCGGCTGCGTCGCTGACTTCGAGTATCACTCGGGCGCAGGCGTCGCGGTCGAGCGACGCGAGGATGCCCGCGATGGCGGGGAGCGCCGTGTCATCGCCAACGATCAGGAAGCGGCGCGCGGCGCGCGGCGGGATCCAGCCGACTGCCGAGTTCGGTCCGTCGTATTCGGCGTCGGGCCCCAGGATCGCGATCGCATCGCCCACGACCGCAGCCTCCGCCCACGCGGAAGCGGGGCCGGGGTGCGCGTCGTGCCGGGCGAAATCGATGGTCAGCCGCGCTCCCCTGGCATCCCTTGAGAACGCTCGCGGCGTGTACGTGCGCATGGGCGGCCGTTCCTCGTCGTCGAGTGCGCACCAAGACTGATACCAGCCGTCGCCGCCTTCGAGCTGGGGAATCGTTCCCCGCCGGTTCGGCAGCAGCAGCTTGACACGCTGGTCGATGCCCACGAAGCCGAATCGCTCGAGGTCGGGGCCAGACAGCACTACCCGCACGAAGCCCGGCGACGGTCGCGACACCTCCGAGGCAACGACGTCGAAGAGGCGATATGCGGACGTGCTCATAAAGAACTCCCTGTGGCGAACGGGGCGGGTGGGACAAGGTGGCAGATCGGTATGGTGCGGGGACCCCGGTGCGGCGGACAGCTCCGGTTTCAGCTCACAGACCGTGCTGCTTGGCGAAGATGACCGCGTGCACACGATCGCGCAATTGCAGCTTCGCGAGCACGCGACCGACGTGCGTCTTCACCGTCGACTCTGACAGATACAGCTCGGCGCTGATTTCGGCGTTGTTCATTCCGTCAGCGATGAGCCGCAACACGTCCAGCTCCCGTTCAGTGAGCGCGTCGAGAGCCGCATCGGTCACCGGTGCAGCCCCGGCCGCAACTCCGCCAAGCCCGGCCGAGCCCCCGGTGCGCAACTGATCGAGCAAACGACGAGTCACACTGGGCGCCATCGCGGCATCGCCAGCGGCGACCCTGCGGATCGCGTCGACCAATTCGGTCGGGCGCGCGTCTTTCAACAGGAAGCCGCTCGCTCCAGCCTGGATGGCTCCAGTCGCGTACTCGTCGAGATCGAAGGTGGTGAGCACGACGACGCGCACATCGGGAAACCGACGCACGATCTCCGCTGTCGCGTCGATGCCGTTCATGCCCGGCATGCGCACATCCATGAGCACGAGGTCGCACCCGTCGGCCCCGAGCGCATCGAGACGCTGCAGGGCGGCGGCGCCGTCCGCGGCTTCAGCGATGACGTCGATCCCGGGTTCTCCCAGCAGTACCAGCTTGAAACCGGTGCGGATCAGCTCTTGATCATCGACCAGCATCACGCGGATCGCATCGGCGCTCATCGGCGCTCCTCTCCTCGAAGTGTTGGGTGTTCTGCGCGTGGCGCGGGCGCGGTTTCGACAGACCCGTCGGCACCACTGGCTTCGGCGCTCACCGGCAGCGCGGCCCAGAGCCGCCACCCCCCGCCTTCGCTCGACGGAACCGGACCCGACTCGATCTCGCCGCCGAATACGCGGGCTCGCTCGGCGAGACCGGCGAGGCCGCGGCCGGATCCCAAGCCGGCGACCGGCTGCATGGTGTTCGGGGCCGGACCGAAGTCGCGCACCAGCACCGTCGTGCGATCGATCTCGCGCTGCACTTTCACGCGTGCACGAGCACCCGTCCCCGCGTAACGCAGCACGTTCGTGAGGCCTTCTTGGACGACGCGATAGACCGCGAGATCCTGCCCGCGATCCCCCGTCGCCTCTCCCGTCACCTCGAGGGCGACGTCGAGGCCTGCATCGACGAACCCGCTGACGAGCTGGGGCAGATCTTCGACGCCGGGCTGCGGCAGCAGGTCTGCCTGATCACCCGTGGAATGCAGGGCTCCGAGCAGTCGACGCATCTCCGCGAGCGCGGTGCGGCCGGTCTCTGCACTGCGTCGCATCGCGTCCGCCGCTGCATCGGGGGCCCGCTCGGAGGCACGCGCTGCTCCTTCGGAAAGGGCGATCATCACCGAGACGGAGTGAGCCACGATGTCGTGCATCTCCCGAGCGATGCGCGATCGCTCCTCTGCGACTGCGAGCTGCGCGAGCTGGTCGCGTTCGCGCACCAACTGATGCGCTCGGTCGATCACCGCTTCGATGTATCTGCGCCGATTGCCGAGATTGATACCGAGCATGAGGATCGCCAGCAGCCAGACCGAGCTGACGACGTTGATCGTGATGAGATCGCCGATGCTCTGCACCGCGCTCCCATCAGCTGCGAAGAGATTCGCGGGGCTTCCCGCCTCGAACGCCGACGAGCCCCGCCACAGTGACAGTGCGGACTGCAGCAGGCCGCCTCCGACTGCGATGCCGTACGCCACCCATCCCGCAGCAACGCTGCGGTACACCGGCACGGCGTAGAGCAGGAACAGGAGGGCGACGCCATTGGCCCCTCCTTGCAGGCCCTGCTCGCCGAACGTCACGACGACGATCACGATGAGGCCGAGCAGCGGGAAGCGGCGGCGGAACAACAGGACCACGGCGATGATGAGCGATCGTACGATCGCGATCAGCACCCAGGGCCAGGTGAGGTGCTCGGGCACACCGAGCCACGTGGTCGACCCGGTCGCCTCATCCCAGGTCGCCGTGGTGGCGATATCGAAGGCCGCCCCCAGCGCGCTGCCGATGAAGTACCAGACCACGATAGTGATGTCGACGGCGCGAGGGTGCGCGGCGAACGCCCGCCGGATCACTCCGGGCGGGCGAGGGAGGCGCACCTCGGCGTCCGGCGTCATACCGTTCACTGTACTGGCACGCCTCCTCGTGGGCAGGGAGATTACTGCGCGTCCCGGCGCTTGAACACGACGGAGGCGGGCACCAGAACGACTGCGACCCAGATGACCATTGCGACCGTTGCGACCGCAAAGCCCGGGCCGCTCGCGAGCTCGATCGCGCCCTGCGACATGATCGTGCCCAACTGTGCGGGAAGGTACTCACCGACGGTCGGCACCCATTCCCAACCGGTCATCGCCAGCATCTGGAAGGCGATCGGCAGCACGAACGTCACGCCCGCAACCACGGCGATGCCCCCGGCGGTGGATCGCAGCAGCACCGAGACGCCGAATGCGAAGAGCGAGATCAGCACGAGGTAGGCGATCGTTCCCAGTGCGCCCGAGATCACTACGGAGGTGGCGAGCTGCGACGCGCTTTCGGGATAGCAGAGCACGGCGACGATGAGCCCACCTGCGACGAGCACCAGCGCGGTCAGCGCAGCGACGATGCCGAGCACGACCGCTTTGCCCGCGAACACGGGCGTGCGCTTGGGGACCGCCGTGAGCGTGGAGAGAATCATGCCGCTCGAGTACTCGCTCGAGATCGTCAGTACGCCGAGTACCCCGAATATGAGCGCGAGAAATGGCGCCGCGAAGGTCGAGACCGTCAGCAGGTAGTACTGCAGACCGTCGTCTCCGCCGCCGAAGATCGGCTCGCTCACTCCGGCTGCAGCGTCTCGCATGTTGCTGCTGAACAGCAGTCCGATCATGGCACTCAAGCCGATCCCGACCACGACCGTGATGAGGAGGGTGAGCTTGATGCTTCTGAGCGACGAGAGCTTGATGCGCTCAGAACGGAGGATGCCGGCGAAGCCGACCCCGCGTCGGGCTGCGCCTCCTGCCGCGCGAGCCTGCGCGGGCGGTGGCGTCGCAGCTGCGTTGGCGTCGATAGTGATAGTGGAAGTCATGGGAGTCTCTTTTCTGCGTGGAACAGTCGGGTCGAAGTCTGGTGGGCGCGTCTCCGGCGCCGTCACGACGTGGCGTATTCGACCTCGCCCCGGGTGAGTTCGAGGTACGCGTCCTCAAGACTCGCCGTCTGCGGGCTCAATTCATGGAGCTCGATCTGGTGGGCCGCCGCAATCGCTCCGATGTCTGCAGCGGTGAATCCGCGAGCCGTGAAGCCCTCGTCGCCGAGTGGCTCGAGAGCCGCGTCCTCTCGGTGAGCGTTCATCAAGAGTGAAGCGAGCTTGGTCGCTTGCGGGCTGCGCACCACGACGCCGGCGGTGACCCCGCCGATGAATTCCGCGATGGGGGCATCGGCGACCACGCGCCCTCGTCCGAGCACGATCACGTGATCGGCGGTCTGAGCCATCTCACTCATGAGGTGGCTCGAGAGCAGTACCGTGCGCCCCTCTGAGGCGAGATGGCGCAGCAGCTGCCGCACCCAGAGCACCCCGTCAGGGTCGAGACCGTTGACCGGCTCGTCGAGAATCAGGATCCTCGGGTCGCCGAGCAGTGCCCCCGCGATACCGAGGCGCTGCCCCATCCCGAGCGAGAATCCGCCGACCCGCCGATTGGCAACGGCCGACAGCCCGGTCTGCTCGAGCACCTCCGAGACCCGGCGATCCGAAATGCCGTGGGTCGCAGCGAGCGCGCGCAGGTGGCTTCGCGCACTCCGCCCCGGGTGCACGCCCTTCGCGTCGAGCAAGGCGCCGACCTCGGCCAACGGCGCCGCCGTATCGGCGTAACGCGACCCGTTCACGGTCACCGTGCCCGAGGTGGGTCGGTCGAGCCCGACCATCAATCGCATGCTCGTCGATTTGCCGGCGCCGTTCGGGCCGAGGAAGCCGGTGACCTGCCCCGGCTTGATGCTGAAGCTGACGTCGTCGACCGCCGTCTTGCTGCCGTACTGCTTCGTGAGTCCGCGCGCTTCGATCATGATGTCTCCGTTTCTGCCGCCGCCGTTCTTCGGCGATAGATCAACGGTAGGTTCGGTCGATCGCGCGCACATCCGTCGCGAGTGCCGAGCCGCGTGGTACCCGAGTACCGTCGGCGATCAGCCGCACAGCGGAGGATCGCGCAGCGCTAGGATTTCGCAAGGTTGTCGAGCAGGCCCGCCTCGTGCTCTCTTGCGAGCAGCGCGGCCAGTCCCGGCGCGCTGGTGAGTGCGGGATCACGATCGAGGAGATCTCCTGCGACCTCCCTCGCATGAGCGATGAGCGGGCCGTGCTCGGCGACGCGCAGCAGCCGGAGCGTCGAGCGCCCGCCCGACTGGGCAGTGCCGAGAATGTCACCCTCCCGGCGCAGTTCGAGGTCGATCTCGGCGAGGGCGAACCCGTCTGCGGTCGCAGCCACCGCCTCGATGCGCTCTCGCGCCACGCTGCCGGCCTCGGCCGTCGTCATGAGGAGACAGAGACCCGCATGCTCGCCGCGGCCGACACGACCGCGCAACTGGTGCAGCTGAGAGATGCCGAAGCGGTCGGCGTCGCGCACGATCATGATCGAGGCGTTGGGCACGTTCACGCCGACCTCGATGACCGTCGTCGCCACGAGCACCCCGATCGCACCCGACGCGAAGCCGCGCATCACTCGTTCTTTCTCGTCTGAGGCCATGCCGCCGTGCAGGGCCTCGATCGTCACACCCGCGAATGCGGGGTGCCCGCGCAGTTCTTCGACCGTCTCTGCGACGTTGGCGAGGCGACGCGTCTCGCCGCTTCCGCTCGCCGCGCCACGCGCACGAGTCGAATCGGCGCCGTCAGGGTTCTCGAGCCCGTCTTCGACCTCGCCGGGCGCGATCGCCGGACACACCACGTAGATCTGCCGGCCCGCCGCGAGATCCTCACCCGAACGCGCCCACACGCGCGCGGCACGATTGGGCATCTCGATCTCGGGGACAGCGAACGTGGAGATGCCCTGTCGGCCGGGCGGCAACTCCCGAATCGTGGTGATCTCGAGGTCCCCGAACGCAGTGAGCGCGACGGTTCTCGGAATCGGCGTCGCGGTCATCGCCAGCACGTGCGGCTGCGCGCCCTTCTGGCGGAGCGCCTCGCGCTGTTCGACGCCGAACCGGTGCTGTTCGTCGACGACGATCAGCCCGAGGTCGAGGAACGTGACGCCTGCGCTGAGGAGCGCATGGGTCCCCACGGCGATGCGTGAGGCCCCCGACACCAGGGCGAGCAGCACGCGTTTGCGCTCTGCCGCGGGCATGCGACCGGTCACGAGCACCGGTCGCAACTCGTCCGTGAGCTTCGGCCCGAGGGCCTCGACGATCGAGCGGTAGTGCTGCGAGGCGAGCACCTCGGTCGGTGCGAGCAGCGCGCTCTGCCCCTCGCCGTCGGCCACCTGCAGCATTGCGCGCAGCGCGACGAGCGTCTTGCCCGATCCGACCTCTCCTTGCAACAGCCGATGCATGGGGTGAGCTTCGGCGAGCTCGGCAGAGATCGTTGCGCCGGCACGCTGCTGGTCTCCCGTCAGCTCGAACGGCAGCGCAGCATCGAACCGCGCCGAGGGGCCATCTGGAGCGCCGCCTGGTCTCGGAGTGCTGGACTCGAGTCCGGCTCGTCGCCGCCGGTCAAGGAGGGCGAGCTGCAGCTCGAACGCCTCGCGAAACCGGAAGCTGTCTCGCGCGGCTCGCCAGTCGGCGTCGTGCTGCGGCCGATGGATCTGCTCGAATGCCCGACCGAGACGCTCGACACCTTCCGACGCCCTGATGTCTTCGGGGAGCGGATCGGGCACGTCCCCCAGCGCGTCCAAGGCGAGCTCGACCGTGCGCTGCAGATTCCACGTCGGCAGCTGCGCCGTTGCCGGGTAAATCGGAACAGGCGTTTCCGACCAGGCCTTGGCAGCAGCCTCATCGAGCTGCTCCCCGCCCGGCGCATCGTCTCGATTCTCGAACAGCTCGTACTCGGGGTGCTGCAGTTGCAGTTGGTTGCGGTACTCGCTGACCTTGCCGGCGAACAGCCCGCGCTTGCCGGGAAGCAGTTCGCGGCCGCGCCACTGCTGATTGAAGAACGTAAGGGTGAGTGAACCAGTGCCATCGGTGATGCGCACCTCGAGCAGCTTGCCGTTGCGTCGCTGCATCTGGCGCTCGCGCACGTCGAGCACCTGCGCCACCACCGCGATCTGCTCGCCCACGGGCAGGTCGTTCAGCGGCGTGAGCTCACCCCTGCGCGAGTAGCGACGTGGAAAGTGGTACAGCAGGTCGCCGACGGTGCGCATCTCGAATGCGCGTTCGAGCGGCTTCGCGGTGCGGTCGCCCACCACTCCGGCGAGAGGCGTATCGAGGGTCGCGCGCGTCATGCTTCCAGCGTATCGCCGACCTCCGACGCGCTACGCTCGAACCGTGACGAGAATCATCTCCGGAGCAGCCGGATCCCTTCGGCTCGAGGTTCCCAAGTCGGGCACGCGACCCACGAGCGATCGCGTGCGCGAGGCGATCTTCTCGACGCTCACGTCGTGGGATCTCATCGAGGGCGTGCGCGTGCTCGACCTGTACGCGGGATCTGGCGCGCTCGGCCTTGAATCGGCGAGCCGAGGCGCCGCTACGGTCACCCTCGTCGAGAAGCACGCGCAGGCCGCCGAGATCGCGAAGCGCAACACGCGCATCGTTCTCGGCGCGTTCTCACGGTCGTCAGACGAAGCGCCGCGGATCGACGTTGCTCGGCAATCGGTGCAGGCGTTTCTGGCGGCCGAGGGCGAACGCTCGGTGACGCCGACCTGGGACGTTGTGATGATCGATCCGCCCTACGATCACTCCGAGGCAGAGATCGCGGACGTGCTCACCGCTGTGGTGCCCCTGCTCGCCCCAGGCGGCGCTGTGCTTGTCGAACGCAGCACGCGCTCCCCCGAGCCATCGTGGCCGTCGGGAATCGAACGGATTCGGGAGAAGCGCTACGGTGAGACCGCCCTCTGGTGGGCCGAGCCTGCTGAGTAGCAGCTCCGCTGGTCGCTCGTACCGCTCGCGTCATGCACGAACGGGCCCGGGATCTCGCGACCCCGGGCCCGTTCAGCGAACTGCGGCGCTCAGGAGCGCGGCAGCAGGGTGTACTTCGACGAGAGGAACTCGTGGATGCCCTCGAACCCGCCCTCACGGCCGATGCCCGACTGCTTGACGCCGCCGAACGGCGCCGCCGCATTCGAGACGAGGCCGGTGTTCAGGCCCATCATGCCGGTTTCGAGCTTCTCGATCATGCGGTGACCGCGACCGATGTTCTCGGTGAACACGTAGCTCACGAGACCGTACTCGGTGTTGTTGGCGATCTCGACCGCCTCCTCCTCGGTGGAGAAGCGGATGATGCCGAGCACCGGCCCGAAGATCTCCTCGCGCATGATCGCAGCCTGCGGGCTGATGTGGTCGATGACGGTGGGCTGGAAGAAGTGCCCCGGCCCGTCGACGACTTCGCCGCCCGTGACGATCGTCGCACCGGTCTCGACCGCGTCGGCGACGAGACGCGCCGTGTTGGTCACGGCCTTCTCCTCGACGAGTGCGCCGATGTCGTTGCCCTCGTCGGCGCCGCGACCGATAGTCATGGCGGCGACCTTCTCACCTACGCGGCGCGCGAACTCGTCGGCGACCGACTCGTGCACGATGATGCGGTTCGCTGCGGTGCACGCCTGGCCAATGTTGCGGAACTTCGCGAGCATCGCCCCTTCGACGGCCTTATCGAGATCCGCGTCCTCGAAGACGACGAACGGTGCGTTGCCGCCGAGCTCCATCGAGGTACGGAGCACGTTCTGCGCCGCGGCCTGCAGCAGCTTCACGCCGACCGGCGTCGAGCCGGTGAAGGAGAGCTTGCGCAGACGCGGATCGGAGAGCAGGGCGCTCGACTGGGCGCTCGACTTGGAGGTGGCCACGACGTTCACGACGCCCGCCGGCAGGCCCGCTTCTTCGAGCAGCTGCGCGAAGAAGATCGTGGTCAGCGGAGTGAGCGCCGCCGGCTTGATGACGACGGTGCAACCCGCAGCGAGCGCGGGAGCGATCTTGCGGGTGGCCATGGCGAGCGGGAAGTTCCAGGGCGTGATGAAGTAGCAGGGGCCCACAGGCATCTGCGAGACGATCATCGTGCCGGTGCCCTCGGGGTTCTGGCGGTAGTCGCCCGGAACCCGCACGGCCTCTTCCGAGAACCAGCGGAGGAACTCGCCGCCGTAGACGACCTCGCCCCGAGCCTCGGCGATGGGCTTGCCCATCTCCATGCTCATGAGAAGCGCGAACTCCTCCTTGCGCTCCATCAGCAGGTCGAATGCGCGACGCAGAATGTTCGAGCGTTCGCGACTCGAGGTCGCCGCCCACTCGGCCTGAGCATCGACGGCGGCGTCGAGCGCGCGAACCGCGTCCTCGACCGTCGCGTCGGCGATCGACTTGATGACGGCGCCGGTGGCCGGGTCGTGCACATCGAGCGTCGCACCGGAGGTCGACGGCTCCCAGGTGCCGCCGATGCCGAGGCCGGAGGCGACACGGTCGAGCAGATCCTGCTCGTTGGGCTTCAAAGCCATATTCGGTGTCCTTTCAGAGAATTCTGGATCGGAGTGTGCGCGCGTCAGTTCGCTGCGAGAGCATCGGCGACGACCTGCAGGCCTTCGCGCAGCAGCTCGTCGGAGATCGAGAGCGGCGGGAGGAAGCGGATGACGTTTCCGAAGGTGCCGCAGGTGAGCACGACCACTGCCTGCTCGCCTGCCGCCTTGGCGATCGCGCCGGTGAGCGCGGCCGCGGGCTTCTGCGAACCTGACTCGACGAGCTCGATGGCCTTCATCGCACCGCGTCCGCGGATGTCGCCGATGCGGTCATCGGACTTCTGCAGTTCTCCGAAGAAGTCGTCGATGATCGCGCCGATCTCGCGGGCGCGCTCGGTGAGGTTCTCGCGCTCGTAGGTGTCGATCGTCGCGAGTGCCGCGGCGCAGGCGATCGGGCTGCCGGCGTAGGTGCCGCCGAGGCCGCCCGCGTGCGCCGAATCCATGATCTCGGCGCGGCCGGTCACAGCCGACAGCGGCAGGCCGCCGGCGATGCCCTTCGCCGTGGTGACGAGATCGGGCACGACGCCTTCGTGGTTCGCGGCGAAGAGGTCGCCGGTGCGGGCGAAGCCGGTCTGCACCTCGTCGAGGATGAAGACGACGTTGTTCGCGGTCGCCCACTCCTGCAGCGCGGGAAGGAATCCCTCGGCCGGAGCGATGAAGCCGCCCTCGCCCTGGATGGGCTCGATGATGATCGCGGCGAGGTTGCCGGCACCGACCTGCTTCTCGATCTGGCTCAGCGCGACCGACGCGGCGTCGGCGCCCGAGAGGCCGTCACGGAACGGGTACGACGTCGGCACGCGGTACACCTCTGGAGCGAACGGACCGAAGCCGTCCTTGTACGGGATGTTCTTCGCGGTCATGCCCATGGTCAGGTTGGTGCGACCGTGGTACGCGTGATCGAAGACGACGACGGCGTTCTTCTTCGTGTAGTGGCGCGCGATCTTGATCGCGTTCTCGACGGCTTCTGCGCCCGAGTTGAAGAGTGCTGAGCGCTTCTCATGGTCGCCAGGGGTGACCTCGTTGAGCTTCTCGGCAACGGCGACGTAGCCCTCGTAGGGAGTCACGGTGAAGCACGTGTGCGTGAACTGCTGCACCTGCTGGGTCACGGCCTCGACGACGGCTGGCGCCGAGTTGCCCACACCGGTCACTGCGATGCCGGACCCGAGGTCGATCAGTGAGTTTCCGTCGACGTCGACCATGACGCCGCCGCCCGCTGCGACGATGGAAACGGGCAGTGCGACGCCGACGCCGGCGGCCACAGCGGCGTTCTTGCGTGCGAGCATCTCCTGCGACTTCGGGCCGGGGATGCTGGTGACGAGCTTGCGCTCCTGCGGAAGCGAGGGACCGCCGGTGACTGCTGTCATGACTGATTCTCCTTATGAGTCTCGGTGTGCCCGCCGTGGCGGGTTCGTGGTGATTCGGGATCAGCCTACGGCCTGCGCCCCGTTTCACAATCTGCCAGAATGGTGTTTAGGCACCTGAAGTTTCACCAGCATGGCACTACCGATCGGAGACGTCATGGAGAAGTCCGCTCGCCACGCTCCGGCGGCCCCGCCCCTCCTCAGTTCTCCCGGAGTCGTGCAGGCGCCCACGATCGAGCTGGGCGAGTTGTTGCACCAGTACCAACTCGAACTCTCGCTCATCGCCGGCGCCAGTCGCGCTGCTTCGACGCGCCCCGTGCAGTGGGTGCACGTGAGCGAGCTCGAGGATCCGGCACCTTTTCTCACTCCGCGCACCGTGCTGCTCACCACCGGCGCTCGATTCGGTTCGATGCAGTCAGATCAGGATGCCGGCGACTATATTCAGCGCCTGGTCGACGCCGGCGTGACGGCGCTGGGCGTCGCCGTCGGGCTGCATTGGGATCGGGTTCCGGCGTTGGTGGTCTCCGCCTGCGATCGGCTCGGCCTGCCACTCTTCAGGGTTCCGTACGACACCGCCTTCATCGAGATCGTGCAGACTGCTGCGCGGCTCCTCGAAGCGAAGGCGCGAGATCGAGACATCTGGTCCCTCGAATCGCAGCGGGCTGTTGCGAACGCATCCCTGCACCGCGATGGTCTCGGCGCAGCCGTGCGCGAGGCCGCGTCACGACTCGGGCACTGGGTCTGCGTCACCGATCGCTTCGGGCGGGTCGTCGAATTCGCGCCCGAGCGCGAACGCCCGGAGTTTCCCGTCGACTGGGTCAGGCGCGAAGCGCGTCGCCTCATCGAGCGCGGTGTGAGCGCCGGGCGCATCGAGACCGAGTCGGGTACGGGAATGCAGTTGCAATCCCTCGGCCGCCAGGGCCACGTGCTCGGCGTGCTCGCAATCGAAGAAAGAGGCGTGCCCGACAGCGCGGAGCGCGCTCTGCACGGCCTTGTCGCCGCGCTGGCCACGGTGCAGCTGGAGCATCGCAGCGGAATCCGCTCTGCACAGGCGGTGCTGCGCGACGCCATCGTGGAGCTGCTGCTCTCCGGGCAGCTCCCGCTCGCCGAACGACTCTCCGCCGGTGCACTCGCGCGTTTTCCGCAGGGTCCGATCGTCGTCGTGCGCTATGGCGTGCCGGATCACCTGGACCCGACCTTCGCCGAAGATCTGCAGTCGCTCGACGCCGGCAGCCCCGGCCTCTTCACCGCAACGACCGACGCGAATCCGCTGATCGTCGCTGAGTCACGTCACCTTCCCGCGATCCGGCGCCTCTTCACGTCTCACGACCTCCCTGCGGGAATCTCGGATCGCGTCGGGCTCGCGCAATTCGGTGACGCACTGATCCAGGCCGAGCTCGCGCTCGACCGGGCGACATCGAGCTCGGTGCACGCTCCCGTCGAGTACGCACCGGCGATGCACGAAGGCGTCATCCATCTGCTCGACGCCCATCCCGAGGCGAGGCGCCGCGCCGAACTGCTGCTCGCGCCCATGCGGCATCACGATGATCGCCACCACGATCACATCGAGGAGGCGCTGACCGCTTGGCTCTCGCACCACGGGCAGACAAGCGCGGCGTCCACCCATCTCGGCTTGCACCGCCATACCCTCAAAGCGCGAGTGCAGACGGCCTCCCAGTTGCTGCAGCTCGATCTCGACTCCCCTGACACGCGCGCGGAACTCTGGGCAGCGCTTCGCCTGACCGCGCGGACTCCTGACTAGCAGCGCTCCGAGTCGCCGGACGGGCTATCGGCGAACACGCAGGCGAGATGCGGCTGCGACACCGATCACACCGAGGAGGAGCAGTCCGCCTCCGAACATCGCGCCTACCGAAGGGTCACCGGCTCCCGTACGTGCGAGCTGGGTGTGCGTGGCGCCCGCACCGGCGTGGGTACCCGACGCCGCGGGCCGGCCTTCGGGAGCGGGACTGGGCTGCGCGGGCGGCGCAGGTTCGGCGGGAGCGCCGCGTGGCGCAGGCGCCGGATCGACCGGGGTTCCAGGGTCGGGCACGGGGACCTCCGGCGCGGCGACATCGATCGTGATGATTGCCGTCGAGAACTGTCCATCGGGGTTCTCCACCCGATACGTCGCCTCAGCAGCGCCGACGAATGCACTCGCTGGCGTGAACGTCACGGAACGCGAGGGTTCCACAACCCAGTCGCCTTGCGCATCGGTCGATTCGATGATCGTCACCTCTGCCTCAGCGTCGATCTCCGAGTCGTTGTCGAGCACGGCAACGGTGACCGGCGTGCCCGAAACCGTTGCAGCGCGGTCGTCGCGGGCCACGGGCGGCTCGCCGACCGGAACCGCCTGCACGTCGACGCTGATCGTCGACGTCGAGCTGTATCCGCCGATCCCTGAGGCCGTGTACGCGACGGAAGCGATCCCGACGAAGTCGTCCGTCGGCGTGAACGTGATCGTGATGGGCTGCCCGACGGTCGTGGCGCAGCCAGAGTCATCGACCGTGATGGGGACGGCGTAGATCTGCCAGCTCCACCCGAATGTTCCTTCGAGACCCCGCGCTTCATTGCCGACCGTGTACGGCACGCCGACGACCTGAGTCGTCGGCGGCACTCCTTCCCCCGCGGCGAGCACGCGGTCTTTCGCGAGCCCCTCCGCGTCCGCCCACGAGGCGTCGAAGTAGGCGTTGATATATGGAGCGATGTCACCGCCGACCACGGCTTCGACGGGGCGCACGGCGAGCGAGTACTCCGTGTCGTTGTCGAACCCCATGCGAACCCCCGCATAACTATCGGAAGTCAGCCCTGGGAAATGGGCCTGCGAATAGTCGAGGTCGCCTGAAGACGGCAGGGTCTCGGAGAGCGGTGCCGTTCCTGCGTCAACGGTGCCGATGTGATTTCAGTAGAACTCCTGCTGAATCGCCGGCGTCCAGATCGGAATCGGCGCCGCGGCCATGGCCGGAGCCCCGATCCCGGCGATGAGCGCCGTCGTCGTGGTGACCCCAAGCAGCACGGATGCAACTCGCCGTCGAAACGTTTGGGGCTGAGCTTTCATCGATTCGTCTCGCTTCCGTCGGGGCCCGAAAGTGGGCGCGCTGGCACGTGTGTTGCAGGGTCCGCCGCGACTGCACGAGTTCGCTTGGCCTTCGCGGTCGGCCGGGCGGGCTGGACGAAGTAGAGCAGCACGAGTCCGACAAGCACCGTGCCGACCCCTGCAAGACCGAGCGGGCTTCGCAGTCCCTCCACGACGACCCCGAGCCCCGGCACCGTGAGTTGGAGCAGACCGGCTTCGTTCACCACATACGGTTGCGGGTCTTTCGCAGCATTGGCGTCGCCCTGCAGCTCGAGTTCGACGGGCCCCTGCTCCATCTCGTCGATCTCGACGACTCGGTGGGTGACGGGGCCGCGACCATCGGGGCGCGGTACTGTCACCACGTCACCGATCTTCAGGTCGGCGGCCGGAACCGTACGCGTGAGAATCAGCGAGCCCGTAGGAATACCCGGCTCCATCGATCCGGATATCACGACGAGTGGACGGAGCCCGAATGCGAGCGTCGCGATCACCAGCAGGATCGATCCTGCTCCTACGACCGCGCCGATGGTGAACAGGATCGAACGCACGATCCGAAAGACTCTCATGCCACCTCTGACCTCTGCTTCGTCGTTCATCGCCGTGTCACGCACCCGAAGTAGCGGTCAACGCAATCGACAGGTTCAACGCTCCGCCCTCACGATCGCGGAGTTCGGGGAGGTCGAGCACATGCACGTAGACGCGGAGGGTTGCGGCGCTGCCGTCGGGCCCAGACCACGTCTCTCCATCGAGCAGTGGCGGCGCATCACGAGCGGCGAGCGCGAAGCCCGCTGTCGTCGCGTCGCTCAACGGCACTCCATCCCCGGGGGAATCCGGGTTTCCGAGCACGGTCTCGACACCGCCATCCTCGCGAGTGACCGTGGCCGAAACTCGAATCGCCGCACTGAGATCGCCCTCTCCGGATACCGTAGAAACGAGTGTCAATGGCACTCGAGCGCTGTTGTTGCCGACCCGCAGCGAGGTCACCGCGGTGGCTCCCGGAACATAAGGTTCGGCTCCCGTGAGTGCCGCGTCAATGCCATCGGACCCGAACCCCGTCACGGTCTCGTCGCCGTGGATGAGCAGCACATCGAACTGAGTCTCGGCGGTCAGGCCGACCTCCGCATGGTCGGCGAAGGCAGCCATTGTCGAACCGACCATCGCGCCACTGGCCACCAGTGCCCCGGTCACGATGAGCACCAGTGCCCAAGTGCTGCTCGGCACCCGATGAGTGAGCCGCGCACGAGCTCGGCGCAAGGTCATTCGAGTTGCGCTCATGAGTCCTCTCGTTTCTTGAGCGGGCGTCGCGCTGCACACGAGAGCAGCACGCCAGCGAGTCCAATCGCGATCCCCCACGCAGCGATCGCGGCTGGGCTTGACGTGCCTGTCACTGGTAGCCCCGGCTGCTCGGGCGCGTCGGGCTGACCGGGCTGTGCGGGCGGCTGAGCCGTCGGAGATTCTGGGGCGAATGCGGCGTATTCCCAGTGCACCACCCCCGTCGCGGTGCGATACTCATCACCGGCTGCGGCAGGCAGGTGCACCGATGCGGAGACCGAAACGACCTCGTCGACGGCAACCTCCCCGACCTCGATGACTTCTCCGACGAGGCTCTCGGCGTTCCCGGTATACAACACATCGTCATCGGTTCTCAGCTCGAGAGTTGCAGGATTCGGCCCTTCGAAGATGTCGCCAGTAATTTCCGTGACCCGGAGTGTCGGCGTGATCACTGCGCTGGCGACGTTTCGCGCAGACATGTCCCATGCAACACCGTGACCGGGCCCTGCCACACGAACTTCCACGCTCGTGAGCCCCTCGGGCTCGAGCACCCCGGCAGCGAGCGCCGGAGATGCAACGGCACTGCTCAGCGCAAGAGCGATGACCGCGGTGAGAGCGATGCGGCACGGTCTCATTGCAGCGTGACCTCCAGTTCGAATGTCGTTCCGGCGGTCGTTTCACCGATGATCGTGACGTCCACGGGAAGCTGTTGGGCGTATGCAGCCTGAGGTGTATCGGGTGCGAGCCACACCTTGATCAGGATCTGTGACTCGGGGGCGCCCGCCTCGCGCGTACCGATGAGGATGCCGTTTGCGTCGTTGACCTGCTGCATGCTTCGGGGAATGCCGTCTGGATCCTGATTCACGCCATCGACCTCGATTCCGAATCGCAGATATGGCGCGATCCAGGCTGCGTCGCCCTCGGGGGCGCTCAGCATCGCGCGCAGATCCGCAGAAGCTGATCCTTCGAGCAACGCGGCCTGAACCGCGAAGCTTGCCGTAGGACGAGTCGGGTACGCACGCTGATCGTCATAGAGCGTCGCAATCCCGCGAGAGTCGGGGGTGACTTCCGCGACGATATTCGGCTGCGCTGGATCCTCGTAGCGATCAGCGGGATCTGTCCCCTGAGCGACTGCGACCGAACCGGAGAGCGACCCGTTCGCTTGAAGCGTCTGCGTGAATGCGGCGGTCGTCGTGCCGATCAGAAGCACAGAGCCGACGCCAAGCAAGACAGCCGCAAGCCGCATCGAGCGCTTCATTGCGAAACTCCCCGCATCGCCACCTGTACTCGCGCCGTCTCACGCTGCAGCTCGTTGCCTGCGTCTTCGGGCATCGTGACCGTCATCGTGAGAGTCTTCGCATCTTCCGATTCGAAGTACCCGAGGTTCACCGGCGTCATGACGTCGAGCTCGTCTCCAGGAACCCGATCGAGCAGCACATCACCGCGCATCTCGACCGTGTAGAGGAGTCGATCGAAGAGCGCCGATTCAGCGGCATCCCGGTTCAGGATCTCCATGCTGATCGTGCCAGGCAGTACCGGGCTCGCGTTACGCACGCCCAATGTAAAGACGCGCGAAGCTCCTGGTCCGAATCCTTGTTCGAGGTCCATGGGCACATCGAATCCGTTCGTGCGGGCGAACACCCAGTCCGATGCAGTGGGCTCCCACCCTGCGCCTTCGCGGCCCGCCACTTGGATGGCGAACGCGTCAGCTCCAGCTGCGCCGATGACGGCTCGACCGCCCACCCTTCCAGTTTCGGCCGCGCCAGTGACCAACGTGGTGGCTGCAACGAGGAGCAATCCGATGGCGATGACCGCGCAGGCGATGATCGCGGCGGCGATGTCACGACGGACACGTCGTTGCGAGCGGATCTGAGCCATGGATCACCTGCTTTCGAGTCATTCGACTTGCGTGGTTGCCGGGAGTCAGTTGACGGAGGTGCCGTCGAAGCGCGCTTGCAGATTGACCATGCCTCCGTTTGCAGCATTCGTCTCTTCTTGAGTAGCCCCTTCGATCAGCTCGACTCTGACGACGGTCACGACGCCGGCTTCCGCAGCGAGATCGTTGAGTGCCGTATTGGCCGCCGAGATCGTTGCGTCTTCGATCACCCACGAAGTCGGCGTCGTGGAGGCGTCCGCTACTTGAGCGATGCTGATCCTCACGAGACCCGCGTACGCATTGTTCCGAGTCTCCTGCGCGCCATCGGGGTTGACGGGCGTGGTGTCTTCGATGGAGACCTCCAACGTCGAACCGAACGTCGGAGACGCGTTGAGAACGGGAATGCTGACGTCGACCGGAGCCCCGCCCGGAATGAGCGAGTCAGCGCCTGCAATCGGCACGACATCCACTGCATCGGGATTTGCCTCGATCCAGCTTGCGACATCGCCAACCGTGTCCTCCTGACCAGCAGAAACTTGGATGTTGTAGACGTTGTCGGGGCCACCGAAACCGCCATCGCCGCCGAGATTCAGTAACCCGAAATCGGTGAAGGCAGCAACGGTCGCGAGAGCTCCGACACCGATCAGTGCGCCGCCCGCGATGATGAGGCGCTTCTTTCCGCGCCGACGTTCGGTGGGAGCTTCCGAAGGAGCGTCTGAGGACAGCAGCGTTTCGTTCATGAGTTTCGCCTTTCGCGTGATGAGTGACTGGATATTTTCTTGATGGGACTATTCGAGAACAGGTGTCGTAGCGGTGGAAGTCGCGGTGATGGGCGCGCCGAATGGCGTCGAAACGGTTGCGGCACGCTGGTCGTGGATCTTGTAGGTGGCTCCTGCCGTGCCGCAGGTCACCCACCCGGTGGCTACGATCGTGCCGCCGCCCCATCCCCACACGCCTCCGTCTGCGGAGGTGGCCCACGCTGCGCACTGCGTCGAGCTGAGCCTGGCAATGGGAACGTCGTCGGGGATCCCGCCTACGGGCCTGGGAAGCGTGACGATATCCGCAGACACATTGCTGCTGCATGCATTCGAGCCAGACGTGCGCTCGCCGACGGCTTGGCAGAAGTTATTGCGACCCCAGCCGTACACGAGGCCATCGCGGGTCAGCGCTTGCATCGATCCCACGCCCGAGACGGTCGAATCGACGTTCGAGAGCGCGAGCGCGGGTCGGTTGCGAAAATTCGGATCGGCTGGGCTCGTACTGCTGGGGCGTCCGAGAAAATAGAAGCCGTACGTGGTGTCCGTCGAGACCATCCAGGTGTACAGGTCGCCGTTCTGCAGCAGCAAACGAGGGGCACGAGTGGAAAAACCCAGTTGACGCACCGGGCACTCACTGGCGTCAACGCCGTTCGTTTTGCGCACCGGCGCGCTGCATGGGCCAGGCGCAGCGAGAGAGGCTGCGTGAGCGACGATGGCCTCGTAGCGTGCGGTCCGCTCCGCTTCGGTAGGCAAGGATTGCGGATCATAGGTGAGCCCGTCGGCGGTTTGGTAGAGGTCCGGATAATTCTCGAACAGCACACGGTTAGCGCCCTGATTGAGAATCGGGCACCCCTGGTTCGTCTGGGTAGTAGATACCCCGTTGGAGTTGTCCCAGCCCCAGGTGTAAATCAGTCCGTTCGTTGCGACTCCCCCCGCGGAGACGTACCCGCCCCACACGGTGTGCCAGACGACATCGCCGGTACTGTTCGAGACGCACGAGCCCAGTCCCGGTGTGGCCGTCGTGGTGTTCGCGCGCGACGGAAGCGGTTTGTTCCCGGTTGTGGGCGTCGGCATGTTCTCGCCCCCGTACCCCCAGGCCCACAGGGTGCCGTTGACGTCGAGGGCATACACCTGGTTCTCGATCTGCTGGAGGTCGATGATCTCAGGCAGCGCTTCACCCGTGTCGGTCGTAGTGACCTGCCCCGGTGTCCTCGATTCGGCAGCGGAGATGGACCCGCGCCCGATGAGTGTCGGTCCGCCCCAGGCCTGACCCCAAGTCCAGACGCGCCCCTGGTCGTCGAGAGCGGAGAACAACGTCTGCTGCCCCCAGTTGAAATCGTTGCCAGAAGATCCCGCGTCGACAATGCGGACCCCTTCCGGGAAGACAACCTGGTTCGGGGGCGCGAGATTCAGCGCTGTGCTCGCGACCCCAGCCCCGTTTCCGCTCCGGCGGTCGCCGGTGACGTAGAGTTCGCCGAAACGATTCAGATACAGCGCCGAACCGGGCGACATGTCTTGACGCACCGGGTATGCCGCGACCATGGCCTCGGTTGCGAGTTCAGCTCTCGCATGACTTGACGACTGAAATCCCGCTGCCGTGGTCGATGCCGTGAGCGCGAACGCGCACAGCGCCGCTGCGCTTGCGATCGCGGCCCCGATGATCCCCCGCCTGCTGCCCACTCGCTTGCCCTCCTGCCCGTGCTCCGACGCTGGTGCTGCAGTGCCTGGCATCGAGTGCGATTCCGTCCGAGTTTCACGGGAAGTGCCAGGTGCCGAATCACCATACGTACGTCGGTTACCGATAGTCAATGATGTTCTCGGGGGCACCGAGAACATCATTTTTCCCTCGTCAGAGCATCAATTCAGTATGACGCCGTACGGCTTTAAGTAGCGAGCACTGCAGAGCTAAGTAGCTCGCGTGCGTAGGTACGAGCAGACGCACGCCGTCACATGTCACCGCACGAGAATCTCAGTAGCGACGCCGAAAATCAGGTTGATTTGCGGCAGCCGTCCTGCTCCCCAGAGCTCGCTTGCCGGCTTGCCCAGAGAGGCCAGCACGTCCAGTACTGCAAGACGTGAAGATCGTTACTCAACATTGTGATCCGAGGACGTCTTGCGCGGTCACAATGCAAAGCTCGACTGTCTGCAGCAGGCCGCACCAATTCATGGAGACTATCTTGCCGAAGGACCAGTCGATCATCGATTCCGAGCGCAGCGCGCTCTCGTACACACAAATGGCCGCTATTGGCGCATTCATCGTTTACGTCCTGTTCGGTCATGTCTTCGGAGACAGACTCGCTCGGGAGAGCACTGCTATGACACGACTGGTCGTGTACGTGTTGATCGGAGTCGCCGCTTTCTGGTGTTTCCGTCGAGAGCTCGTTTCAGGTTGGAGGGCGACTCGTATTGCCCCATGGCGGTTCGTGGGATGGGGAGCGTTCGGATTCGTCGCGGCCTACTTATTGGGAATCATCACTACGACCATCTTCATCCACCTGGGAGTATCACCCGACGGAGAAAACGCGCAGTCGACAGCCCAGTTGCAGATGCTCGCGAAGAGCTCCGCGCTACTGGCTAGCCTGCTTTTCGTCGCATCAGGAATCGTTGGGCCAGTGCTCGAAGAGGTCATTTTTCGCGAAGTGCTGATCGGAAAGCTTGCCCACCGGATACCGTCGTGGATGGCGCTCATCGTTTCCAGCGCCCTGTTCGGTGCGATGCACCTCCGAAGTATCGCCGAGTGGCCGCTACTTCTAAACTACGGCCTCGTTGGGCTACTGCTCGGAGCCCTCTACCTACTTTCGCAACGAAACATCTTTGTTCCGATTGCGGTGCACGTTGCATGGAACACAATGGGGTTCGTATCGAGCATGTCTCTCAGCTGAATCGGCGGATAGCCGAGCTTGGCCAAACGTCACGCAGCACCTGGATACTGCACGGTGTAGGGATCCCAGCCGCGCGCGATGAGCGTTTCGCCATCGAGCGACAACCTTGCGACGTCCTGTCCGGGCACCTGTGATGTCGCGGTCGGGCCGGCTTCGTCCGAGGATCCTGCTTTGGACGCCTCCAGCACCACTCCGACCGGCAGGAATCCGGCGGGCAGCGCCACAGCGGCAGGGAAGGTCGCCAGTAAGCCGTGATCCTCACCGCCATGCAGCATCGCTTCGACCGGCACCACCACTCCGCTCTGCTCACCGAAGCCGCGTTCGAGCAGCGCAGCGGAGAAGTCGATATGCACGCCGCTCGCGCGAGCGAGACGCTCACTATCGATCGAGAGAGCGTCGGAGACGTCCATCATCGCCGTTGCCTTGCCCAGCGCAGCTGCGACGCCGAGGGGTATTGGAGGCGCCGGCGCGAGCTGGGCGGCAAGGACCTCCGGATGCGCGGCCCAGAGCCCGGGAACGGCATCCGCACTCGCGGTGCCATCGGACGCGAGACCTTCCGCGAAGAGCAGCGAGAGACCGAGCCCCGCGAGCCCCAGCTCCCCCGCATACGCCACGACGTCGCCAGCGCGGGCGCCGGAACGCAGCACCGGCACCCGCCCCTCGAGGTCGCCGAGCGCCGTGACCGCAGCAGTCACGACGGGTGCTCTCCCGAGGTCTCCGCCCACCACGCCGCAGCCCGGCGCCAGCGCGCGACAGGCAGCATCGAGGCCCTCGGCGATCCGCTCGAGCAGGCGCACGGGAGTTTCGAGCGGCACCGCAAGCGCCACTGTCAGCGCGGTCGGACGCGCCCCCATGGATGCGACATCTGAGAGGTTCGTGGCCGCCAGCTTCCAGCCGAGCTCGAAGCCGTCGTGCCAGGCGAGACGGAAATCGGGGCCCTCGATCATCGTGTCGGTCGTCACGACGATGTCGCCCTCGTGCCGCAGCACCGCGCAGTCGTCGCCCGGACCCAGCTCGACGGCGCTCGCCTCCGAGAGCTGTGCGAGCACGCGCGCGAGCACACCCGACTCCCCCAGTTCACCGACGGTGGTTTGCGGCTTCTCTCGTGGTTCCACACTTCCAAGCTACCGTCGCCCATGCACCAGCGCCTACGCGCACTCGGCGCTCGACCAGCCCGCGACGAGTAGGCTGGAACGGTGAAGTCTCGGGCCGTCAAGATCGTCGCACTCTCAGCAGCACTCGCGAGCACCGCGACGCTCATGACCGCATGTGCGCCGATCGTGCCGATGCAGGCCGCAGAAGATGCGAACAATTCGGCGTGTGCAAACGTGGTTGTGCGATTGCCCGATGTCGTCGCGGGTGAGGATCGGCGCTACACCAATGCTCAGGCGACCGGTGCCTGGGGCGACGGCGCCGTACAACTCGTCTGCGGAGTGGAGCCGAGCGGGCCGACTACCGACACCTGCGTCAATGTCAATGGCATCGACTGGGTGATCGACGACTCGGCAGCGCCGATCTATCGCTTCGAACCGTACGGCCGCACACCCGGCATTGCCGTCTACGTCGATTCCGAGCAGGTCAGCGGCACCGAGACCACGGTCGACCTGAACGCCGTCGTGCAGCAGCTGCCGCAGGATCGTCAGTGCACCACCCTCTCAGACACGTTCGACGTGCCCGAGGCGAAGCAATAGCGCGATCGTCGCCCGCCGCCGGAAGGCGACTCAGTAGGCGGGGCGGCGCTCGATGGCGAGCTCGACGAGCTCGGTGATGAGTTCGGTGTAGCTCATCCCAGACGCTTCCCACAGTCGCGGGTACATCGAGATGGGCGTGAACCCAGGGAGCGTATTGATCTCGTTGAGTACTGGCCCGTTCTCGGTCAAGAAGAAGTCGACGCGCGCGAGCCCGGCGCACTGAGCGATCTCGAACGCGAGAACCGCATCGCGTCGCAATGACTCGAACTCGTCATCGTTCACGGCGGCTGGCAGATCTAGACGCACCCCTGAACCGTCCAGGTATTTCGAGGCGAAGTCGTAAAAGCCCCCATCCGAGATCACGATCTCCCCGATCACGGTGCTCGTGCGCGGCCCCGCATCTCCGCGCCCCTCGAGCACGCCTATCTCGACCTCGCGGCCGACAACGCCGGATTCGATGAGCACCGTGCGATCCTCGGCGAATGCGACATCGAGCGCTCCGGGAAGATCCGCGGCCACAGCCACCTTGGTAACGCCCATGCTCGAACCCGCACGTGCGGGCTTCACGAAGAGCGGATAATTCAAGCCGGCATCGAGCCGCGAGATGAGTGACGGGTCGGCATCGAGTTGAGAGCGGGTGACGGTGTTCCACGGTGCGACGGCGATGCCCGCATCCGCGAGCACGGTCTTGACTGCGTGCTTGTCCATGCACAGCGCTGATCCGAGCACGCCGCTTCCCACGTACGGCAGGTCGACGAGGTCGAGCATGCCCTGCACCGTCCCGTCTTCGCCGTAGGGGCCGTGCAGCATCGGCAGCACTGCATCGGCGTGCCCCAGGCTGCGCAATGCTCCGGACTGATCGATCACCGTGAGCACCCGCGTAACGGTCGACGCAGGCCACAGCACACGTGTGCCGTTATCGGTCACCTCGGGAAGCGCAGCGGCGTCGAGGCGGTAGCCATCGAGGTCGTCCTCCTGCATCAGCACGGTGGCGCCCTGCTTCGTGATGCCCACCGGGATCACGTCGAACTTCGTGCGATCGATTGCGCGCAGCACGCCCGCGGCAGTGACGCAGCTGATTCCGTGCTCGCTCGAACGCCCACCGAACAGCAACACGACCGCGCGCTTCGTCGACGTTTCTTGATGCAGTGCGGTCGCGGTTTCGGTCACGCGCGGGTTCCCTTCATACGGTCGAGCAGTCGTCTGATTCGACCGGTCTGAGGTGAGCCCAAGCTGAGTTCGGCTTGCGGCACTTCATTCTCCGTGGCGAGGTGCGGGCCCAGGTACTCGGGCTGCATCTTGCCGCTCAGCACCATCTGCACCTGCTCGACGATCGGCATGGCGACACCGCGCTTACGAGCGAGTTCGAGCACGGGTGGTACCGAAGTGATGCCCTCGGCGACCTGCTGCATCTGCTCGCGGGTCTCCTCTTGCGTGTACCCCTGGCCGATCAGGCGCCCGGCGGTGTTGTTGCGCGAGAGCGGCGACTGGCACGTCGCGATCAGGTCGCCGAGACCGGCGAGGCCCGAGAGGGTGGCCGGATCGGCGCCTGACGCGACGGAGAACTCGGTCATCTCCGCGAGACCCCGCGTGATAATCGCTGCTTTGGTGTTCTCTCCGTAGCCCACGCCGTCGACGATGCCGATCGCGAGCGCGATGAGGTTCTTCAGCACACCGCCGAGCTCGGTGCCGATCACGTCGGTGTTGACGTACGTTCTGAAGTACGGGGCGTTCGCGGCCATCGCCACCTCTTGTGCGACACCGAGATCAACGCATGAGGCAACGGCTCCCGTCGGCTGCTCCTTCGCGATTTCAAGCGCGATATTCGGGCCGGACACGACCGCGATGCGCTCGGGACCGAGGTCGAGCGTGTCGGCGATGACCTCCGACATACGCATGGTCGTCGTCTTCTCCACGCCTTTCACAAGGCTGACGAGCACCGATCGACGATCGAGATACGGCTCGAGGTCGATGAGATTCTGACGCAGCGTCTGACTCGGCACGGCGAGGAAGACGAGTCGTGCGCCCTGCAGCGCGATCGCGAGATCGTCGGTCGCGGCGAGCGTCTTGGGCAGATTCACCCCGGGAAGATACTGGCTGTTCCGCCGCGCGACCTGAATCTCATTGGCGATCTCAGGGCGGCGGGCCCACATCGTGACGTCGCAACCCGCGTCGGCGAGCACCTTGGCGAACGTCGTCCCCCAACTGCCTGCTCCGATCACGGCGACTTTGCGACCCCGGTTGCGTTCGGCGTGCGCCGACAACGCTGATCCGGATCGTGTACTCAAAAGCGCCCCGTTTCGCTCTGCTGGTGCTTGCTCGGATCCCAGCGCTCTGCCGGCGGCTGTTCGCCTCGAAGGCCGGCGAGCAGCCGAGTGATGGCGTCCATCAGCTCGCGCGTCGCCTCATTGATGGTTCGCTGATCGACCGGCTTGCCCGCGAAGCGGCTCAGATCGAGCGGCTCGCCGATCGCCACCTCGATCGTCTTCCGCGGAAACGGATGAAGCCGCTTCGCGTACCGCGGCATCAATCGGTGCGTGCCCCAGTGCGCGACGGGTATCAGGGGAATGCCCGCCTCGAGAGCGAGGCGAACCGCACCGCTCTTGCCCCGCATCGGCCACAGATCTGGATCGCGGGTCAGCGTTCCCTCGGGGTACACGATCACACCGTCTTGACGTTCGATGATCTGCGAAGCCGCGCTCATCGGGTTGCCGTCGCGACTCGCCGAACGCGCAACGCCATCGCGCTGCACCGGCACCTGTCCCGATGCCCGCATGAGCCATCCCAGCACCGGCACCTTGAACAGGCTCGCCTTCGCCATGAAACGAGGCAACCGCCCCAAATGCCACACTGCGGCCCCCATCGCGATCGGGTCGACCTCGCTGTAATGATTGGGCGCGAGGATGAACGGCCCGCGCTCCGGCAACTTCGACTGAGGCGTGAAACGGTACCGCACCATGAGCGACCAGAACGGCAAGATCAGTGACGCCAGCACCCAGAACGCCGAGGGCCGACGCTTCTCCGGCGAGAGGCGGCTCCGAAACTTCACGGTGTCAGTCATGCATCCATTATCTCGAAAGCGGCGGTTGCCCAGGTGCATACGCCCCGGACAACCACCGCATTCTCAGAAGCGATTCCGCTCAGCTCTCGTAGACGAAATCGGCGCCGAGCAGGTGCAGTTTCTCGATGAAGTTCTCGTACCCGCGCGAGATGATGCCGAGGTTCGTGACCTTCGACTGCCCCTCGGCTGTCAGCGCCGCGATGAGGTGGCTGAAGCCGCCGCGCAGGTCGGGCACCTCGATATCGGCGCCGTGCAGCGGGGTCGGGCCGGTGATGACGGCGGCCTGCTCGAACTCGCGACGCTTGACGCGGCGCCTCGCATCGTGCAGCCCCTCCTTGTACACCTTGATGTCAGCGCCCATCTTGACGAGGGCGTCGGTGAATCCGAATCGGTTCTCGTACACCGTCTCGTGGATGGTCGACTGGCCCTCGGCCTGCGTGAGCGCCACGACGAGCGGCTGCTGCCAATCCGTCATGAATCCCGGGTGCACATCGGTCTCGATGGTGACCGGCTTGAGCGCTCCGCCCGGGTGCCAGAAGCGGATCCCGTCGTCATGCACGTCAAAGTCGCCGCCGACCTTGCGGAAGACGTTGAGGAAGGTCATCATCTCTTCCTGCTCGACGCCGCCGACAAACACGTCGCCCTTGGTTGCGAGCGCTGCAGCGGCCCAGCTGGCGGCTTCGTTGCGGTCGAAGATGGCACGGTGGTCGTACCCGCGAAGCTCGGGAACTCCCTCGATGAAGATGACTCGGTTCGGCTCCATCGAGATGATCGCGCCCATCTTCTGCAGGATGCAGATGAGGTCGACGATCTCGGGCTCGATGGCTGCGTTGCGCAGCTCGGTCTGGCCCTCCGCGAGCACTGCCGTGAGCAGCACCTGCTCGGTGGCGCCGACCGACGGATACGGCAACTCGATGTTCGCACCCTTGAGCCCGTCGGGCGCGGTCAAGCTGATTCCGCTCGGCAGCTTTTCGATGACGGCGCCGAAGTTGCGCAGCGCGTCGAGGTGGAAGTCGATGGGGCGATCGCCGATCCGGCATCCGCCGAGATCGGGGATGAAGGCCTCGCCGAGGCGGTGCAGCAGCGGCCCGCAGAAGAGGATCGGAATGCGCGACGAACCAGCGTGGGCATCGATGTCGGCCTGGTGGGCGACCTCAACGTTCGACGGATCCAGGCGCCACTCCCCGCCCTGTTCGCCGCGCGTGATGAGCACCCCATGGAGGGCAAGAAGACCCGCGACGACGCGCACGTCCGAGATGTTGGGCACGTTGCGCAGCACGCTCGGGGTTTTGCCGAGCAGTGCAGCAACCATCGCCTTCGTCGCGAGGTTCTTGGCCCCGCGCACCTCGATGCGTCCCTTGAGCGGGCGGCCACCGTTGATGATGATTTCATCGGAGGTGAGCCCGACCCGAGCGCCGGCCTTCTGCGCATCGAGCTTGCGCCCGGCGGCCTCGGTCTCGTCGGTCGATGCGGCGGACACTGCCTCGGTCGCGTCCTCCATCGGCTCCAGCTCGGCCTCGTTCACAGTGTGCTTGGTCATGCGGCCTCCACGGGGGTCGTTGTCGGCATCCAGCTCGGGCGGTTCGCCTCGAACCTGGTGATGGCGTCCGCATCGCGGAGCGTCAAAGAGATATCGTCGTGCCCTTCCATGAGGCGCCAACGCGTGTATTCGTCAACCTCGAAGGGGATCGTGAGATCACCCGCTGTGATCGTGCAGTCTTCAAGACTCACGGTGACCTGCATGCCGGGGTCGGCGTCGATCGCGGCCCAGATCTGCTTCACTTCGTCTTCGGTGACCTGAGCGGCGAGCAGCCCCTGCTTGCCCGAATTGCCGCGGAAGATATCCGCGAAGCGAGGCGAGATGACGACTCGGAACCCGAAGTCCCGAAGGGCCCATACCGCGTGCTCGCGCGACGAACCCGTACCGAAATCCGCGCCGGCGACGAGAATCTCGGCACCCTGGAACACAGGCTGGTTGAGCACGAAGTTCTCATCCTGCCGCCAGTGAGAGAACAGCGCGTCCTCGAATCCGGTCTTCGTGACGCGCTTCAAGAACACCGCGGGAATGATCTGATCGGTATCCACATTCGAGCGCTGCAGCGGGGCGGCGATGCCGGTGAACGTCGTGAACTTCTGCATGGCTCAGGCTCCTGCCTTCTCGGAAACGGGCATGATCGGAATGCGTCGGCGCACCGGCAATTCCGCGCCCTCCGGCGCATCGTGCGTCACGCCCTGCTCCAAGTCTGCCTGCAGATCCCAGGGGCTCGACAGCGTGCCCCTGATCGCTGTCGCAGCTGCGACCAGCGGAGAAACCAGGTGCGTGCGCCCGCCCTTGCCCTGACGCCCTTCGAAGTTGCGGTTCGAGGTCGAGGCGCAGCGCTCGCCCGGGGCCAGCTGATCCGGGTTCATGCCGAGACACATCGAGCAGCCAGCGAAACGCCATTCTCCGCCGAACGCCTCCACGATGCGGTCGATCCCCTCGGCCTCGGCCTCCGCGCGCACGCGAGCCGACCCCGGAACCACCATGAGCCGCACGCCCTCGGCCTTCTGCTTGCCCTTGATGATCTCAGCGAAGGTGCGCAGGTCGTCGAGACGACTGTTCGTGCACGAACCCATGAACACGGCGTCGACAGGGATCTCCTTCATCGGAGTACCCGCCTCAAGATCCATGTACTCGAGCGCGCGCTCGGCGGCAGCGCGCTCGTTGGGATCGGCGATGGTCTCCGGATCGGGCACGGTCTCGCTGAGCAAGACGCCCTGGCCCGGGTTCGTGCCCCAGGTCACGAACGGCTCGAGCGAATCGGCGTCGATGAACACTTCCTTGTCGAACACCGCGCCCTCGTCGGTCGGCAGCGTCTTCCAGTAGGCGACCGCCTCGTCCCAATCGGCGCCGCGCGGCGCGTGCGGCCGACCTTTGACGTACGCGAACGTCGTCTCGTCGGGGGCGACCATACCCGCACGGGCGCCGGCCTCGATCGACATGTTGCACATCGTCATCCGGCCGTCCATCGACAGTCCGCGGATCGCAGAGCCGCGGTACTCGAGCACGTATCCCTGCCCACCACCGGTGCCGATCTTAGCAATGACGGCCAGAATGATGTCTTTCGCCGTGACGCCGGGGCGCAACTCGCCCTCCACGTTGATCGCCATGGTCTTGAACGGCTTCAACGGGAGCGTCTGCGTCGCCATGACATGTTCGACCTCGCTCGTGCCGATGCCGAACGCCAGCGCGCCGAATGCTCCGTGCGTCGACGTGTGGCTGTCGCCGCACACGACCGTAATACCCGGCATCGACAGCCCGAGCTGCGGCCCGACCACGTGCACGATGCCCTGCTCACGATCACCCAGAGGGTGCGCGCGAACCCCGAACTCCGCGACGTTCTGCCGCAGCGTCTCGATTTGCAGTCGGCTCGTCGGATCCTCGATCTGACGCGTGATGTTGAGGGTCGGGGTGTTGTGATCCTCCGTCGCGATCATCAAGTCGACCCGGCGCAGCGGGCGATCAGCGACGCGCAAGCCGTCGAATGCCTGCGGACTCGTCACCTCGTGAATCAGGTGCAGGTCGATGTAGATGAGATCGGGCTGCCCGTTCTCGCCCTTCACGACGACGTGATCGTCCCACAGCTTCTCCGCCAGGGTACGGGGCTTCACAGCCGCCTCCGACGCATTCTGCTCGCTCATGTGTGCTTCTCTTCCCGGTTCTGTGCACTCAGCACTGTGCTGTTCAACACCGCGCGGCACGAAAATATTTCGCGGGCCTCGACGCGGCGGATCGACCATGCGAGAACCCCGCGACGGGCGGCCGATGGACTAGACCCCGTCGCGGCTGTGAAGAAGCAGAGCCCGCGAACGCATGGCGAGAGTCTATCACCGCACGATGGAGAGTGCCCGCTGTTGCGGGATCGGGCGACGGCGAGCGAACGCGCCGCCACCCGAAATGCTCAGTGGCGGTTGGCGCGCTGGTGATCCTGCCCCACCTGATCCGGCCCCTCGGCAACGCCGAGATGCAGGTGCTCGCCGCGCGCTCGCGCCTCACGGTTCGCTTTGATCAGGCTCGCAACGGTCGCGATCAGCATCGAAATCAAGATGAAGCCGAGCGACATCCAGGTATTGATCTCGGGCACCGGTACGTGCTCACCGCCATTGATGAACGGGAGCTCGTTCTCATGCAGCGCATGCAGGATCAACTTGACGCCGATGAACGCCAAGATGGCCGCGATGCCGTACTTCAGGTATTCGAGACGCTCGAGCAGACCTCCGAGCAAGAAGTACAGCTGCCGCAGCCCCATGAGCGCGAACACGTTCGCCGTGAACACGATGAAAGGGCTCTGCGTGATGCCGAAGATCGCCGGAATCGAGTCGAGGGCGAAGAGGAGATCCGTCACACCCAGCGAGATGAGCACCAACAGGAACGGAGTGAACATGCGCTTGCCGTCGACCGTGGTGCGCAGCTTGCCGCCGTCGTAGTGGTCGCTGAAGGGCAAGACCTTCTTGACCTGGCGAATGACCCAACTCTCGCCCTGCTCATCGTGTCCGCCCGGCTTGACCTGCTGCCACGCCGTCCAGATCAGCCACAGGCCGAAGATGAAGAAGATCGCGATGAAGCGCTCGATGATCGCAGCGCCCACCAGGATGAACGCGCCTCGGAAAATCAGGGCGAGTACGATCCCGATCATGAGCGCGCGCTGCTGGTAGGCGCTCGGCACCTTGAAACTGGCGAGGATCAGCACGAACACGAAGAGGTTGTCGATCGAGAGGCTGTACTCCGTGAGCCAGCCGGCCAAGAACTCGGTGCCGTGCTGCACGTCACCCAGCAGGAAGATCGCGCCCGCGAAAATCAAGGCGAGCAGCACGTAGAAGCCGACCCAGAGGCTCGCCTCGCGCATGGAGGGGACGTGGGGGCGGCGAACGATCAGGGCGAGATCGATGATGAGGATGATGACGAGTGCAATCATCGACCCGATCTCGAACCAGAGCGGGAGAACTGAAGTCACCGGTGTGTACTTCCTTCGGCTGGGGCGCAGAGCGCAAGGTGTGGCCGAAAGTCTCTTCCCGGCGCTCGACTCCGTCGAATGCGCCGCGCCCGCACCGGCGCCGCTTCGGAGCGACACGTCTTGACGACACGGGCGAATCGGAATACTCCCCTTCGCTCTCGCCATCATAGTCGCGCTGCGACTCCCTGCTCGCTCGCTGCCCACGAACGCACAACGACGCTGCGCTAGCATATGGTGCACTTCATCAGCATGTGGTGCACTTCACCAGCATGTGGTGCACTTCACCAGCGCGAGAGGGCCACCCACGTGAGCAAGCGACCCAGTATGACCGAACGCAGCGCGCAAATCGGGCCTGGGCCCGCATCCCGCACGCTCGCCGCCTTCATCTTCGCGAGCCGCTGGCTCCAAGCGCCGCTGTACCTGGGTCTCATCGTCGCGCAGGCCGTCTACGTCGTGCTCTTTTTCGTCGAGCTCTGGCACCTCGTTGAGAACGTCATCGCCACCGGGCACATCACCGAGACCGATGTAATGCTCAGCGTGCTTGCGCTGATCGACATCGTCATGATTGCGAACCTGCTGATCATGGTGATCATCGGCGGCTACGAGACCTTCGTCTCGAAGATCCGTGTGCAGGGGCACCACGACGAGCCCGAGTGGCTGTCGCACGTCAACACGAACCTACTCAAGGTCAAGCTCGCGGTATCCATCATCTCGATCTCATCAATCCATCTGCTGAAGACCTTCATCGAGGTCGGCCGCATGGACGGCGGCGTCGTGCTCAATGCCGACGGCACCGTGCTCTACTCGTCGGAGGGCGTGATGTGGGAGGTTGCGATCCACCTTGCCTTCATCGTCTCGGCCATCGCGCTCGCTTGGATCGACCGCATGAGCCAGCACCATGGGACCGGTCAGACGGGCGGGCTGAGCGTCGGCAAGATCGAGGCCGGGCTGCGCGGGGATGATTCGCGGGCCGCCGTTTCCGACGGCGCTCCTGCACCTGCGCCTGCGCCTGCAGACGCAGACTTCGTCACGGTTCGCCTCCCCGCCGGAACTCGCCTTCCCCAGGGCGCCGAGATTGTGTCGAGCGACCGCTAAAGTGGTTCTCGGTCGGCTTCGCCGGCCCACGCGCGAGTGGCGGAATTGGCAGACGCGCTGGATTTAGGTTCCAGTGTCCTCGGACGTGGGGGTTCAAGTCCCCCCTCGCGCACTCCCCCTCGGCTTACGGTCCACGGACCTGCAGCGGGATTGCCTCCGTCGATATTCTGAGCGGATGGATAGTGCTCAGCTTCTACTTTTCATCTACATCGCGGCCGGAATCGTCGGCTTCATTCTCTGGTGGCTCATCCTCTGGGCCGTCGTCAGAGCTGGCGTTCTCTCCGCACTTCGCGCCCACTCCGAGGAGCAGCGAGAGATGGGTCGACCTCGCTAGCACGGGCGAGTTCGGACCAGCGTGATCCACAAAGACTGGGGAGAGGGTTCACATGAGCGCACATTGGCGGTTTCGACCCTTGCGCACGTATGAGCAGGACTTGCTGGCGCAAGCGACCCTGGGAAACGTGAATTGGTCGGGTCCCCGATTCCTCAGTCTCAGTGTGGAAACCGGCAATCCGGCGCGATCGCTCTACGAGCGATTCGGGTTCGCACCCGCTGGGCCCGAGTTTGACGCCGGCGCCCTCGTACTTCGCTTCCGACCGTTCGTCCACCTCAAGCTCGGTGATGCCCCGATCTGCACTGCGTCACTTGCTCGCAGAACGGGGGTACAACGATACGAAGCCCTCCCTCAGCGACTGCAGAACCAGTATTCCTCCCGCGAGCAGCACGAGACCCGCTGCTCCGAGCGGGATACCGCCGAACCGGACCGAAACTCCAGCACCGACCCACGGCAAGATGAAGCCCGCAACGACCGCGGATATCCCTTGAATGAGAGCGAGAACGCCGGTGCACACCACGGCCCACCGCTGCTTCACGAAAATGATGAGCAATACGCATTCCATCACGACGAGCATTGTTACGGCGAAGAAGCTGCTTCTGCTGACATTTTCGGGGGTGAATGATGCTGCGGGGATGTGCTGAGCCGACCATAGCGGCGCCAACACCGAGAGTATTGCGAGGACGGACGCCGCGAGAACGAGCATCGGCGCGCGCGCGATCAACCTATTGACTCCGTTCAGGGAGTGGACAGGCATCGGCTGCGGTTGCAGTGTAGGCCGCTGCGCCATTGCGCGCTGGCCGATTATCCAGCCCCCCGGTGCGGCGTAACAACTCGGGTGGCGCAGAATCGCGTCCCAGCATTCCGGATGCGTTGCCGCAATGTGCGCCAGTACATCCGGCGGCAGGTTCGGGTCGTCGAGAAGTTGCACCGAGAATGGGCGTCGTTTCATCAAGCTGTTCTTCTGGTCAGGCCCGCCGTCCACTGACCAAACGGGTGGCGCGACAGCGCCCCCGCCGGTACGTCAGCGACCAACAGTGTGGCCCCCCTTCCCAGAAGGTTACTCCGAGGTGCTGTCATACCACCGCATGCATCAGCACGAACGCCGAAGCGGGGTCACTTTGCGTGCGTGTCGGGATGCGACGCGCACGCAAAGTGACCCCGTTCGCAGGTTGGGCGGCGGGCGGCGCCTATTCGGCCACCCGGCGGCGGGCGCGCAGTGCGATTGCGGCTCCTCCGGCGAGCATCAGCGCGAGACCCGCCGTGGCTGCGGCGATAGCCGAGCTGCCGCCGGTCTGGGCGAGCTTCGCGCCAGCTGCGGCAGGCGCTTGGCCCGAACCCTGCGCTGCACCAGCACCAGCACCAGCATCAATGCCACTCCCTGCAGCGCCGGCTGCACCCGCGCCATTGGCCCCCGACTCTGCGGCACCCGCTCCGTCGGCAGCGGCCGCACCACCGTCGGCAGCGGCCGCACCACCGTCGGCCGCGGCGATCGGGTCGATCTGCACCGCAGCCGCACCGACCTCGGCGCCGTTCCACAGCAGCACGACGCGGTGCGCGCCATTCACGTTCGCCGGAAGCGTCGCGGTGAGCGCGAATGCGCCCGTCGCATCAGTCGACACGTCAGCAAGCTTCACAGGCTCCGAGTGCAGCTCGAGTGCATACCCCGCGGTGGAGGGCGCGAAGCCGCTCCCGCTCACCGCAATCTCGCCGCCGGGACGCAAGTCGTCGCTCACGAGTACGGTTCCAAGTACCGTTGCGGGATCCACAGGCGGCTCCTCACCACCCGGCTCCTCACCGCCCGGCTCCTCACCGGGAGGCAGCTGCGCCTTGTACGCCATGGCATACGCGAGCTTGCCCGGCTTCTCAGCTTCGTAGGGCTGCGAAAGCTTGTTCCACTCCCCCTTCGTCTCCGCTTTGCCGTCGTTCCACTCCGCGAGCACACCGAGGTCGGCTGCCGTGAACCCTCCGCCGATCGACGTCGCGGGATCGAGTGCCACCTGCGCTTCCGAGAGCGAGCGCACGGTTGCAAGATAGCTGTCACGATCGCTCGTGTTCCACGCCGCGAGATCGATCGGCTGGGCGTCGCGCACCCAGGCGCCCCAGTAGAACTCCAGGAACGGAATCTTCCCTGCCTCGAAACCAATATCACGCGCGAAGTACATGAGGCTTCGGTAGCGGTCATCGGTGAAGCTCGAGAGCCCGACCGACGCGGGAAGCTCGTCGGGAGTCATCGCCGTACCGTCGGGCGCTTCGAGCCACGTCCACTGATTCGCGATCATCGTCTGCCAGAACTGCTCAGGCGTCTGATCACTCAGGTTCGCAGTGACACGAAGACGCACGTGCAGGTCGAGCCCGCCGTCCGCCGTCTCCGCGAACGAGGTGAGCGTGTGGTGGCCATCGGTCAGGTAGAGCGCGCCTTCCGGCCCGATCACGACCGTCTTCATCGCTGCGATGCTCTTCTCCGTCTCGCCGCCGACCGGCAGCTCGCACGTGAATGACGCCGGATCGTGCAGAGTCGCGTCGGGCTCGGCGGCGACCGCATCCAGCTGCCCATTGGCCTCGCACCAGTCGCCGAAACGCTTGTTGACCGCGTCCTTGCCGAGCTCGGAGTAGCGGCCCAGCTTGTAATAGATCTGGTCGTATCCGACGGACGGCTGCGTCGGATGCACATCGCCAATGCGCACATCGAGGAGGTCGTCGACCTGCGCGTCGAGGTGGGAGGAGGCGCTGACCGACGTGACGGGGACGGGGACGGGCACTGCGGGCGCGCCGGTTGGTTCTGCGGCTGCCGGCGTCGCGGCGGCGAGAGTGAGCGGGGCGGCGAGCAGCGCGACCGCGAGCCCGAGGGCTGCGAACCGGCCACGCGAGCGTGGTCCGGTTGACGTCGAGGTGAGAAGCACGTAAGCCTTTCTGTCAAGGGTCGTGGCGGCTCGACCGAGAGAGGCAGCGCGAGCCTCGACCATCCTCGCGACCGCGGGTGAACCGATCGTGTCGGAAACGCGTCTGGGCAATGAACGGCGATATTCACGCAGCTACCCAAGACAGCTACGACAGCGAGAACTCCGCGGATATGCCCAGATGATCGCTGGCGCCCGGTCGTTCGGTTTCGACAGAGGTGGCCGTGAGTCCCCTGACAAACACGTGGTCGAGCCGCACCACCGGAAATTTTGCGGGCCAGGTGAACCCGAAACCGCCAGCAGACTGCCGCGGTTCGACGAGCAGATCGATCAACGGTGCAAGCGCACGATCATCGCTGCCCGCGTTGAAATCGCCGAGGGCGAGAATACGCGGACTGTCATCGGAGCGGATCAGATCGGTCAGTTCAGTCAGCATGCGGTCACGCGGCCCGTGGTCGCCGATACGAACGGATGCCGCATGCACCACGTAGACCTCCACCTCTCCTCCCGGAGCCGCGACTGTGGCGCGCAGCGCTCGATTCCATCCGAGCCCGAGGTCGAGCGGCTCGTCGGCGGTGATGGGGTGGATGCTCCAGAGAGATACCGACCCCACGCGCGAGACATACGGGTAGTGGGGGCCGAGCACAGCGTCGATGGCGTCGCGCGATGCGCCATCGATCTCCTGAAACGCGATGAGATCCGGGGCGGCCGCGAGTGCGGCGTGCGCCGCCGCTTCGGGATCGCCCTCCGAGCCGTGCAGGTTCTGACTGATCACGCTCAGTCGCGTCATCGCCGATGCCTCGGCCGCCGCCGCACGGGGCACTGTGAGCGGCAACGCACGCGGCACGAAGGCGACGGACCACGCGATCACGGCTGCAAGAGCGACGAGCGTTCCCAGCCAGCGTCTGCGTGCTAGTGCCGAGATCAGTACCAATGCGATCGGGATACCCACCCACGGGAGTATCGCCTCGATAACGAGAGCGAGCCCGAACGGGTCGGGAAACCTGTCGGGTACGCTCACGAGCGCAGCCAGAAGCAGGGCGATAATCGCAAGAAGGATCCCAGCGCGTCTGCGGTCGCGACGTCGTTCGGCGCTCGCCATCGCGTCTCCCTCCATGAAAGATCTGATCGTACCCGTCTGATTCAGGCGCTTCCTGAGTTCGCGCGGTACCGCGCACTCGCGGCGGAATGCGCCCGCACGGTTGCTGATCCTCGCTCGCTGCTGTTAAGGTTCCTCCGGGTCAGACCGGCCCCTGACCGAAGCGAGGTGAGCCCGATGTCCAGTGACAGTTGCAGTCATCAGCCGGGTCTCGCGCACGCTCCGACGCGTTCCCTCTAGCGATCGTTCTCGTCGCCCGCCGCGCCCGCCCGGCTCCGCACGTTCCATACGTTTCAGGGCGCTCCCGTGCGCCCGTCGAGCGGCGCCAGCGGCGCCCCTGCGAGGAGACCCGTCATGACCACTCAGCAGATTCCGATCATCGAAGCCTCGTTCGACGGCATCCTGCAGCATCTCGCTGCAGGCGATCTTCCCGCGCTCACCCGCGATCTCGCCCCCTTCTCCGCTACGGAGCTCGTGCCGCTCTTCGAGCGACTCGATCTGCGGCAGCGCGCCGTGCTCTTCAGGCTGCTCTCCAAGCAGCGCGCCATGGAGCTGTTCGAAGCGCTTCCCCCGTCGTTGCAGGGTGATCTGCTCGCCGGGTTGCAGAACACCGAGGTGAGTCGGCTCTTCACCGAGCTCGACCCCGACGATCGGCTCTGGCTGCTCGACGAGGTGCCGTCGGTGCTCGCGACCCAGATGCTGCGCGGCTTGCCCGAGCAGGATCGCCTGCAGACCGCCGAGCTGCTCGGGTATCCGCAGGGCAGCGTGGGTCGGCGCATGACACCCGAGTACGTGTCGACTCGCGCTTCGCTGACCGTCGCTGAAACACTCGAACGTGTTCGCGCCCACCTCGCGGACGCCGAGACGGTGTATACGATTCCGGTGCTCGACGGCACGCGGGTCGTGGTCGGCATCATCAGCCTGCGCGAGCTGCTGGCCGCGAGCCCCGACGACTTCGTCGCCGACTTGATGCAGTCGGCGCACACGGCCGTCGCGACCGAGTCGGATGAGTTCGCCGCACGTCGATGCGCGGATCTTTCCCTGCTGGCGCTGCCGATCGTCGACAGCGAGGAGCGGCTGGTCGGCATGCTGACGATCGACGACGCGATCCGAATCATTGAGCACGTCGAGAACGAGGACGCAGCGCGTCAGGGCGGCTCCGAGCCGCTGCGCCGCCCGTACCTGTCCACGCCGGTGCGCACGCTCGTGCGCTCTCGCGTGGTGTGGCTGCTCGTCCTGGCCGTCGGCGCCACACTCACCGTTCAGGTGCTCGAGATCTTCGAGGCGACGATCGAACAGGTCACCGTGCTCGCGCTCTTCGTGCCACTCCTCATCGGAACCGGAGGCAACACGGGCAACCAGGCCGCGACCACCGTCACACGCGCTCTTGCGCTGGGAGACGTGCGCCCGCGCGACATCCTCCGCGTGCTCGCGCGCGAGTTCCGCACGGGGGCGCTGCTGGGCCTGCTGCTGGGCTCACTCGGGTTCGGAATCGCCTGGGTGTTCTACTCCGTTCAGATCGGTATGGTGATCGGCCTCACCCTGCTCGCCGTCTGCACGGTCGCCGCGGTGGTGGGCGGGTGCATGCCGCTGCTCGCCCGGACGGTGCGCGTCGACCCGGCCGTCTTCTCGAACCCGTTCATCTCGACGTTCGTCGATGCGACAGGCCTTCTGGTCTACTTCGGGATCGCCTCCGCCGTACTGGGCCTGTAGCCGTTGTCTGGGGCCGCAGGAACGCCGAGCCTCCGCTCGCGCGCCGAGCCCCTGCCCGCGCGCCGAGCCCCTACCCGCGGGCAGGGGCTCGACGAGACGTTGCGCCGCTACCAGCCTTCGGTGAGCACCCGGTCGAGGGCTGCGAGCACGGCGTCGGCGCTCTCCTCGGAGAGGCAGAGCGGCGGCTTCACCTTCAGCACGTTCGAACGCTCGGAGGTCGTGAGGACGATCACGCCGAGTTCTCTGAGCCGCTCGCAGATCGCGGCGGCCTCAGCCGTGGCGGGCTCGAGCGTTTCGCGATCGCGCACGAGTTCCACGCCGAGATACAACCCCTCACCGTGGATCGGCCCGACGATCTCGTGGCGTTCTGCGAGTGCGCGGAAGCCGTCGGCGAGTCGCCCGCCGATCCGGAGCGCGTTCTGCTGCAAGTCCTCCTGCTCCATCGCGTCGAGTACCGCGATGCCCACTCGGCAGCTCAGCGGATTGCCGCCCGCTGACGAGAAGAACTGGCCCTGCGTGGCAAGAGCGTCAGCGATCCGCTTCGTCGTGATCACCCCGCCGATCGGAAATCCGTTGCCCATCGGCTTCGCGATCGTGATGATATCGGGCAGCACACCCGACTGCTCGAAACCCCAGAAGCTCGACCCCATCCGCCCGAACCCGACCTGCACCTCATCAGCGATGCAGAGGCCGCCCGCAGCGCGCACACGAGCGTAGGCGTCGGCGAGGTACCCATCGGGCAGCAGCACCCCACCGGCGTTGCCCAGCACCGATTCGCAGATGAAGGCGGCCACGTCGCGCCCCTCGTCCGCGAGTCGCTGCAGGTCGGCGCCGAGATCGGCCGCGTACTTCGCACCGGTGCCCGCACCTCGGTAGGTTCCTCGAAAGCGGTTCGGGACGTCCGCGACGTGCACCCAGTCCGGTCGATTCTCGAGCGCGTGCGGGTTGTCGTACGCGCTCGTGGTCACCGCATCGGATGCCATGGTCCACCCGTGATAGGCCTCTCGCAACGCCACGATGGTGTTTCGCCCGGTCGCCGCCTGCGCCAGGCGCAATGCGAGATCGACTGCTTCCGAGCCGCTGTTCACGAGCAGCACCGTGTCGAGAGCCGAGCCTTCGGGCAGGAGTGCGAGCAGACGCTCGCTGTACTCCGCGAGCTCCCGGTAGAGGAAGCGCGAGTTCGTGTTGAGTCGCCGGATCTGCCGATTGACCGCGTCGGCGACGCCCGGATGCCCGTGCCCCAGCCCTGTCACGTTGTTGACCATGTCGATGTACGACCGACCGGTCGTGTCGACGAGGTGATGGCGCCAACCGCGCTCGATCTGCATCGGGCGTTCGTAGTACCGCTCCTGTGCGCTCGCGAAGATCTCCGAGCGGCGAGCGAGCTCGTCCGCGGATGCGTCGTGCTGGGCGAGCGATGGGAGGCCGAGCAGCCTCGCGGGATCCTGAGTGAAACGGCGCCACGCCGGAACCCGCTCGGGAGTGACGAGCGGAGCGCATCCTGCTTCCGGCTCGTCGACCGCCAGAATCGGCGCGTCGGCACCGGTCAGCGCGTCGGCGCGGACCAGGGTCACCGAGATCACTCGCGCTCCGGTCGAGCCCTGAACACGGGCGACGGGAGCGCCTGCCGCGACGGGAGCGCCGGGCTCCACCACGGCATCGACTCCGTCGATCGCGAGGTGCCAGCCGCCGGCGAGTTCGAGCAGCACGCCTTGACTCGTCGCAACCGCGACGGACCCGGAGGTCGGCGCCGAGACCCCCAGGGAGTCGCCGGGCGCCAGGTGGATCTCCGTCGCGATGGGCCAGGTCTCGCTTGCTCGCTGCGCATCGACCCGGGTGCGGGTGAGACGGTACACGCCGTACGGGAAGACGGCGCTGCCATGACCCGATTCGAACGCTGCGCGTACGAGCCGCGCTTCAGCATCTGCGTCGAGCCAGGCGCCCGATGCGAGATCATCAGATTCGACGCCAGGATCGAGTACCGCCGCATCACCGCCGAGCTCTGGCAGTAGCGAGCGCAGCGGCGGTGTCGAGACGCGGGCCGGCGCAGCGACCAGCTGCAGACCGCTACCCGCGGCGACTCCCGCGAATCCGAGCGAGGCGAGCACGGACTCCGTCGCTTCGGCGAGCGGTACCGATGTGGCCGCGTCGAAGATCGCGCGTTCCCCGTCGACGCGCTCGCGTGCGTACGCGTTGTCGCCGTCGATCTCGAGCTGCCGCCAACCGCTCGCGACGAGCAGAGCGGCACGGAGTACGATCAACGGCCATACCGCTCGAGCCTCTGCGACGGCGAGCGGCGCCGCGCGGTGGAACGCGGTGACCGTCTCGAGCACCCGAAGGGGTCGATCCGCTTCGTGATGCAGCAGAGAGCTCGCCGTCACCGCGAGCTCGGCGACGCGCCACCCGTAGGAGAGGTCGCCGAGATCCAGCACAGTCGACGGGTAGACGCGAGTGTCGGCAGCGCGTTCACCCATCACATTGTCATCGGTCAGGTCGCCGTGGATCGCCTGGATCGGCAGCGCGTCGACGAGCGGCTCCAGCGCTTCGTCGGCTGAGGCGGCGGCGAGAACGACGCGATCCCGCAGTTCTTCATCGCTGATCGAGCCGGCGAGGCGCCCGATCTCGTCGAAGGCGACACGCATGTCCCACATGTGGTCGCGATCGAGGCCGGGGTGTTCGAGGCCTGCCAGCGCGTTGGCCGATGCGGCCGACAGCGCCCCGAACGCCTCGAGCACCGGAGAAGCGAAGTAGCCGAGATCGACCATCGGCTCCCCTGCCGCGAATTCGCTCCGGCGCACGGCGAATCCGCGCCAGTGCTGCGTGAGCTCGCCGTCGAGGCCGGGCAGCACCGCGGTCGCTGTCACGCCTGCGGCGCGGTAGGACTCCAGTGCGGCGTGTTGCGCATCCCGCGCGTCGTCCGCGAAGACGGGGTTGTCGATCCGCAGCACGCTGCGGGAGCCGTCGGCGGCCGTCAACGCGAAATTGCGATCCTGATTGCTTCCGAGCTCGGTAGCGGTCACCTCCAACCCGTAGCATTCGCGTGCAATCGTTCTGGCGTCGGCCTCGGTCACGTCCGGGCGCACCAATCCACTCGCTGAAGCGTTGCTCATCGCGTGGTCTCCATCTCTGATGTCGAAGTGATGTCACTCGTGTGTTGGGTGCCGCGTCGCGACCACCACTGCGGAGCAGCAGCGGCCGCGGTGCACTCGGGCTCGGGCCGTGGGGCCGCACAAGCCGACGTCGAAGGTATGCGGGATTACTCCGCGAGCGCGCGGATCGCCGGCGCGAGGGCGGTGAAGGCGCGCGCGCGATGGGACTGCGCGTCCTTCTCGGCACCGGTCAGCTCAGCCGCAGATCGGGACTCCCCATCCGGCTGGAAGATCGGGTCGTACCCGAACCCGTGCTCCCCGGTCGGCTGCCGCAGCACCCTGCCGGGCCACACGCCCAGTTCGCAGATGTCGCCGTCGCGCGAGTCGCCCGGCAGAGCGAGCGCGGCTGCGCAGACGAATCCGGCATCGCGGTGGTCGTCTGCGACATCGGTCAGCTGCCAGAGCAACAGCTCGACGTTCGCGCGGTCGTCGCGCGCCGGCCCGCCCCACCGCGCCGAGAAGATGCCGGGGCTGCCGCCGAGCACATCGACGGCGATGCCGGAGTCGTCGGCGATCGCTGGAAGCCCCGTGCGGGCCGCAGCTGCGCGAGCTTTGATGAACGCGTTCTGCTCGAAGCTCAGGCCGTTCTCCACCGGCTCTGGCCCGTCGTATCCGACGAGTTCGACGCCGGGGATCAGCGGGCCGAGAATGCGGCGGAGTTCTTCGAGCTTGTGCGCATTGTGCGAGGCGAGTACCACGGTGGTCATGGTCGGCGCGCCTCCGCCAGCGCTGCTCGCTGCAGCTCGGCCAGCTCGGTCGTGCTCACGAGCGCGAGGTCGAGCAGCGCGTCGAGTTCGGCACGGTTGAACGGAGCACCCTCGGCGGTGCCCTGCACCTCGACGAAGTCGCCGGAACCGGTCACGACGACGTTCATGTCGGTCTCGGCGCGCGAATCCTCGACGTAGGCGAGGTCGCTCAGCGGCACGCCGCCCACGATGCCGACCGAGATCGCAGCGACGCTGTCCGTGAGCGGCTTCGCCTTCTTCGCGATGAACCCTCGCTCACGAGCCCACTCCAGTGCGTCGACGAGCGCGACGTACGCGCCGGTGATCGAGGCGGTGCGCGTTCCGCCGTCGGCCTGCAGCACGTCGCAGTCGATGACGATGGTGTTCTCCCCCAGCGCTTTCGTATCGATGACGGCGCGGAGGCTGCGACCGATGAGACGCGAGATCTCGTGGGTGCGCCCGCCGACCTTGCCCTTGATCGACTCGCGCTGCATGCGCTCGTTCGTGGAGCGGGGCAGCATCGAGTACTCGGCGGTCACCCAACCGGTGCCCTTGCCGGTGAGCCAGCGGGGCACCCCCGGCGTGAACGAAGCGGTGCACAGCACCTTCGTGCTGCCGAACGAGATGAGCGCGCTGCCTTCGGCCTGGGCGCTCCAACCCCGTTCGATCGTGACGGGTCGGGTCTGCTGCGGCGTGCGCCCGTCGGCGCGGAGGGTCTCAGTCATTCAGGTCTCCAGAGGTTGCGGCGGATCAGGTCGGCGAACGCACAGCGAACGCGAGTCAGTTGGGCAGGCGGATCGCGCCGGTCTCCAGGCGATCGACGGCATCGATGCCGATCCCGAGCATCCGGCGAGCGAGCTCGACGAAGGCTGCCGTATCATCGCCGGTCGCCTCGTAGCGCAGTTCGGGTTCTGCCGAGCCGGGTGGGCGCAGCAGGTGCAGCTCGGTGAGCACCTGGAACACGGCATTGGCGGTCTCGATGTCACTCGACACGAGCGCGACGTCGGGCCCCACCACTTGACGGATCGCTCCGCGCAAGAACGGGTAGTGCGTGCATCCGAGCACCAGGGTGTCGATGCCCTGCGCGACGAGCGGAGCGAGATACTGCTGAGCGACCTCGTGCACCGCGGGACCGCTGGTCTCGCCCGCCTCGACGAGATCCACGAACCGCGGGCACGCCGCAGAGCTCAGCGCGATCTCGGGACGCATCGCGAACAGGTCGTCGTACGCACGGGACTGAATCGTGCCCTGGGTGCCGATCAGCCCGACGCGGCGGTTTCTCGTGATAGAGGCAGCGCTGCGCACCGTCGGGCCGATGACCTCGACCACGGGCACGTCGTAGCGCTCGCGGGCGTCTCGCAGCACCGCCGCCGACGCCGTGTTGCAGGCGATCACGAGCATCTTCACACCCTGCTCGACGAGCCCGTCGAGAATCTCAAGGGCGAACCGGCGCACTTCAGCGATCGGTCGCGGGCCGTAGGGCGTGCGGGCCGTGTCGCCGACATAGATCATCGACTCGCCGGGCAGCTGGTCGCGAATCGCGCGCGCCACCGTCAAACCGCCGACTCCGGAGTCGAACACCCCGATCGGGGCGGACGCGTCTGGCTGCTGCGAACTCACCCGCCCAGACTACCCGAGCCGACCGCCGCGAGCTTGATCCACGTGTGCCGATGCAACTCGGTAAGACCGCGGCTCGCAATGCCGTCGAAGTGCGCCTTCGCACCATATCCCTTGTTCGACGCCCAGGCGTACTCGGGGTGCGCCTCATCCGCTTCCCGCATCACAGCGTCGCGCGCGACCTTCGCCCGCACAGAAGCGGCGGCCACGCTCGCGCACTCGCGATCCGCCCCCACGCGCGTGCGCACATCAAGCGGAGCGCGCAGCACGGCCGAGAGCCAATCGTGCGCGCCGTCAAGCAGGATCACCGATCGCTCGACCGGCACACCCGTTGCACGGAGCTCGAGCAGCGCGCGTCGGGCAGCGTGACCGAGCATCGCCGTGATGCCCTGGGCATCGATCTCCTCTGCGCTCGCGTATCCGACGGCCCCGGCGCCCCACGCATGCACGAGCGGCGCCATCGCATCTCGTCGCTTCTCGCTCAACAGTTTCGAGTCGCGCAGCCCCTCGGGAAACGTGTTCGTGCCCGCGATGACCGCGTGCACGCCGACCGCGACCGGGCCCGCGATCGCTCCACGGCCGACCTCGTCGATGCCGATTACCATTTCGGCTCCGGCCGCGAAGCACGCCAGCTCGACATCGAGCGTCGGATCCTTGGAGAGTGTGGCGGCCGTGACCGGCACGATTCAGTTCTCCTTGGCTGCGTCGACGCCGGTGAAGGTGCCCTCGGGAGTGCCCAGCCACGTGAAGCGGTTCAGCGGCCAGTTCAGTACGAAGGCGCGACCGACGACTTCTTCCTCTGGCACGAAGCCCTTGCCCGGCTGATCCTGGTTGTAGCGGGAGTCCTTGCTCTGGTACCGGTTGTCGCCCATGACCCACAGCGAATCAGCGGGAACCGTCACGTCGAAATCGATCGCCGAGGCGCGGTTCTCCCCCGCCGGCTTCACAATGTACGGCTCGTCGATGGGAACGCCGTTCACCATCACGCGACCCTGTGCGTCGCAGCACTCGACGCGGTCGCCTCCAACACCGATCACGCGCTTCACCACGTACTCGTTGCTCGTATCGGCCGCGAGCCCGATCGACTGAAGCACCCGCTCGAAGCCGCGGGGCGGCTCCGTGCCGCGGGGGTACAGCCACCCGCCCGGATCCTTGAACACCACGATGTCTCCACGCTGCACGTCGATGAGGTTGGGAACCAGCTGGTTCACGAGAATGCGGTCGTCGATCTGCAGCGTGTTCTGCATCGATTCCGAAGGGATGAAGAAGCTGCGCACGAGAAACGTCTTCAGCAGGAACGAGGCGAGGAACGCGACCAGCAGAATGACGAGGAGATCCCGCAAAAAACCGAGGAGGCCGTTTCGACGCGTCTGCTGCTGAGAGGTCGGTGCCTCGGCTTCACTCATGTGTGGTCCCCTGTCGGTGGGAGCGATCGTGCGATGGATCCAGCGCTCCGGCCCCACCCGAGCGGTGAGACACTTCAGGCTCCCACCCTATTCCAGGGGGGAGCCTGAGAGCGTCACGGGCGCGTCGAGAACGGCCCGGAAAAACGCGACTTAACGGTCGCGCTTCTCCTTGATCTTCGCCTTCTTGCCGGTGAGGCCGCGCAGGTAGTAGAGCTTCGCACGGCGCACGTCGCCGCGGCTGACGATCTCGATCTTGTCGATCGCGGGCGAGTGCACCGGGAACTTGCGCTCCACACCCACCTGGAAGCTGATCTTGCGCACGGTAAAGGTCTCGCGAACACCTTCGCCGTGGCGGGAGATCACGACGCCCTGGAACACCTGAACACGCGAGCGATTGCCCTCGACGATGTTCACGTGCACCTTGACGGTGTCACCTGCGCGGAAATCGGGGATGTCGCTCTTGAGCGACGCGGCATCGACGAGGTCGAGCTTCTGCATGATTGTCTACTCTCTGCGCCCGCCGCAAGTCGGGAACGCGGATATCGAAAAGTACTGAAGTGTTCGGCTCACGGTCCGTGCGGACCCTCGCGGCAGTACCGCACCGTGGCACAAGGATCAATTATGTCACACTTCTGCCGCGCGCCGGGCGCTCGACAGCGACGAGCCCTCCCGATCCTCCAGGAGGGGCCCGGCAATGCGATGCCGCGCGACGATGAATGCTCCATTGCGCTCGACATCCATCAACTCGAGATCGAGGCGGCGCGGAAGCAGTGGGCGCCCCGCGCCGAGCACCACCGGCGCAATCGAGGTCACGATCTCATCGAGCTGCCCCAGATCGGCGAACTGACCGGCGAGATCTCCGCCGCCGACCACCCACAGGTCGTTCGCTCCCGCGGCCTCGCGCATCTCCTGTCCGAGCTCGGCGATGCTTCCCTGCCGGAAGCGGACGTCGGCTGGCTCTCCGTTCGTCGTACTCCGGGGGGACGGCAGGTTGCGATGCGTGAGCACGAAGGTGGGCAGCTCGTAGCTCCACACGCCCTGATCGTGCTCAAGCACCCACTCGTACGTCGTCGCTCCCATGACGATCGCTCCGATACCCGATATGAACGCCTCGTAATCGCCGGCACCGCCCGCCTCCTGCGGCTGGCGCATCAGCCAGTCGAGGGAGTCGTCGTCGTCTGCGATGTACCCGTCAAGGGTGGTGGCCGTGTAGAAGATTGTGCGAGTCATGCGGAGCTCCTTCGGTCGATGCGGTCGATGCGGTCGACCACTCCAGTCTGATCGGCACCACCGACAATCACCAGAACCCCGACGCACCCGACGGTTCACGTCGAACGCGACCGGCGATCAGGGGAAAATCTGCTCGAGCTCAGCACAAACTCTCAGGCGCGGCGCAAGTGGAGGTCAGGTCTGGCAGCCACACGCGCACCGCGCAGCGCGCTGCACCGGCACCGAGACGGCGCCGCGGGCTGCATGAACGGCCAGAAATGGCCGTTCACCTGACTGCGTCAGGTCTGGCAGCCCGGGCACCAGTAGAGCTTGCGAGCACCGAACTCCTCCAGGGCGATGTTCGTGCCGCAGCGCTTGCACGGAGTGCCCTCGAGCTTGTACACGGAGTGGCGCTCGTCGCGGTCGACGAGCGCTCGCTGATACTCCTCACCGGTCAGTCCGTCGATCGTCATCATCTGCCCGACCGTGATACCGATCTCGAGCAGATGCGCCCAATCGTCCCAGAGCGCCTCGAGCACGGTGCGGTCGATCGTGTTCGCCGGGGTGTGCGGGTTCAGCTCCGCCCGGAAGAGCATCTCGGCCCGATACACATTCCCGATGCCGGCGATCACCGACTGGTCCATGAGCACCAGACCGATGGGCGTCTTCTTGCGCAGTGCGCGCTCGACGAAGCGTTCGCGCTCCGTCGCCGTGTTGACGTTGGCGGGATCGGGCCCGAGCTTGTGCATGACGGCGTCGACCTCGGCCGGAGTAAGTACCTCGCAGGCGGTCGGGCCGCGCAGGTCGGCGCACACAAGGTCGTTCAGCAGCCGCACGCGCACCTGCCCGACGGGCTCAGGCGGAAACGCGATGGGTGCAGCGGTCTCTCGATCAGTCTCGGCCATGCGCACGCGCGTGCGGCGCGGGGCCCCGATCGACGTCACCGAATCCTCACCGTCGCGGTCGAGCGGCCGCGCGCGATCCGGGCGCGAGTACTCCCCCGTCTGGCCCAGCTTCGTGCGCCCCGGCGCCTGGCCGTGGATCTGAATCGATGGGTCGACGCGCACGTCGCCCGCGAAGTCCCATGCACCGTAGATGCCGAGATGCACACGCAGCCAGCGGTCCCCAGCGAACTCCAGGAACATCTGCTTGCCGACCGCACGAGCATCGACCATCTCGCGCCCGCTCAATTGCGCCGCCCCCTGAGCGAACCGACCCTGCGGGCTCGTCACCTCGGGAGCGGTACCGACGAAGTTCACCGCGAACTGACGAGCAATGCGATGAACGCTGTGCCCCTCAGGCATTAGAGGCTGTCGACGTGCTTGCCGCTGATGCCACCGGTGCGCTCGTACTCGCCGAGCTGCGCGATGCGGCGCACGTGGCGCTCCTCGCCGGTGAACGGTGTGTCAATGAAGAGCTCGATGAACCGGATCGCGTCGGCGACGTCATGCTGGCGGGCCCCGATGGAGATCACATTCGCATTGTTGTGCTCGCGCGCGAGCGTCGCCGTGGAGTCGTTCCACACCAGCGCGGCTCTAATGCCGTCGACCTTGTTCGCCGCCATCTGCTCGCCATTGCCGGAACCGCCGAAAACAACGCCGAGTGCTTCCACTCCGTCGCGCTCGTCACGCGCGACGCCGAGCGCCGCGTTGATGCAGAACGATGGGTAATCGTCGAGCGCATCGTACTCGGCTGGGCCATGGTCGATGACCTGATGGCCCTGCCCGCGCAGGTGATCTTGCAGCTGCTGGCTGAATTCGAGTCCGGCGTGGTCAGTGGCGACGTGAATACGCATGGACCCGATTCTATCGGAGCAGCGACTCAGAACTGCGGGTCGGCGGTACGCCCCCGCTTCAACTCGTAGAATCCCGGCACGCTCGCCGCCGCGACGATGCCGTCCCAGAGTCGAAGCGCCTGCTCTCCCTGAGGGGCCGGCGTCACCACGGGACCGAAGAACGCGACGCCGTCGACCGAGATCACGGGGACCCCCACATCCGGCCCAGCGATATGCAGCGCGTGCGCGGTGTTCTTGCGCAGATCGGCATCGTACTGATCGTCGTCTGCGGCAGCTGCGAGCTCGGCGTCGAGTCCGACTGCGGCGAGCGCGTCGGCGAGAATGCCGTCGAAGTCGTCGCGGCCTCCCGGGTGGATCGCCGTGCCGAATTCCGTGTAGAGGCGCCCGACAGTGCTCGGATCCTGCGCGCGAGCAACGGCCGCGGCTACGCGTCCGAGGCGATGGCCCTGGCGCATGCCCTCCTCGTGGTCGCCTGCGTCATTGCCCTCGTTGATGATCTTGAGGCTGACGGGATGCCAGGCGATATCGAACCCTCGCGCTTCCGCAACGTCAGAGACCCAGCGGCTGGTCATCCAGCACCACGGGCAGATCGGATCGAACCAGAACTCGACGACGGGCTGTGCGGATTCGGGGCGTTCGATGCTCATGCGGATCAGCCTACTCTTCAGGCCGCCGGCACCGGGAAGAGGGCTTCGATGCGTTCGCGCTGGGCGTCATCCGGGCGCCAGCGCTCACCGGCGATCGCATTCTGACGGACCTGGTCCGGGGTCGATGCTCCCGCGATGACGCTCGCGACCGGCGCATGATCGAGCAACCAGCCGAACGTCGCTTCGAGCATCGTGACTCCCCAGTCGGCGCAGTGCGCCCGGTACGCGTCGAGGGCATCCCAGTCGGCGTGCTCCGCGACGTGGGGGCGCTGCCGCATGATGCGCGAGTCCTCGGGGAAGCGATCGCGGGCGAACTTGCCCGTGAGCAGCCCGTTGGCCAGCGGGAAGTACGGGAGGAACCCGAGTCCGAGCTCCCGGGCGGCTGGTACTACTTCTCGGTCTGCCTCTCGCCGCACCAAGCTGAGCTCGTTCTGGGCCGACACGAAGGCCGTAACTCCCCCTGCTGCCGCTGCGCCCGCGGCCTCATGCATCTGCGCTGCGGAGAAGTTCGAGTGGCCGATGCTGCGCACCTTCCCCTCGCGCACGAGCTCGTCGAGCGCGGCGAGGGTTTCAGCGATGGGCGTCTCCGGATCCGGGACATGCATCTGGTAGAGGTCGATGCGGTCCGTCTGCAACCGCGTGAGCGACCCCTCGATCGAGGCTCTGATGAACTCTCGTGAACCTCGGCGTCCGCGGTACGGGGCCTGCGCATCGGGATGCCCGAACTTGGTGGCGAGCACGATCTCGTCGCGCCGCGCTCCGAGTGCGCGTCCCATCATCTCTTCGCTGCGCCCGAAGGCGTACCCGTAGAGGTCGGCGGTGTCGAAGAATGTGATGCCAGCGTCGATCGCCGCTCCGATGACGGCGTCGGTTCCGTGCTGGTCCTCGGTGAAGGCTCCCGGCCGGCCGAAATTGTTGCAGCCGAGCCCGACGGACGAGACGAGGAGATCTGAGGTGCCGAGTGCGCGTTCCATGACTCCACTGTAAGGCGACGGCGCGGGCGGCCATCAGCCCTCGCGCCCGCCTTCACACAGCACGTTCAGCGGTTTCATCACCTATGTCGAAGGTCGGGCCTAGGCTGGAGCCATACGTATTCCCCATCGTCAGGAGCATCAGTGCCAGGAACGAATCTCACCCGTGCAGAAGCCCAGGAGCGAGCCGCCGTCGTCGCGACGCAGCGCTACGAGGTGGCGCTCGATCTCACGGCTGGAGCCGAGCGCTTCGCGGCGGTCACGACCGTGCATTTCAGTGGCACGCCCGGTGCGGCGACCTTCATCGACCTCATCGCCGACTCAGTCGACAGCGTCGATCTGAATGGCGAAGCACTTGATCCAGAGGTGGTATTCGCCGACTCGCGCATCCAGCTCCCCCGGCTCGCGGAGCAGAACGTGCTGCGCATCGCATCGACGCAGCGCTACACGAACACGGGCGAGGGGCTGCACCGCTTCGTCGATCCGGCTGATGGCGAGGTCTACCTCTATTCGCAGTTCGAGGTGCCCGATTCGCGCCGCATGTTCCCGGTCTTCGAGCAGCCCGACCTGAAGGCGACGTTCTCGTTCACGATCACAGCTCCCGCGCGCTGGCAGATCGTGAGCAACCAGCCGACTCCCGCACCCGTCGGCGCCGGCACGAAGGCCGCTGCCCAGGGCGAGGACTGGCCGGAGCAGGAGATCGCGACCTGGTCGTTCGATCCCACCCCGGTGATGTCGAGCTACATCACCGCGCTCATCGCCGGCCCCTACCACGTGGTGCGCTCCGAGCTCACGAGTCGTGACGGCCGCACCATCCCTCTCGGCGTCTTCTGCCGGGAGTCGCTCGCGGTGCACCTCGACGCTGATTACATCTTCGAGAAGACCCGGGAGGGGTTCGAGTTCTTCGAGGAGCAGTTCGATTACGCCTACCCGTTCGACAAGTACGACCAGCTCTTTGTTCCCGAGTACAACATGGGCGCAATGGAGAACGTGGGCGCCGTGACGTTCACCGAGGCATACGTCTTCCGCAGCCAGGTGACCGATGCGACGCGCGAGCGCCGCGTCGTCACGATCCTCCACGAGCTCGCCCATATGTGGTTCGGGGACCTCGTGACGATGCGGTGGTGGAACGACCTGTGGCTCAACGAATCGTTCGCCGAGTACATGTCGACGCTCGGCGTCGCAGAGGCGACCGAATGGTCCGATTGCTGGACGACGTTCGCGGCCTCTGAGAAGTCGTGGGCATACCGGCAGGATCAGCTGCCATCGACCCACCCCATCGTCGCCCCCATTCGTGACCTCGAAGACGTGCTCGTGAACTTCGACGGCATCACGTACGCAAAGGGAGCCTCGGTGCTCAAGCAGCTCGTCGCGTGGGTGGGCCGTGAACCCTTCATGCAGGGCGTGCACGACTATTTCGTGAAGCACCACCACTCGAACACGGAGTTGCCCGACCTCCTCACCGAGCTCGAAGCCCGCAGCGGCCGAGACCTCGCTGGCTGGTCGAAGCTCTGGCTGGAGACCGCAGGCGTCAACACGCTCCGCCCCGTCTTCGAACTCGACGACGATGGCCGTTACGCGAGCTTCGCCGTTGCGCAGACGGCGCATGCCGATCATCCGACACTCCGACCGCACCGCATCGCACTCGGGCTCTATGCGCTCGACGGCGACGTGCTGCACCGCACGCAACGCATCGAGCTCGATGTCGACGGCGAGCTCACCCAGGTACCCGAACTGGTCGGCACGTCACAGCCAGCGCTGCTGCTGCTCAACGACGATGACCTGACGTACGCGAAGATCCGCCTCGACGACCGCTCGCTCGACACAGCGGCGCAGCACCTCGGCAAGGCTGAGGACTCCCTCACCCGCGCGCTTCTCTGGGGCACGCTGTGGGACGCCACGCGCGACGGCGAGTTCCCCGCCAGCCGCTTCATCGACATCGTGCTCGCCCACGTCGGCAGCGAAACCGGCTCCACGACCTTGCGTACCGTGCTTGGCCAGCTGACGCTTGCGTCGGCGAGCTACGTCTCACGCGATCGCCGCGATGCCATGCTCGAGAAGGCGGCGGAGGCTCTCTGGACCCTCGCTTCGAGCGCCGAGCCCGGATCAGACCGCCAGTTCCAGTTCGTGAAGTCGTTCGCGCAACTCGCCTCGAGTGACGCGCAACTCGATACCGTGCAGGCGGTGTTCGATGGTACTCGGCAGCTCGACGGGCTTGCCATCGACACCGACCTGGGCTGGGAGCTGCTCGTCGCGCTGGCGGCCGGCGGACGGGCGACGTCCGAGCAGATCGATGCCAGACTCGCCGAGGACCGCACGGCCAACGGTAATCAGTCCGCTGCGCACGCGCGGGCCGCTTTACCCGGCGCAGAGGATAAGGCGCGAGCGTGGGCTACGGTGTTCGACGAGTCCGATCAGCCGAACGCGATCGTGCGGGCGACCGCTGCCGGGTTTACCCGCGTGCACGACGTCGCACTGCTCGAGCCCTACGTCACGCGCTTCTTCGACGCGTTGCTGCCGGTGTGGGAGTCGCGCAGTTACGCAATTGCAGAAGAACTCGTCGAGGGCTTCTACCCCGCAGAGCTCGCGAACGAGCCGCTGGCGGTTTCGACGCGCGCTTGGCTCGACGACAACACCGACGCTCCGGCTGCCCTGCGACGGATGATCACCGAGCACCTGTCGGGTGTGGAACGCGCCCTGCGCGTTCAGGCAGCGGATCAGGAGGCCTGAGTGGACGGTGTCGACGACGTGGAGGAAGTGGTCGGGAACGCATTCCAGAGCTTCCTGACCACGTATCAGGTGCCGCTCGCGATCGCAGTGATCGTGACCGCGGCGCTGCTGCTGAACTGGTTGCTGCGGAAGCTGCTCATGCGCACCGTGACGCACGTGGTGCGCGGTGTGAAGAAGGCGCAGGACGTCGACACCACGTCCGAAATGCGGGCCGCCCCGTACGTCAGCGCGCGCGCCGTGCAGCGCACGCGCACGCTTGGCACGGTCGGGCGTGCCGTGATCACCTGGGTCATCGTCGTCATCGCGGTGATCCTGATCCTCGCGCAACTCAACGTCGATCTCGCGGCGCTGCTCACCTCCGCGGGCATCGTTGCAGCAGGGCTCGCCTTCGGCGCGCAGAACATCGTGAAAGATCTGCTGAATGGCATCTTCATGGTCTTCGAGGATCAGCTCGGCGTCGGCGACTTCGTGACGATCGGCGCGATCAGCGGAACCGTTGAAGACGTCGGCATTCGTGTGACTCAGGTGCGCGCGATCGACGGCACGCTCTGGTTCATCCGCAACGGGGAGATCTTGAACCTCGGCAACGCCTCTCAGGGCTGGGGCCAGGCGATCATCGACTTTACAGTCGATGCCCGACAAGACATGTCGCGCGTCTCAGACGTCGCACTCGACGCAGCGCGCGAATTGCTCCGATCAGAGAAGTACGCGCGCAAGGTGACCGGCTCACCCGAACTCCTCGGTCTGGAGAGCATCTTCGGCGACCGCGCGACGCTGCGGCTTATCGTAAAAACACGACCCGAAGCGCAGTGGGAGGTGCAGCGAGGCATTCGAGCCGAACTGCGCCGCAAGTTCGGCGAGCACGACATCACGCTCGCTGATCAGCTGCCGAAACAACCTGGAGGTGCTGAATGAACGACACGCCTCAACCCGGCCCCCGCCTCACCCTTCGTTCTGGGGAAACCGGCGATGCCGTTACCGAGACTCTGTGGTCGCAGGTCGGCGGAACGCCCACCTTCGAGCGCATCGCGACCGAGTTCTATCGCGGTGTGCGCGAAGACCCCGTGCTCGCACCGATGTACCCCGACGAGGACTGGGAGGGGGCGACCTGGCGTCTGCAGGCGTTCCTCGAGCAGTACTGGGGAGGCCCGACGACGTATTCCGAGCAGCGCGGCCACCCGCGACTGCGCATGCGGCACCAGCCATTCGCGGTCACACCCGATGCACGCGACCGCTGGCTTCGGCACATGCATGCAGCCCTCGACGCCGTGGAACTCGCGCCCATGCACGACGCCGCGTTCCGCGATTACGTGGAGCGCGCGGCGCTCGCCATGGTCAATCGGTTCGAATAGCCCCGGCGTCACTACACTGACATCATGAGTCTGCACCTCACCGACGATTCAGCGGCCGACGAGCTGTTGACGCACAATCCGCTCGCCCTGCTCATCGGCATGCTGCTCGATCAGCAGATCGCCATGGAGGTCGCCTTCGTCGGTCCGCTCAAGATTCAGGAGCGCTTCGGCCCAGTCGACGCCGCGGCAATCGCCGGCGCCGATCCCGAGCGCTTCCTCGCCGTGTTCAAGGAGACCCCGGCAGTGCACCGCTTCCCAGGTTCGATGGCGACGCGCGTGCAGACGCTGTGCCAGACCATTGTCGACGAATGGGACGGCGATGCCGCCGCCATCTGGACCAATGGGTCACCCGATGGGAAGACGGTGCTCAAACGACTCAAGTCGCTTCCGGGCTTCGGCGATCAGAAGGCCCGAATCTTCCTCGCCCTCATCGGCAAGCAGCTCGGATTCTCCGGCGAGGGCTGGGAAAGTGCCGCTGGCGCATACGGCGAGCCCGGCTCATTCAGAAGCGTCGCCGACATCACATCGCCCGAATCGCTGCAGCGGGTGCGAGAGACCAAGCGGGCGGCGAAGGCCGCCGCGAAAGCGGAGCGTGCCACATGAGCGCGCTCTCACGGTCCGTCCGCTGCGACTCCCCGATCGAGACGACGCGCCGATGACCGAGCCGCTCAACGGTGCGCTCAGTTTCACGCAGTCGGCGGAGCGCGTGGTGGCCTACTTGAACGAGCACACGCCGCTCACCGACTGGTCGGTCTCCCGAGTCACGAACGGCGAACAGATTCACGTTCACGTGCATCATGATCAGGTCATCTCGGTCGGCGACCGCGTCGACTGGCACGAGTCGTTCTGCAGCAGGATGTCGGCAGGCGCGGCGCATGTGGTGCCCGATTCGCGTCAGGATCCGCAGTACGCCGACCTGCGAGCCTCTCAACGCGTCGGATCCTACGCCGGGTACACGATTCGCGACGACGACGGCGCCCTGTTCGGAGTGCTCTGCGGCGTGCGCGAGACGCCGCTCACCGAGGGCGAAACGGTAGACGAAGAACTCATCCGACTCCTGAGCGAACTGCTCGCCTCGCAGCTGGAACTCTCTCGCGGCATCGACCGGGAACGACGCAGGATCGCTATCGCCGACGCCCTCGCCCACACCGACGCCCTGACCGGGCTCCTGAATCGCCGAGGCTGGAATCGTGTACTCGCGGATGCCCAGGAACGTGTCGATGCGTTCGGCGACCCGGTCTCCGTCGCGATCATCGACCTCAACGGGCTGAAGGGCGTCAACGATACCCAGGGGCATGTGGCGGGCGATCGATTGCTCACGCAAGCCGCCGAGGCGCTCAACGCGGCGACGACCCAGGTGCACCGCGTCGCCCGCATCGGCGGTGACGAGTTTGCGATCCTCGCCAACGGGGTCACCACTCGAGAGGCGGCCTCCCACTTCGCCCGTTTCAACGCCGAGCTCGAGAACGCGGGCGTGTCCGCCGCAATGGGTGTGGCCGCCGCCGTTCCTGGTCTGGCAACGCTCGCCGATGCGGTCGCGCTCGCAGATCGCGCGATGTATGAGCGAAAACCCGAAGCGCACCGCTGAGCCGACCGCGAGCGCACTGAACTCGGTGTACGCTCGCCGACCGCGAGCGCACTGAACTCGGTGTACGCTCGCCGACTGCGAGCGCACTGAACTCGGTGTACGCTCGTAGAGTTGCCTCCGTAGCTCAGTGGATAGAGCAACGGCCTTCTAATCCGTTGGTCGCAGGTTCGAATCCTGCCGGAGGCACTGGGAGTTCCGCGATCGCTGCGGCGAGACCGAAGGGACGTGACCGCGTGCGCACCCGAAAGCAGGCGAAGCTTCCCTTCGAAGTCTGGGCCCTGGTCGCGGGCGGCTTCACCGTCGCACTCGGATACGGTGTCGTCGCCCCCGCCATCCCCCAGTTCGCGCTCGAATTCGATGTCTCGAATTTCGCCGCCTCGGCCATCGTCAGCGCGTTCGCACTCATGCGCCTCGTCTCGGCGCCGATGGCCGGCTGGGTGGTGGGCCGGCTCGGCGAACGGCGCACCTATATCATCGGGATCCTCATCGTCGCGGTGTCGACGGGGGCCGCTGCGCTCGCGGCGAACTACACGCAGTTCGTGGTGCTGCGCGGGATCGGGGGCATCGGATCCGCCATGTTCACCGTCGCCGCGACCGCTCTGCTCATCAAGGTCAGTCCTCCTTCAGCCCGTGGACGCGTCGCGAGCGTCAACGCCGCCGGCTTCCTGCTCGGCGGTCTCCTCGGCCCCGTACTCGGGGGCGCCGTCGCGATATTCGGGCTTCGCGCGCCATTCGTCTTCTACTTCTTCACCCTCATCGCCGCGGCGACCGTCGTCGCCATCGCGCTCAGGCGATCGGCGCTCGCCGACCGCGCCCCGCGCGGATCCATAGACGGGGACGAGTCCATGACGCTGCGCGCCGCGCTGCGCGTGCCGCAGTACCGCACGCTGCTGCTGTCGGTGTTCGCGTTCGGGTGGTCTTCGTTCGGGGTGCGGGTCTCCGTCATTCCACTCCTCGTCGCCGCGACGTTCCACGGCGACGCGACGATGGCCGCCTGGGTGCTCGCCGCCTACGCCGCCGGCAATGCAGTGCTCATCTTCCCGTCTGGCAGGTGGAACGACTCGATTGGTCGCAAGCCGTTGCTCATCACGGGTTCGGTGATTCTCGCTTTCACATATGCGGCGTTCCCATTCGCCCCGGAGCTCTGGATCGCGCTGGTCGTGATGTTCGCCGCCGGCGCGGGCTCGGCGCTCGTGAATCCGGGCCAGCAGGCCGTGCTCGCCGACATTCTCGCGCAACGGCGCGGCGGGTCCGTCGTGGCGGCGTACTCGATGACCAGCGATCTCGGCGGGGTGCTGGGCCCGCTCATCGCAGGCGCCATCGTCGACCTCGCGGGATTCGGCTGGGCGTTCGGAGCGACGGCCGCGCTGATCGCGGTAGCTGCGCTCGCGTGGTCGATCACGCCGGCGACGCGGCAGCCAAATGCGCCGAAGGCGGTTCCTGAGCCGTAAGGTCGCGTCGCTTACGATCGTCGCGTCGAACTCCTCAGGGAGTCGGAGCGTGCCCGATCCTCAGCCTTCCAGGTCGTCCACGCCGGGGAGCCAGCTCAACCCGGGCTTCCCCCATCCATTCTTGCGCTGTGCCTTCTGCGCGCCGCGATGCTCGGGGTGCACGAGACGATCGACGTAGAGCAATCCGTTGAGGTGGTCGAATTCATGCTGCAGAATGCGCGCGAACCACCCGCTCGCCGATACCTCGAACGGCTTTCCGTCGACATCCTGCGCACGCAGCAGTGCCCGAGGGGATCTGCGCAGTGCAAACCGCTCCCCCGGGAAAGACAGGCAGCCCTCGACTTCGTCCTCGCCGGGCAGTCCGGGCTCTGGCGGCGTGATCCACAACTCTGGATTGATCGCAGCACCGCGTTCCGGGCCCTCATCCTGGTCGTCGTACATCCACACGAACACGCTCAGACCGACGCCCACCTGCGGCGCGGCGAGCCCGACGCCGGGAGCTGCGACCGTCGTCTCGAAGAGATCATCCACGAGCGTGCGTAGTTCGTCATCGAACGCTGAGACAGGGGCGGCAGGGCGATGCAATACGGGTTCACCGGAGATCACGATGGGAAGAACAGCCATAGCTTCCAGCTTAGAGTGTCCACCACTCGCGCCCTGCCAAGGGGCGCACCGGGATGGTCCGGATCCTCGCCAGTAGACTGAATCGATTGCGGGCGCGCGCCCGCACCACGACACTGCACCGAGGAGCCACCGTGCCGAATACGCCAGCTGACCAGATCGTCTGGATCGACTGCGAAATGACCGGACTCGATGTCGACCAAGACGGGCTGTGCGAAATCGCCGTCATCGTCACGGATTTCGAACTCACCCCGCTCGATCCCGGTTTCGAGATCGTCATCAATCCGGGCGTCGAAGCGCTCGAGCACATGAACGACTTCGTCCGCTCCATGCACGAGAAGTCAGGGCTGCTCCCGCGTATCGCCGAAGGTGCGACGCTCGAGGATGCCGAGCAGCAGGTCATCGCATACCTGCAGCGTTTCATCACGTCGGGGCGCCGGCCCCTCGTCGCGGGGAACACGATTGGCATGGACCGCCGGTTCATCGCGAAGTACCTCCCCACGCTCGAGGAGCGCCTGCACTACCGCAGCATCGACGTGTCGACGATCAAGGAGCTCAGCCGACGCTGGTACCCGGCCGCGTACTTCGGCGCGCCCGAGAAGCGGGGCGGGCACCGCGCGCTCGCCGATATCGCAGAATCGATTCAGGAGCTCGCCTACTTCCGCGACGCCGTCATGGTGCCCGGGCCGGGACCCGATAAAGCGGCCGCTGCCACGCACGCGCAGGGCGCGACGGAACGATTCGCTTCGCTCGTGAGCGGCGAAGCTCCGGCGAACGGTGGCAACGCTGGATCCGGCGACACGTCTGCCTAGGGCGCATCGCCCACGCCCCCTCCCCAGCACCATGTGCGCGACTCGCGCGTCGGCCGCGCCGGTTTGGCATTGGCGCCCGCGAGTGCGTTATGATGATCTGGTTGCCTGACGCGCTAGCGCGAGTCCGGTCAGCATGGTGGCTATAGCTCAGTCGGTAGAGCACCGGCTTGTGGTGCCGGTGGTCGCGGGTTCAAGTCCCGTTAGCCACCCCAAATGGGAGAGGTTCAAACCCTCGACAAGAGTCTCCACTCTTTGTCCGGGTTGAACCTCTCCCTTCTTTTTCGCTTCAGCCGCCCAGTTCAACGCGTTCATCTGCTCCTCGGTGTCGCAGAGTGAACCGAAGGGCCGCTCGTACTCGACCCGTACATCTCCTTCTTCCTCGATGAAGATCCGGTGAAAGAACGCCTGATTGCACAGTCGTCGGTTTGCGTCATCAGCACGCTCATACACGCTGACGATGTTGGCGAGCAGCCCGAGCGAGTCATCGAGGTTTGCTCTCGCTGACGCATATTCATCGTGGTGCGCTTCGATTCGGTGCTGAATGTCTCCGATCTGATCCGCGATGCGATCCTGCTCCTGCTTCAACAGGTCGATCGGAACCGCACCCGCATAGTGGGCCTTTAAGAGCTTCATCCGTTCGTCATCGAGCCGGTCCCGCTCGCTTGTGAGTCGCGAGAGTTCTTTCGTCTCGTTCGCCATGAGTAGGTCGAAGTCTGCGTGGATCTTTCCAGCGAGGTCTTGCCGCATCCCGGGTGACACTTCGATCATCTCGTAGTACTTCTCTATGAGCCGCTCGGCATCTTCGATAAGCATCGCTTGCCTTGTGCACTCGGTCTTTCCAGAGTGCCTACCCGAGCACACGAAGTACGGGTAGACGTTGCCGTGCCGGTTCTTCGCGTTCGTGATGATCAGCCGCTCGCCGCACTGACCGCAGTAGACGGTGCCCTTCAGGTAGTGGTCATGCACCTGCGTGGCATCCGCTGCGGATTTGTGTGCGTCGAGCACGGCCTGTACCTGATACCAGACTTCTTTGGGCACAATCGCTTCATGGCTGCCCTTGTAGGTGGCTCCTTTGAACGTCACATCGCCCTTGTAGTACGGGTTCGACAGCAACCGGTGCAAGGTTGAGATCGCGATCGGTTTCGAGGGGCGCTTCGGAGTTGGCAGTGTGGTGAGGCCGCGGGCGATGAGTTCGCGATGGATTTGAGAGAGCGTCCAACGGCCTGAGGCATATACCTGGAACGCCCAGGTGATGTGGCGGGCTCGTTCTTCGTCGACTTTCACGGTGCGGCTCTCGCGGCCGCGTTCATCACGCACGCCAATGTTGACGTACCCGATCGGCGCACGATTGATAGTGCCGCCCTGCGCTGCCTTTTGTGTGAGTCCCTTCACCGTCTCGGTGGCGAGGTTTCGTGAATAAAACTCTGCGATCGATGACATGATGCCGTGCAGCAGCATGCCTGACGGGGTCTCGTCAATGTTCTCACTGGCGGAGACGAGCATGACCCCCGCGTCACGCAGTGCGAGATGGATGGCGACGTCGTCGGCCCGGTTACGTGCAAGCCGATCCACTTTGTGCACGATGCAGTAGTTGACCTGGTGTTCGGCCACATACTTGATCATTCGCATCAGCTCGGGCCGGTCTGCCTTGCGGGCAGACTCGCCAGCATCAACGAACTCTTCGATGGGGTCTGATGCACGTTTAGGTGACATTCTGACCTGACCTACAGTTTGGTTTCCACTCGGGGTAGCTAGTCGATGGCCTCCATGAAAGGCTCACCAACATGCCACGCCCGTATCCACCAGAGTT